>NZ_CP015963.1:2340000-2673978 GCF_001663155.1 Altererythrobacter ishigakiensis
GCGCAATCACGCTGCCAGATCGCACGGTCCCACTCAGCCTGTAAGCCCGGTACGCTTTCATCCAATTCATGCCGATCGATCTGCTCGAATTCGGCTCCAGTACCCGAAAACCGTTCGAAGAAATCGTCGATCTTTGACTGATCCGCTTCGCGCGCGAGATAGAGCGCCCCGCGATCGCTTAGGAAACTATGCTGTTTCAGATACTCGCCTGAGGCCATGGTCAGCGGAACGATCTCGGGACCGCCGTAGCACGTCTCCCAGAACGCCGCTGATCGTCCGGTCGAGTGATAGCCGGGCATGTCTTCTGCCTCGAGGATGATCACGCGCGCATCTGCGCTTATTTCAGCAGCCAGACTGGCGCCCGCCATTCCAGCCCCGATTACCGCAATGTCGAACAATTCGCTCACTGGCGCGGTGCCATCCGATCCAGAAAGTCGTTGATCGCGTTCATTGCCCTGCTGCGCACGGCGTCTACCTCTCGCAGCACCTCATGATGCGCTTCCTTGCCAAAGCGAAGGATTTCGGAATTCGGCAAGCGCCGCGCGGCTTCGTCAATCGCCTTGATACCAACCAGCTTGTCGTTTGATGTGGCGACAATGAACACTGGTGTCTGGACCTGCTCCAACTTGTCTCCGTCAAATAATGTGCGCATCGATGAATAGGCGCGTTCAACCCAGCCCCAGCTCCCAGGCCCCATCACCAGCTCTGGGCGCTCCTCACGCCACCACAACTCGTCTTGATAGCGGTCATCGTCATGGGTCAGCAGTGCCTGACGACCCGCAGGAACCACGCCGGGCTTCTCGCTCCATTTCCATGCCTGCCGCTTGGGATCCCCGATCGCGCACATCAGCTTGGCGGCAGCATGGCCAACGGCAGGCGGCAAAGCGCCTGCAAAGCCAAGCATCGGCGCAGAGAGAACCATAGCGTCGGGATCGATCCTGCGCTCTGCAAGCGCGCGCAAGACCAGGTGCCCTCCCATGGAATGCGCCGCCAGTACATGTGGTCCAGCAACTTGCGCTTTCCATTCTTTCCAGAGCGCAGCCAGATCCTCCACCCAAAGGTCGAAATCATCGACATGGCCTGTAACCGCATCATTTCCCAATCGACCAGAACCCGCTTGTCCGCGCCAATCCGCTGCGGTCACGCGCCAGCCCTCACGATGCCACTGTTCCAGCGCTTCGAGATACTTCTCGTAATTGTCTCCGCGACCCGGAAAGAAAAGGATTGATCCGCGCTGAGGGTGCTCCACGGCCCAGTCAATCCTGCGGATCTTGTGCCCGTCTGGTGCAGCCCAGAATGTCTCTATGGCCGAAGATGGAATTGCGCGTCGATTTATCGGTTCAAGGAGTGTCCCGTTCACTTGGCTAATTTCAACTCTCTGGCTGTGGTTACTTTTTGGTAAGTCATAGTCTTTAGCACTGTCTCCCAAGGGAAACCTGGGGGCCAAATGTTTTTCGAATATCTCCACTACGGATTGCTCGGTGGCTTGGCAATTGCCCTGCTGTTCGCCGCATTTACCGACCTGCACCGCCGCCAGATTGATAACTGGCTGAACGCAGGTATTGCGCTTGCCGCGCCGATCTTCTGGTGGGCCAGCGGCCTTTCCTTGTGGCCGGGCGTCGCAGCGCAGCTTGGCGTTGCATTGGCTGCTTTCGCTGTCTTCGCCGGATTGTTTGCTCTGAAGATGATGGGCGGCGGGGATGTCAAACTTCTGACCGCTCTTGCGCTGTGGGTCGAGCCGTCCTGGTTTCTCAAACTTCTGATCGTGATGGCGCTCGCTGGCGGAGGGCTGACCATCATCATGGGCGGCTGGCACATCATCCGCAAACAGAGAGATCGCCTCAAAATTCCATACGGGGTGGCCATCGCAATCGGTGGCCTGTGGGTGATCGGAACACAATACTTACCTCGTGCGAGCGAGACCACCGGATTGGGATGAACCTGATTTTAACCAATTCACGAATAAAGACACAAACCATTCCCGCCCGAAGTGTTCGGGCCGAACTAGGGGGCTTGATTAGCCATGGATAGGAAAAAGCTGGTTTTGCTGCTTGTTGCACTGGTCGTTGCGGTCGGTACGGCGTTGGCAGCTCGGAGCATGTTTGCCGGTAGCACGGCACCACAGGTTGAAGCAGCACCTGTGCCCGAGGGACCCAAGGTTCTTGTGGCACAACGCGCACTGCCAACCGGCACTATTATCACTGCAGATGCGATGAACTTCCAGCAGTGGCCGGAGGAACTGGTGCAGGATGCATATTTCCTCGACGGCGAATCAGACATCAACGAGTTGCTTGGCACCGTTGTACGTCACCCTATCACTGCAGGTGAACCAGTCACGCAGGGTTCTTTGGTTAGCCCTGGTGATCGCGGTTTCCTTGCTGCGGCGCTCAGCCCCGGCATGCGCGCTGTCACCGTCCCTGTATCGGCTAAGACCGGTGTCGCAGGCTTCGTATTCCCTGGTGACCGCGTTGACCTTGTTCTGACGCAAACTGTGTCAGGCGACGAAGGCCAGCCGCTGAAAGCTGCAGAAACTGTGCTTCGTAATCTGCGCGTTCTGGCAACCGACCAGTCAACCGAGCAGACGACCACGGAAGATGGCAAGACTGTAGTCCGCGCGTTCCGCACAGTGACCCTCGAAGTCACACCAAAGATTGCAGAGAAGGTCGCAGTTGCTCAGACAATTGGCACACTCAGTCTCGCACTGCGCTCTATTGCCGATAATCAGGCTGAACTCGAACGCGCAATCGCTTCAGGCGACGTTGTCATCCCAGATGACGCGACACCAGAAGAAGAAGAGAATATTCTTCGCGCTGCCATGAATCGCCCGGTTGAGCGTGGCGCAACTGTCAGCACCGGGGGCGACGTGTCTCGTTATCAGCGCCGTACCAAGCCCATCATGAACTCGGAACGTCCGACTAATCCTGATGGCACACCGGTCATTCCTGGCCCGACTGTCCGCGTATCGCGTGGAAACAACACAACCACTGTTCCAATCGCGAAGGCCGGAACTGATCTCAATCAGGTTCAGGCTCAGAATGTGCGCAAAGCAGGCAAAGTGGTGCCGATTGCTGGCGCAACGGTAATTCGTTGAGGGGGCGTGACCGATGACAAGCATTTCTAAATCAAGGGGCAAGACCATGAAACGTCGCCTGACTACAAAACTGCTGCTTGCCAGCCTGGCCATCGCGCCGCTCGCTGCAGCACCGATGACGACGACTGCAACAGCGCAGAACGTGTCGACACCGGCAGAGGATATCGTGATTTCGATTGGCCGCGGCCAACTGATCTCTATCCCCGGACAAATGTCGGACGTGTTTATCGCCAATGACAATATTGCTGATGTGCAGGTCAAATCTCAGCGCCAGCTCTACGTGTTTGGCAAGGCAGGTGGCGAAACCACCATCTATGCCAGCAATGCGCGCGGCGATGTAATCTGGTCAGCCAACATTCGTGTCGGCTCTAACATTGAGAGTGTCGATCAGATGCTGGCCTTGGCTATGCCCAACGCGAAGGTAAGCGTCGCAACGATGGGTTCAAACACTCTTCTGTTGACCGGCACTGTCGGCTCGCCTGAGGACGTGTCTGAGGTAGAGCGCCTCGTTCAGGCCTTCGTTGGCGACGAGATGAACGTAATCAGCCGCATGCGCATGGCAACGCCGCTGCAGGTGAACCTGCGCGTTCGCTTTGCGGAAGTTAGCCGCTCGCTGGTTCGCACTATCGGCGGCAACCTGAATACTTACGACGGAACTAGTGGCTTTCGCTTTGGTGTAGCGACTGGTCGTGAAGCATTTCTCCCGCAATGGACTGTCAACGGCGGTGTATTCACCGGCGGAACCGAGGCTGCAGAAGGTTCATCACTTGTCACACAAAATGCACCGGGCACGACAATCTCCGGCTTCGACAAGTTCCTTGGACTTGATTTGGCCAGCGCGCTTGATTTGGCTGAAACAGATGGTCTTGTTACCACGCTTTCAGAGCCAAACCTCACAGCTCTGTCAGGCGAAACAGCTGAATTTCTGGCCGGGGGCGAGTTTCCGATCCCGACCAGTCAAGGCCTCGGATCGACTTCGATCGAATATCGTAAATTTGGCGTAAGCCTGGCGTACACGCCAACGGTCCTGTCAAATGGTCGTATTTCAATGCGTGTTCGCCCGGAAGTGTCGGAACTTTCCTCGCAAGGCGCAGTGACGATCAACGGATTCCAGATCCCCGCTCTGACCACACGTCGTGCGGAAACAACGATCGAGCTGGGATCAGGCCAAAGCTTCATGATTGCTGGTCTGATGAACAACAACGCGCAGACCACAATCGACAAGGCCCCTGGCCTCGGTGACATGCCGATTATCGGCAACCTATTCCGGTCGCGCTCTTTCCGTAAGGGCGAGACGGAGCTGGTGATCGTGGTCACGCCATATCTGGTGAAACCAGTAAATGATCGTGACATCCGTCTGCCCACCGATGGCTTCAACGCAGCCACCGAACTTCAGCAATTGTTCGGGTATCGCAACAATGCCGGAAACGGCGGCGAACGCCCCAACCCACAGCCCGGCAATGGCGATGGCACACCAAGCGTTGGTGGCGTCACTCCGGATGCAGTCGCTCCGCGCCGTGCGGGTGATGACAACAATAAGGATCGCAACGCTGCCGTCGCGACTCCTGGTTTCAACCTCTAATCGGAAAAGGTGAGAACAATGCCCTTTGCAAAACACAGCAAGCTGGCGGGTGCCCTCGCCCTTTCGCTTGGTCTCGCTCTTGGAGCGTGCGGCGGAATGCCAACCAACAAGAGCCTCTACAGCGTCAAGCAGCCGGTTGTAGAACGTTCGAACTATACGTTCGACGTGCAATCGAGCCAAAGCGGGCTCAGCATTTCAGATCAGCAACGCCTTGACGGCTGGTTCGAAGCTATCGAGCTTGGCTACGGTGATCGCGTTTCGCTCGACGATCCGCTTGCCAGCAAGGCCGTACGGGATTCCGTGAGCCAGTTGGCTGCGCGGCATGGCGTACTACTCTCTGACGGAGCTCCCGTTACAGCAGGCGCCTCTCAACCAGGTTATGCTCGTGTGGTCGTGACGCGCTCTACGGCAAATGTGCCTGGCTGCCCCGATTGGTCGGCAAGCTCGGACATGAACTACAACAACGCGACCAGCCCCAATTATGGCTGTGCAACCAACAGCAATCTGGCCGCGATGGTCGCTAACCCTGAGGACCTGCTTGAAGGTCAGAAGGGCACAGGCGAAACCGTGATCATGAGCTCGAGCAAAGCCATTAATGCTTTCCGCGACCAAGTCCCTACAGGAACGCAGGGTCTCGCTGAAGGTCAAACCGGAGGAGATAACTAAGCCATGAATGCGCCTTGGAAATCCGGGATGCCCGGAAATCGTGATCCGTTCGCTGCCTATATTTGCGACGATGCCGCGCTGGACGTTCTTCGTCCGGTCGTAATCGAGCTCGGCTGGCAGCCGGAGAAATGCAACAAGGGTGGTCTGCGCAACGCGATTCAGTCGCTGAGCGTCAGCGCCAGCCCGAACATCCTGCTGGTAGATCTGTCAGAGAGCGGTGATCCGCTCAACGACATCAACGCCCTGGCAGAAGTGTGTGAGCCCGGTACAGTAGTTATCGCTATCGGACAGGTGAATGATGTTCGCCTTTACCGCGACCTCCTGGCCAGTGGTATTCATGACTATCTGCTGAAGCCACTATCCGCCGGCCAGCTGCGTGATGCTCTGAACCAGGCTCAAGCCGTGTTCACGGCACCGCGCAATCAGGACGGCGAAGTGGTGAAACATCACATCTCGACGGCCATCATCGGCACACGTGGCGGTGTTGGTGCATCGACGCTTGCCACATCTTTGGCATATCTGTTCAGCGAAGAGCACAAGTCACCGACTGCACTGCTTGACCTGGATGTGCACTTCGGAACTGACGCTCTTGCTTTGGATCTGGAGCCGGGCCGCGGTCTGACGGATGCGATCGACAACCCAAGCCGTATCGACGGCCTGTTCATCGAACGCGCTATGATCCGTGCCAATGACAATCTGTCGATCCTGTCGGCAGAGGCGCCCATCAACCAGCCGTTGATGACTGACGGCGCTGCCTTCGTGCAGCTCGAGGAAGAATTCCGTCAGGCATTCGAAATGACCGTTGTTGACCTGCCGCGCAACATGCTGATCAATTTCCCGCATGTTCTCTCGGACGTCAATCTGGTTCTGCTGGTAAGCGATCTGACGCTGGCTTCGGCTCGCGACACTATTCGCTTGCAGTCCTGGCTAAAAACCAATGCTGCGCATGCACACACAATGGTTGTGGCCAACAAGGTCCAATCAGGTGTGGCTGAGATCAGCAAAGCCGACTTTGAAGCCTCAATTGAGCGCAAGTTGGATTACGTGATCCCGTATGACGCGAAAGCTGCAGCAAACGCTGCGAAATTGGGTCAGCCATTCGTCCAGGCAAATCGTTCAAGCAAGGCATCGGCTGTCATCAAGCAGGTTGCCGAGCGCGTAATGGGAGCAAGCGACGAAAACTTCAGCACCGATGACTCAGGCAAGAAATCGCTCTTGGGCGGGTTCGATCTGAAATCGCTGTTGGCGAAGAAAGACAAGTCGCAACCTGAAGAAGCACCGGCTGAGTAATCGGAGGATAGCTCGGGCAGCAAGATCTTCACCGGTTGGCTGCCCGAATTCTCCCACAATTGTTTGATTTAAGGAAAGGCGGGACAATCGCATGGGAATTCTACAAACCCTGTTGCTGGTTGGCTTCATAATGGCGCTGCTGTTTGGCGGTTACGTAGCCTTTGCGGGCCCATCGGTCGGAAAAGCTGCCAATCGCCGCTTGCAGGCGGTGCGTTATCGGCACTCAGAAAGCACAGATGCGAAAGTTGAGTCACAGCTGAAGAAGGCCATCGCTGCGCGAAAGCCTAAGCTGCACAAGGTTGCAGGCTCAACATCGCGCCTTGATGCCTTGGCTATCAGACTTGATCGAACTGGCAAGAACTGGACGCTGTCCCAGTACATCT
This sequence comes from Altererythrobacter ishigakiensis, assembly GCF_001663155.1. Classification (NCBI taxonomy): domain Bacteria; kingdom Pseudomonadati; phylum Pseudomonadota; class Alphaproteobacteria; order Sphingomonadales; family Erythrobacteraceae; genus Altererythrobacter; species Altererythrobacter ishigakiensis. Next base: position 2,347,013 of record NZ_CP015963.1, read on the forward strand.
ACGCATCGATTGGCATCGCCCTGTTTGTTGCTGTTGTAATATACCTTCGCAGTGGTGCGCTTTTGCTCTCTTTGGGGGTTGGTGTGCTGATCGGCGCTGGTCTTCCGCACCTTGTCGTTAACTGGGCCATCAATAAACGTACAAATCAGTTCAATGAGAAATTCCCGGATGGCATCGAGTTGCTGGTCCGCGGTCTGCGTTCTGGTCTACCGGTGACAGAAACCCTTGCTGTTGTGGCTCAAGAAGTACCAGGACCGGTTGGGGAAGAATTCAAAGGTATCGTCGAGCGGATCAAGATCGGTAAAACGATGGAGGATTCGCTTCAGGAAACCGCTGATCGCCTGGGGATTCCTGAGTTCAACTTCTTTTGTATCACTCTGGCCATCCAACGCGAAACGGGCGGCAACCTGGCAGAAACGCTCTCGAACCTGGCAGATGTGCTGCGCAAACGCTCGCAGATGAAACTGAAAATCCGCGCGATGAGCTCGGAATCGAAAGCATCGGCCTATATCGTCGGCTCACTTCCTTTCATCGTTTTCATCATGGTGTGGATGGTCAACCCAGAATATCTGGGCGGCTTCTTCACCGACGATCGCCTGATCGTAGCTGGGCTTGGCGGTATGGTCTGGATGTCGATCGGCGCATTCATCATGGCCAAAATGGTCAGCTTCGAGATCTAATCAGGGGAAACGGAAACCATGCTTAACCAACCATCCGGCCCCACACTTCTCGGCTTCGATGTCATCATCGTCGGCTCGATCCTTGCCGGGATTGCAGCGCTGGCAGTCGTGTTCGCGATCTATAACGCCGTCACCATTAAGGACCCGATGGCCGGGCGCGTGAAGGCGTTGAATAGTCGCCGTGACGAGTTGAAAGCCGGCATAATCACTCAAAGTGCGAAGAAGCGAACCAGCCTTGTTCGCAAGACCGACAAGACTGACAAAGTCAAACAACGGCTGGAGGGCATGAAGGTCCTGCAGCAAAGCCAGATCGAAGAGATCCAGCAGAAGCTGGCGCACGCCGGCATTCGTAACAAGGAACTTGCGGTCTATGTTATCGGTGCACGCGCAATCCTGCCGATTATTCTGGGCATTACCGCGTTTGTCCTGCTCTATGTGGTGCAGATATATCCCGATTGGGAAATGAAGCGCGTGGCGGCTCTCGGCGCTGCTGTGTTCCTGGGCTACAAGGGACCTGAGCTTTACATCGGCAATATGGCCAAGAAGCGCACGAATGAGATCCGCAAGGGTCTGCCCGATGCACTGGACCTGCTGGTAATCTGCGCCGAAGCGGGCCTGACTGTTGATGCTGCGTTCAACCGCGTGGCAAAGGAGCTGGGTAGGGCCTACCCCGAACTCGGCGATGAGTTCGCTCTTACCGCTATCGAGTTGTCTTTCCTTAGCGAACGCAGAATGGCGTTCAATAACCTCGCTTATAGGGTCGACCTGGAACAGGTACGCGGCGTTGTAACAACGATGGTGCAAACCGAGCGCTATGGTACGCCGCTTGCCTCAGCCTTGCGTGTACTGTCTGCAGAGTTCCGCAATGAACGCATGATGCGCGCAGAGGAGAAAGCAGCGCGCCTGCCTGCCATCATGACAATTCCGCTGATCTGCTTCATTCTGCCTGTGCTGTTCATCGTGATCCTTGGGCCGGCAGCCTGTTCAATCAGCGACGCACTGCTCACAGATTAAGAAGTTTGGAAGAGATTTGAGCACGGGTGTTGCGGCAATTGGTGCCACATCATCCGTGCTCTAATCCTTTGTCTTCTCCGCAAGTTCCGCCGCCCGCCCGCGAATTCGTGTAAGCAGGGAACGGAATTGCCGTTGCTCGGCTGCATCGAAATCGGAAAACAGGTCGCGTTCGGTAGCAAGCGCCAGCGGCATCACTTCCTCGTGAATCGCCCAGCCCTCACCCGTCAGCTGCAGGAAATGCGAACGCCCGTCATCCTTGTTTGGTGCGCGAGCGATCAGGCCGCGATCCTCTAGAACTTTGCATGCGCGATTCACGGCAACCTTGTCCATCAGCGTCGCTTCCGTGAGCGATCTTTGGGTCAAGGCGGCACCGCGCGCCTGGGCGTCACCCAATACTGCTATCACGCGCCATTCCGGAATTTTGAGCGCGAAACGTTTGTGATAACGTTCCGCGATCAAACTGCTAACCGCGTTTGAGGCAATTGAAAGCTGGTAAGGTAAAAAGCTTTCCAACTGCCCTGTCGGCAGCTCATCATCAAGGTGTTCAGCCATCAGGTCAGTCATCATTGCTTGCTGTCATCACTATGGTTTCTCATGAAACGATAGCTGGATGCAAGACCCGCGCGAGCGGGCAACCGAAGTTTCTTCAACGATACTCCACCTTATCCCACCAGGGATAAAAATCCGGCATGTCTTCGCTGACTTTCGCAGGATAACGCGGCGCGCGCTTTTCAAGGAAGCTGGCAATACCCTCCTTGGCATCCGCACCGCGGGACAGGCGATAGATGGCTCGGCTATCGATCCTGTGCGCATCCATAGGATGATCACCACTTGGCAAACGCCACATCATTGCGCGTGTCATCGCGACTGAAACAGCCGAAGTGTTATCTGCAATTTCGCGCGCCAGCCCTTGTGCTGCGTCCATTAATTCATTTTGCGAATGAATAGACCGAATCAATCCGCCATTATGCGCCTCAGCCGCATCAAAAACGCGCCCGGTGTAGCACCACTCCAGCGCCTGACTGATACCGACGATCTTCGGCAGGAACCAGCTGGAGCACGCTTCAGGCACAATTCCGCGCCGCGCAAACACGAACCCGTATCGTGCATTGTCACTGGCGAGCCGGATATCCATCGCCAGCTGCATGGTGGCGCCAACGCCCACTGCAACACCGTTACACGCCGAGATTAGGGGCTTCTTGCTTTCAAACAAGCGCAGTGTCAGCAGCCCGCCGCCATCACGCACTTTGGGATCCGAAAGATCCTCAACTTCCGACGGATCGGAGAACACGTGCCCTCCGCCTTCCGGTGTCAGATCGGCGCCAGCGCAAAACGCGCGATCACCGCTACCTGTAAAGATCACCGCGCGCACGCTGTCGTCGGCATCGATGTCGTCCATCGCGGCCATGATCTCTTCGCCCATGATGCGCGTGTAGGCGTTCATCTTTTCCGGGCGGTTGAGCGTGATTGTGGCGACGCCATCAGCCTTGTCGACCAGTATCTGTGTGTAGTCCGTCATGAGTCTGTCTCTCCGTCAAATCCTACAGCATGGAACACTGTCCTGCGGCAAGAAAACCCCGCCAGCGTTCTGCCGTCTTCTGATGCTAGACAATGGAAGGTTTGGTCGCGCAATGTCACGAGCAAAAGCGATAGGGGAACTAAACTGAAGCAAGCATGATCGATTGTCCGCTATCGATCCGGGTTCAGACAATCCATAACAAATCACCGCCCGCACCACGGTGGGCACGGACGGCGATAATTTTTCAGAATTCTGCGGTGATGCTTAGCGCGGAGCCATACGGATCGCGCCGTCGAGGCGCACGTCTTCACCGTTGAAATAGCCGGTTTCGATCATGCACATCGCCAGCTTGGCATACTCCTCAGGCTGACCCAGTCGCTTGGGGAACGGAACGCTGGCAGCAAGCGCGTCCTTCACATTCTGAGGTGCAGCCTGCAGCAGCGGCGTGTCGAAGATGCCCGGAAGGATCGTGTTTACACGAATGCCTTCATTCATCAGGTCGCGGGCAATCGGCAAAGTCATACCGACAACACCACCCTTTGATGCCGAATAGGCCGCCTGACCGATCTGTCCGTCTTCAGCGGCCACAGATGCGGTGTTCACAATCGCACCGCGATCACCGTTCTCGCTGAGCGGATCCAGCGTGAGCATGCCAGCAGCCGACTTTGCGATGCAGCGGAAAGTGCCGATCAGGTTTACCTGGATCACAAAATCGAAAGCCGAGATCGGGAAATGCTTGATGCTACCGTCTTCCTTGCTGCGGCTGGCGGTCTTGATCGCATTGCCGATGCCCGCGCAGTTCACCAGGATACGTTCCTGCCCGTGCGCTTCGCGCGCCTTGGCAAAGCCTGCGTCCACATCATCATCGCTGGTCACATTGACCTTGCAGAACACGCCGCCAATTTCGGCGGCCATGGCCTCGCCCTTCTCTTCATTCATGTCGAAGATCGCGACCTTGGCACCCTTCGCGGCCAATGCGCGAGCCGTCGCTGCGCCCAGTCCAGACGCACCGCCAGTTACGACTGCAGGGGTATTTGCACTGACTTTCATCAGAAATTCCTCTCAAATATTAGGGGGTTAGAGCGATTCAACGATAGTGACATTGGCGACGCCGCCGCCTTCGCACATCGTTTGCAAGCCATACTTCTTGCCGTGGCGCTTAAGCGCATGAACAAGTGTTGCCATCAGCTTCGTACCTGATGCGCCAAGCGGGTGACCAAGCGCGATCGCGCCGCCGTGAACGTTCAGCTTCTCAGGGTCTGCACCGGTATGCTTCAGCCAGGCCATCGGCACCGGAGCAAAGGCTTCGTTGACTTCGTAAAGATCGATATCCTCGATCTTCATACCCGCCCGTTCCAGCGCACGGTCAGTCGCGAACAATGGCTCTTCCAACATGATCACAGGATCGCCCGCGGTCACAGTCAGATTGTGAATGCGCGCCAGCGGAGTGAGCCCATGCGCTTTCAAAGCCTCTTCGCTCACAACCAGAACGGCAGATGATCCGTCACAGATCTGGCTGGCTGACGCAGCGGTCACACGACCATCGGGCGCGAGCAGCTTCACACCTGCGATACCTTCCAGCGTCGCATCAAAGCGGATGCCTTCATCAACCGTGTGCATCTCTTCGCCTTCAGGCGTTTCGATTCTTATCGGCACAATTTCGCTATCGAACGCACCCGCCTCTGTCGCGGCAATCGCCTTTTTATGGCTTTCAAGGCTGAACTGGTCGAGCATGTCCTTCGAGAAGTCATGCTTCTTCGCGATCATCTCTGCGCCCATGAACTGGCTAAACTGAACGCCGGGATACTTCTCTTCCAGTCCCGGCGATTTGTAGTGGCCCAGCCCTTCTTTCATGTGGAAGGTGGCGTTGGTGCCCATTGGCACGCGGGTCATACTTTCAACACCGCTCGCGATCACGACATCCTGCGTGCCGCTCATCACCGCTTGAGCCGCGAACTGGATCGCCTGCTGTGATGAACCGCACTGACGATCAATCGTCACGGCAGGAGTCGATTGAGGTAGCTTCTTCGACGCAAGAACACCCATGCGTCCAACCTGCATCGCTTGCTCGCCAGCTTGGCTAACGCAGCCTGTCACGACATCATCCACCGCCTTTGGGTCAATCCCGCTGCGCTCAACAATTGCATCGAGCGAACTCGCCAGCAAATCGACAGGGTGAACACCGGCAAGGCGGCCTCCCCTACGTCCACCGGCAGTGCGCACGGCGTCTACAATATAAGCTGTCGGCATTGGGGATCTCCTCTCTCTGTTTCGCATTTGCGAATTACCAATCGGGTTAGGCAGACATTACGTTTACGTCAACTGCGATAACGTCAGACTTGGCAGTATTGCGCTGCGGTGCAATGGACGGTTCGCAATGGTCATGAACACCCCCGATATGGATAGGCTCGCTGCCGCTGCTGATCGTTGGCGCCGCGCAGGAAAACTGAGCAAGGCATGTGCGGAATTCGAACGAATTCTTGAAGACAACTCCACGCATCCCATGGCGCTTCGTGGCCGCGCACGCATTGCTTTGGCACGCGGAGAGAATGACGCGCTTGCCTGGTTCGATCGCGCGTTGAGAAGCGATCCGGGAAATGGTGACTTGTGGCTTGGCAAGGCCCAAGCGCTTGACGTCAGCGGAGATATTGAAGGTGCGCTGGCCATCGCACATCAGCTGGTTGACCAGGCTCCGGGCTGGATCGAAGGTCTGCGTTTTTTGGCACAATTGCGTGTTGCGCGCGGCGATAGCGATTTTTCCGGCCACTATGCTTCTGCTGCGCGCAAGGCGCCGCGCGACCCCAACATCTTATATGACTGGATAAACCAGTTGGCTGCGCTGGATCACTTCGCGGATGCAGCTGAGGTAGCTGGACAAGCCGCGAAAGCATTCCCAAACGAAGCAGTATTCGGCTTGATGCACGCGTCGAACGCAAGCGCATCGGGCGAGCTGAGCATTGCCGATCAGATATTCGCGGGTTTGACACTCGACACTGCCGAACGGCAGCGCAACGAGGCACGCCACCGAATTCGGCGAGGTGAATTCGATCTCTCTGAGGATCTGTTGGTCAACGCGTTGGCGGCAGATGGGAGTGATATCGCCGCGTGGGCGCTGCAGGGGTTGGTCTGGCGTGCGACAGACAAGGCAAGATCCGATTGGCTGCATGACCAGGACGGCTTTGTATCACGGATTGAACTGAGAGATGAAGCCGGAGCACTCGATACGGCTTTACCGCTATTGCATGAGCTCCACGACGCCGCATCTATGCCAATCGGTCAATCTCTGCGGGGAGGGACGCAAACACGGGGTAATCTGTTTGATCGGTTGGAGCCCGATTTCAGTGCACTCAAGCATGCGATCGAAGCGACATTAGAAGACTATCAAGCTGCCCTGCCGCCTTATGACAAAAGCCACCCCTTGCTTTGCAATCGGGATACGCAATGGCAGATCGCAGGTTCGTGGTCAGTTCGCCTTTCCGGAGGCGGAGATCATCACAAGTCTCACATCCACCCTGCTGGCGTCATCAGTTCCGCCCTTTATGTAGATGTCCCGGCCCAGTTGTCTGGAGACGACGAGCAAGCAGGCTGGTTGGAGATTGGACGCCCGCCGGATGATCTGATGCTGGACATGGGCCCACTCGCAACCATTGAGCCAAAGGCAGGTTATCTCGCACTTTTCCCAAGTACGCTTTATCATGGCACGCGACCATTCCGGTCGGGCCGGCGCATGTCGGTGGCCTTCGACGCTGTCTCAGTGAACTGAGCTGAAAAGCAAAAGGCCCGCCTCCTCACGGAGACGGGCCCTTCATCCAGGCGACTTGCACCTAATTCCTAGAGACCATCGGGTCCACAGTCATTACGATAGAAGTCGAGCATTTTTGTGTAGAGCTGCTCTTGGTGGCTATACATTTGAGTGTTGCCGAAGTGATCAGCGCCATCAATGGTCATGAACTGTGCATCCTTGCCAGCCCCTTCAATCGCCTTCTTATAGTCCTCGAAGTGATAATACATCACTCGGCGATCCTGCTTGTGGTGAACCATCAGCAGCGGGATGCTGACCTTATCAACCTCGTCGATTGGGTTGATGCCAACCAGGCCGCCACGCGCCTTCGACCAGTCATCGAGAGCCTTGTAGCGGGTGTCACGCCGACCGTAGTACTGCTTCTCAGCATCAGCCACGGCCGCGACCGCGATTGAACACTGATAGAGTCCGCTCTTGTTGGCTGCAGCATACAGAGCAGCCTGGCCGCCGTACGACCAACCAAAGAAGGCAATGCGATCCGGGTCAGCCCAGCCCGCTTCGATCAGCGCCTTAACGCCGTCGTCCTTGTCATTCTGCATCGCAAGGCCGTGCTGGCCATACCCCGCATCAAAGTGGCGTTGCCCCCAACCAGTTGAGATGCGGTTTTCCGGGTGGAATACCATGTAGCCGTTATCGGCAAGCATCTGGCTCATCTCGTCGTAACCGACCAAGCCGTTCACGTGCGGTCCGCCAAGGTGATAGACAATGGTAGGGAACGGGCCTTCGCCCTTGGGCTTGGTTACATAGCCCGGGATCATCAAACCATCGCGTGATGGATACCGAATGAATTCCACATCATGCAGCTGCTCGGGGTTAACCAGAGGGTTGCGGCTGCCCAGCTTGGCGATTCCGGCTTCGGTGATCAGGTAGAATGAACCTGGATCACGTGGGCCAGTGTTGCGCACGATCATTCGCTTGCCATCGCGAGAACGGCTAGAGATCGCCAACTGATGCGCGTAAGGAATTTGCTGCTCTAAAGCTTCATGAAGCGCCTTTTCCTCTTCGTCGAACCAATGCACTTCATAACGCCAGTCCGGGTAAACGGCTCCAACCAGCTTGTCGTCGCCGGGCATCGAACTGGTCCGGATACTCATTACATCAGCGTTCTCAGGCTGGAAGAGCTTCTTGCCAAACTGACCAGTGGTGAAATCAAATTCCCACAGTGCTGCTTTGTCTTCGCCGCGGTTATCAATGATGTAGCCGATATTAGGATTGTCTGGATCAAATCCTGCCAAACCCATGAACCCACTCAGAACACGATAAAGGTTCTCGTGCTCGTCAAGGTCATAGCGTTCACCAAATTCCTTCCAGCTGCTGTCACCTGGAAGACGATAGTAATTAACGATCTCATGCGTGCCCGGATCAACAGACTGAGTGTAGCGCGGGTTGCCTTTGTTATCGAAGGTCGCGTTCGGGTATTTCTCGCTGCCCTTCATGACCAGCGAGCGGGTGCCAGTGTTCAGGTTGAACCGATAATACGCCTGTGGGCGGAAAGCAGAAAATGGATCAACTCCCAAACCATCCGAAACCGCACGACCCTCAGAAATCATGATCGTGTCAGGTTCATCAGGCAAAAGCGTTTCAATGCCGAAATTCCCGTCGATATTGTTGAATTTGTTCTCTTCGAGATTGTACGCAAAGCTCTTGTAGTCACGTACATCTGCTTCTGGACGGGGAACACGTGTACGGTTCACCTGCCAAGCGGTACCGAAGATGTGGTTGTCGGTAACCCATTGGGCGCTGATGATTTCCATCGGGTCAGCGTTTAGCCGACGAAATGGGGAAGAATCGCCTGCCAGCAGCTGATCAGTCTTGTAGATCTCAAGCAGATAATCACCCTCGCGGCTCTCCGTCTTGTGGACAAGGATGTGCTTCCCATCCGGAGAGATCTGTACCGCATTCACGACATTGCGAAGCGCCCAGACTTCGACCGGGATCGTACTGGTACTTGCTTCGGCTTGCGCCTTCGCGGGGGCAGTTTCGGCAGTTGGCGAAAACATCAACGCAAGCGCACCAACCGCGCCCGCAACCAAGGGGGTTTTAAATCGCATCTAACAACTCTCTCAAAACGAAAACTAGACCTCGAGTAGCATAAAAAGAAATGGGCCCCGCCACAAGAGTGACGGAGCCCATTTTCTTAAAACTTTGAATCTGAATGCTATCAGAATTCGTAGCTGATCGAAGCGAAGATTTCACGGCCATCATAATCGTAACCGTTACCGATTGCGACGTTATTGACAGCAAATACTTCGTTGTCGTCAACCAATGGTGGACGGGTGTTGAAGATATTGTCGACACCGACCAACAGGCTCCACTTGTCCGTTGTATAACGGACCGAAGCCGTGTGGAGGAACTGCTCCTTAGCGAAACCTACGTCACGGCAGTAGTTGCCATCACCAGCTACACGTCCATCCGGAACACCGCCCGTACGCGAGCCACCGCCAAGGCAGGTATCACTGAAGAAGCCAGTGAATTCGCCAGCAGCATTGTAACCGAATGCATCGGAAAACTCGTCAATACCGTCGGCATCCTGCTCGACACGACCAGTGTAACGGATCTGATAGCTGACCCGGAAATCACTGACATCTGCCGTGAAGATCGCGCGGCCAGTCCACTTCGGAAGCCCGAACTCACCTGCGTCATCATCAAATGACGGATCGCCGTTATCATCGATAAAGAGCGAGCTGCGCTCCATCAGATGGTTCGCACGGATGTTCAATCCAAGATCGATGTTTTCACCAAAGAGCATAACGTCTTTGCCAAAGTCCGCGTTGAAATCGATACCGCGAACGCTTTCCGAGTTCAGGTTAAGGAAGCCAGCAAACACGTCCGAAATCAGGAAGCGCGAGCTCGGTGCCGTATCGTAAGAGATACGGTCACAGAATGCACTGCGCTGACCATCGTCGCGAGTGAAACAGTCGTTAACAATGAACTGAGCGCTTGGTTCGATGATCGAGTCTTTCAACTTGATATCGAAGTAAGTCGCACCCAACGAAACATTCCAGCCATCGCCAAAAGTTTCTTCGAACGAGAAGCCCGCTGTAATCGAACGCGAGGTTTCCGGATCGATGTCGAGGCTACCGCCAGAGGTGATTTCAACACTCGGGGTCTGCAAAGTATTCAGGCCCTGATTGTCGATACCGACCGTAGTTGGATCGCGTCCCTCACGAAGACAGTTGTCGATGATCGTTTGGTCACGAGTATCCAATGTAGGATCATAACCACCCCCTGCCGAGTTAAACGCCGCATTTGGAACCGCACAAGGGTCAAATACGCCGTTAAAACCAGATAGCCCCGCAAGGAAGTTCTCGCGCAGGTTCGGCGCACGGAACGATGTACCGTAGGTCATCCGCAGGAGCAGCGGGCTAACCGGACGCCAACCCGCCTTGATCGAGTAGGTGTAGTTAGTACCGTAGAATTCTTCATCTGTAAGGCGACCAGCGACTTCAAGGTTCAACTCTTCGACCATCGGCTTTGCCGCGATCAAAGGAATATTGAGCTCACCGTAAAGTTCTCGGATCACCTTACTGCCCGAAGCACCTTCATCGGCGAAGAAGCCAAAGAACAGGCCGTTCGAAGCTTGCGGCGTCGGGTCGGTATCAATCCGGTCCTTACGCCATTCAGCACCAAACACGGCACCGACTGGGCCTGCTGGTAGTTCGATCAAATCGCCAGTGACAAACGCCGAAAACAGCATTTGCTCGTATGTTGTGTCTACACGACGCTGGTCAAACAGGTAGTTGCGCTCCGCTGCCGAGGCGAAATCGCCGACGGCGCCTGTCAGCACACTAGGCGCGAAAAGGTTTACCGGGACACAGCCAGCGGTCAAATCCGGCATAGCTGCATCCGGGTTTGCGAGCCCGCCCGTGTTACATTCACCGATCCACTGAGGATCGCCGAATGCACCAAATACGTCGAGACCATTGTCATAATCGTCAGCAATGCCATCGCCATTGTTATCGATTACGCCATCGCCGTCGAAGTCAGCCGTTGGGTCGAGACCAAGGGCAAAGGCCAGACGGTCTTCACGAATACCGTTACGGATCGAGGAGCCTTCCGAACGCGAGTAGACGCCCGAAACTTCCCAGGTCCAACTCGAACCAAGAGCCGGCAAATCACCCTTGATACCCAAGACACCACGGTATTGCTCCTGATCGACGATCGAGTCATTGCGGTCACCGCGAATAGCAGCGATCGGAACGGTAGGCAGCGCAAAACCGGTGGAAAGTGCAGCGCCTGTTCCAGAAATACCCAAAGACTCGTTATCAACCGCGCGGCAGTCAACGCCGTTCGGGTTGGTCAAAAAGTTACAAGGGTTGAACTGGTTAAGGTCAGGCACGCTCGGGAAGATCTGAGCGATGAACTGAGTGTCGGCGCGGATTTCCGCACGCGAATAGTTCGCCTCGAAGAACGGCGTAATATTACCGGCACCGGGGAAAGTATATTCGCCGAACGCCATGACGTTATAGAGCTTCTGCTCCGACTGGAACATAATCTCAGGAAGTGCGCCGGTGTTTACGTTCTGGAAATCAACGTCTCGGATTCCGTCCCCATCGGAGTCTAGGTCAACACCGAAAGCATTGGTCGATTCGCCAAAGAGGAAAGGACGACCGGTGCGCGGATCCAGAGGGAAGTTAGCGATGTTGCCATTGGCCGGGAAGTACACCGAACCAAAACGTGCAAATGGCTGGAAGATGCGGCCTGAAATGCCGTCAATCTTACATTCGCTCTCAGCGACAGAAACGCCCGGAGTACGAGCCTGAACAACCGCATTATCACGCACACCTAGGCGATAGAGGTTGCCGTCCTCATCAACTTCCAAGTTGGTATTACAGCCATTAAAGAAGTCGCGGTCACGCAGTCTGATCGCGTCGCGGTAGTCATACTCAGCGCCGATCCCAAAGAAACCACGGTCAGTGTTAATGCCGTACGCCGCACTGATAGTGTAATCTTCCCCAGCTCCCTGTGGGTTGATTTCACCGCGAGCAAACAACTCAAGACCGTCAAAGTCTTTACGCAGGATGATGTTACCAACGCCAGCAACCGCGTCTGAACCGTACACCGACGATGCACCATCGAGCAGCAAGTCATACCGCTCTACCAGCGAGCCCGGGATCAGGTTGATCGACGGGTTCGTCGGCGCGCCTTCAACACCAGCCGGTGCAAGACGGCGTCCGTTCACGAGCAGCAACGTACGGTCAGCACCCAGACCACGCAGGTTCAGCGTCTGCGAGCCCGGACCGTTGTCCAGAACAAAACCGCCAAAAGTAGCATCGATCTGCGTACCGGCAGCCGATTCGTCACGCTGCAGGATCTGAGAAGGATCGAACAGGCCGACGTTATTTGACTGCTCCGTGTTCAGAACCTGAATCGGGGAAATGCTGGTGTAGGTATCACGGCGGATACGCGAACCTGTAACGACGATGCCGCCTTGCGGCGCTTGCGCTGTCTCACCCTCTTCGGTGACATCAACGCTTTCCTCTTCTTGCGCTTCTTCACCGTCTGCATCCTGCGCTTGAGCAGGACCAGCGATTGCAAAGGCAATAGCCGAGGCTGAGAAGGCAAGGGCCTTCACCGAATTACTTTGGAACTTTTTCATGTTTACTCCAGTCGCGACAACTGGAACCGCCCCTATCAGACAGGGACCAAACAAATCGCTCTCACGATTCCTCTTTGCTCAGTCCCCTATAATCCCACAGGCACGGCCCCTTAGGATGCGGAACTAATGCGTTAGCCCTCGCGCGATGTCAAAGCATCAGATCAAATTTTGCAGGATTGTTGCGTGAATCCCACATCGACGCATTTGTGAAATTTGCCGATCTTATATCACCAATCAGACGTAATTTTATTACTCAAAATATCATTTCAATGACATTTTGAGCTCACCGTCACCTTCGTCGATGGTGACAACGCTGCCGTCAGGCACTTTTCCTTCCAGAATCATCTCGGCCAACGGGTCCTGCAGATAGCGCTGCACAGCTCGTTTCAACGGTCTTGCCCCATATACTGGATCATAGCCCACTCTACCCAACCAGCGAAGCGCAGCATCGCTCAGGTCCAGCTCGATCTTGCGGTCCTTGAGCAGTTTACCCACGCGCTTGACCTGAATCTCAACAATCGGCGCCATATGTTCAGCTGCCAGGCGATGGAACAGTATGATCTCATCCAGACGGTTGAGGAACTCTGGGCGGAAATGATTACGCACGACGTCCATCACATCCTTTTCGACATCGGCCACTTTGCCGTCATCAGGCAAGTTGGAAAGGTATTGGCTGCCTAGATTCGATGTCAGGATGATGAGCGTGTTCGAAAAGTCCACCACACGCCCCTGTCCGTCTGTCAACCGGCCATCATCAAGTACCTGCAGCAGCACGTTGAAGACATCGCTGTGAGCCTTCTCGACCTCGTCGAACAGCACAACCTGATATGGGCGTCGGCGGACCGCTTCGGTCAGCACCCCACCTTCATCGTAACCGACATAGCCCGGAGGTGCGCCAATCAGCCGCGCGACCGAGTGCTTCTCCATAAATTCGCTCATGTCGATGCGGACCATCGCCTGATCATCATCGAAAAGGAATTCTGCGAGTGCTTTCGTGAGTTCGGTTTTGCCGACCCCTGTAGGACCAAGGAACAGGAAGCTGCCCAATGGACGGTTCGGGTCTTGCAAGCCGGCGCGCGCACGGCGCACCGCTTTGGACACGGCCTCGATTGCTTGCGACTGGCCAATCACGCGCTTTCCAAGCAGCTCTTCCATCTGCAGCAGCTTTTCGCGTTCGCCTTCCATCATTTTGTCGATGGGAATACCGGTCCAGCGGCTGACGACGGAAGCGATATCCTCTTCCGTCACTTCTTCGCGCAACAGCGCGTTCTCGGCCTGCCCGCGCGCTTCCTCCAGTTGCTTCTCCAATTCGGGGATGCGCCCATAGGAAAGCTCTCCTGCTTTGGCCAAGTCGCCTTCTCGTTGTGCTTGCTCTAGTTCCAGCCGCGCCGAATCAAGCTGTTCCTTGATCCGGCTCTCTGCATGGATCTTGTCGCGTTCATTCTGCCAGCGGGTGGTGAGTTCCGAGCTTTCCTGTTCAAGGTTCGCAAGCTCTTCGCGCAGCGCGATCAGGCGATCCTTCGAGGCATCATCGCTCTCTTTAGCCAGCGCCGACTCTTCGATCTTCAGTTGGATGATACGTCGATCGAGATTCTCGATCTCTTCAGGCTTCGATTCCACTTCCATGCGGATGCGCGAAGCTGCCTCGTCCATCAGGTCGATCGCCTTGTCGGGCAGGAAACGGTTCTGGATGTAACGGTTCGAAAGCTGTGCCGCGGCAACCAGAGCGCTGTCTGTGATGTTCACGCCGTGGTGCAGCTCATATTTCTCTTTCAGCCCGCGCAGGATCGAGATCGTGTCTTCGACACTTGGCTCGTCAATGTAGACCGACTGGAAGCGGCGCTGCAGAGCAGGATCTTTTTCAACATACTTCTGATATTCATCAAGCGTAGTCGCACCAATGCAGTGCAGTTCACCGCGTGACAGGGCTGGCTTCAGCAGGTTCGATGCATCCATCGAACCTTCAGAGGCCCCTGCCCCGATCAGCGTGTGCATCTCGTCAATGAACAGGATGATCTGACCATCCGAGCCCTTCACCTCGTCTAGAACGGTCTTCAGGCGCTCTTCAAACTCGCCGCGATATTTCGCACCGGCGATCAGCGCGCCCATATCCAGGCTCATCAGCGTGCGGCCCTTCAGGCTGTCAGGCACATCACCATTCGCAATACGCAGCGCCAGCCCTTCGGCAATGGCAGTCTTACCGGTGCCGGGTTCGCCGATCAGCGCGGGGTTGTTTTTGGTCCGGCGAGCAAGGATCTGGATCGTGCGGCGGATCTCCTCATCGCGGCCGATCACGGGATCGAGCTTGCCGTCTCGCGCCGCTTGCGTCAGGTCGCGCGCAAATTTCTTCATCGCGTCATAGGCACTCTCGGCATTGGCGCTGTCCGCGGCCTTGCCTTTGCGCAATTCGTTGATGGAGTTCTCGAGCGCTTTTGGATCGAGACCGGCTTGCTTCAGCGCCTGACCTGCTTTGGTTGTTGTGGCAAGGGTCAACGCAGAAAGAAGGCGTTCGACCGTGACGTAGCTATCGCCAGATTTTTCTGAGATTTGCTCCGCTTGGTCGAGCACGCGAACAGCATCATTGTCCAGACCCGGTGTGGACTGCGCACCGCTTCCGGAAACGGCCGGGATCTTGCCTAGCTCCGTATCGATCTCAGTAATTGCCACACCAGGGTTGCCGCCTGCGCGCTGGATCAATCCAGCCGCCATGCCCTCTTCATCCTCGAGCAAAGCCTTCAGAAGATGCGACGGCGTGATCCGCTGATGATTCATGCGGATCGCGACTGTCTGGGCGCTTTGCAGGAAGCCCTTGGCGCGGTCTGTGAACTTTTCCAAATTCATTGATGATCCCTCATTGATTTACCGCCCTGATATAGTGTTGCTAATTTGCAACACAAGGCCCCGAGCCAAATTTACTTCAAAGGTGTGTTACCTGACTAGGTGGGTTTGGTAATCTGCTTTGCAAGCCCCTGACAAGTTCATGAATTTCGCGGCTTGACCTCCTGTGTTGTGATAGCGACTGTCAGATCAACTGTTTTGGTGAGAGAGAATCTATGATCTGGATCAAGCGCGGCGGCTGGACGCTGCTGGTATCACTGCTTGTCGCATTCATTGCGCTGGCGACGTGGGAACCGTTCTTCGCACAGCGCGGCGAAGCTCCGAAAGGCGAGCACACATATAGGGCCGAGATAATCCGCAGCGAGTATGGGGTGCCGCATATTTATGGGGCGACAGATCCAGACGTCGCCTTCGGAGTAGCAATTGCACAATCCGAAGATGATTTCTTCACCCTACAGGATGTTATCGCAATGTCGCGCGGCCGCTATGGCGCAATTGCGGGTGAAGATGGCGCGGCAGTCGATTTTGTCTATCACTTGCTCGATGCGCGTGGGACGGCTGAACGGCATTATGACAGCTTGCCCGAAGATACGCGGGCTCTTCTCGAGGCCTATGCAGCGGGCCTCAATCAATACGCAGCGGACAATCCGGATGAGCTCAAGCTGGCTAATCTGTTCCCTGTGAATGGCAAGGATATCGCGGCCGGTTTTGCGTTGCGCCAGCCGTTCTTCTTCGGGCTCAATAACGTCATTCAGCCGCTGGTTTCTGGAGAGCCACTACGTCGCGAATTCGGTCCCGATATTCCAGGCTTCCCCCGCGATGCAAACGGAGAAGTGATTGGGCCCGACTTCGATGGAGAGCCGGCAGACGCCGCTTACTACTCACCATTCGGCAAAAATGGCACACTCAATGGCTCAAACGCTTTCGCCGTCAGCCCGGAGAAAGCCGGCGGGCCAACTACGTTAATTTCGAACTCGCACCAGCCATTGACCGGCGGCGTTGCCTGGTATGAGATGACAGTCGAAAGCGAAGAGGGCTGGCATTTCACAGGCGCGAATTTCCCCGGCTCACCCTACCCCTTCCTTGGCCATAACCGTCACCTTGGCTGGACCAACACGGTCAATCGCCCGGATATGGTCGACGTGTTTGAGCTGGAGATGGATGAGAGCGGCACACGCTATATGCTTGATGGCGAGTGGCGCGATCTCGAAAGCAAGACGGTCACTTTACCCGTAAAGTTGGGTCCGATCGTTTTGCCCATCCGTCGCGAAGTACGCCGCAGCGCCCATGGACCGGTCATCATCAATGACGATGGCGCTTTCGCGATCCGCTATGGCGGGATAGACCGGATTGAACAGCTCGATGCCTATTATCGGCTGAACAAGACGACCACGTTGGAGGAATGGCAGGCTCAAATCGCGCGCATGGCTATACCCAGCACGAACTTCATTTACGCTGACGAAGCAGGCAACATTGCCTATGTCTACAATGCCGCCATCCCTGACCGTCCCGACGATGTGGAAGCCAACTGGCGCGGAGTGCTCCCGGGCAATCGCAGCGACCTGATCTGGGAAGGCGCAGTTGACTACGCAGAAATCCCCAAGCTCATCAATCCGTCTTCTGGCTGGCTTTATAACGCCAATAACGAGCCATATACGGCAGCAGGTGCCGACGACGACATAGATCCGGAAAGTATCTCGCCCATCCTTGGTGTCGAGCTAAAGCAGACCAACCGTTCACGCCGCGCATGGAAGCTGCTGAGCGAGGCAGACGTGCTCGATCGCGAAAACCTGAGGCGAATTAAGTACGACACCGCCTATGAACGTGAAGGCTATGTGGCGGAGCTTTGGGATGCGGTGGAGGCGCTCGATCCGGGCGCTGATGCCGAACTTGCCGAGGCGCGCGAATTGATGCTGAGCTGGGATTTCACGGCAGACAGCGAAGGCGCGGCTGACGCGCTCGCGCTGCTGATGATCCGCGACTTCATGTCGGCTGAGTATCAAAACAAAGAATATCCCGACGTGGAAGAAATGCTCCGGAAGGAGATCAACCATCTCAAGACGTATTTCGGAAGGATTGACCCGCCAATGTCAGAACTCCTGCGATTGCGACACGGGGAAGTCGATTTGCCGCTGGATGGCGGCTCTGACACCTTGCGCGCGTCAACCACGTGGCGGGTGGAGGACGATGGTCGTCTGAGACTCGTCCACGGTGACAGCTTCATCCAATGGGTCGAATGGCGCGCTGGAGAGCGCGTGCGCTCACAGTCGATTCAACCTTTCGGAGCAGCGATCAGCAGACTCGAGAGCCCACATCACACCGATCAGATGGAATTGTTCGTCAATCACCAACTAAAGCCGGTTCATTTCTGGCGCGAAGACGCGATTGCCAACGCATCACGCCGATATGTGGTTGAGTCTAACTGACACCCGTGTAAACAGTCACTCATGCCTCGCTCGGCGGCTTTGCCGGGCAAACAGTTTTTAGGAGAACCCCATGTCACTTTCAGGAAGCTACAATACCACCGTCAAGAGCCCGATGGGCGACCAGAGCGGTACCCTAACCGTGGTTGACAATGGTGATGGTACATTCAGCGGCAAGATGGCTGGCGCAATGGGCAGCATGGACGTCGAAGACGGCAAGGTCGATGGGAACACGCTTACCTGGAAGATGCAGATGACCGTGCCGATGCCGATGACGCTCGACTGCGAAGCGACCATCGAAGGCGGCACGCTGGCTGGCAACGTCAATGCCGGCGCTTTCGGCGCAATGCCGCTGACCGGCGAAAAAGCCGCTTAAGTCAGCTCACATACGAAAATCCTGAAGGCCGTCAGAGTTTGCGCTTTGGCGGCCTTTTTCGTTCGCACCATGGTATTTCCCCATAAAGGGTATTCGCTGCCGCACCTTGAGAAACAAGCCAATTACTGCTCTGTTAGAGAAACATAAGGCCGCATTGATTCAATTTTGGGAACTGGGAGAACCAAACGATGACGAGGAAATTCAAGAAACTGACGATGGGCGTTGCCTTAGGCGCACTGGTGGCCACACCGGTTATGGCTGAGAAGGCAAACCAGCTTGTCGATATCAACGGCATGCGGGGTAGCAGCGCCGAAGGTGCACTTCAGCAGCGTGGATTTGCCCATGTCTCAACCCACAAGAATTCGATGGGTTATGTGTACAGCTATTGGTGGGACGAACGCGACGATGACTGCGTTCAGGTGGAAGTCTATAACGGTAGGGTTGAGACGATCAGCGATGCAACTGATCAGGATTGCGGCCATCACAAAGGAAGTGCAGGTGCGGCCTTAGGAGCGGTTGCAGGGGCTGCCATCCTTGGGGCGCTTATAGGCCACAAGTCACACCATCGCGAAGGTCGGGACTACGACGAAACAAAGACGGCCGAGTTCGAGCGAGGATATCAGGACGGGCTGCACCATGCCCAGTACCACAACTACAACCGCGACGATGCCTACGCGCACGGATATGAAAGAGGTGCCGACGAACGTCAGGCCAACCTGAGCCATCACCATAGGCGCGGCGGCTATTCACGCATCGCTCAATTCAGGGATGTCGAAGGAATGCGCGGACCGCGTGCTCGCGATCTCCTGGCCGAGCGCGGCTTTACCCGTGTCAGCCGGTTTGGCGATGACAATACTCGATATTCGATCATGTGGCGCAGTGAATCTCGCCAATGCGTCCAACTGACCATTGCCGACGGACGTGTCTATGATGCGCGTGACATCGGTAATCACCCCGATTGTCGCGGCTGAGGAGGAACGGTTCGTGAGAAGATTTATCCCGCTAATCAGCGCGTGCTCCATAGCTTTGGCAGCATGTGGCAGCGGCGCCGATGGCGATTCGGCCGATAAAGCAACTTTTGTTGAGATCCCCGAGTCACTGGCGCCATTCGGTGATGGCTTCCCCAACACGGGGGATCCGTGCCGAAGACTTGGCGAAAGCGCTGCTACTTCTAACTTCCTTGATGACAGCGCGATTCTGGTCGGTTGTCCTTCCGAAGCCTCTGCAGAGGCATTGGGCGGAGAAGTCGTGGGAAATGTTGAAGGGGTCAGGCTGGTTTCGGTCGCGATGGGCGATGCGAACGCAGGCATGGGCGAAAACGGTCCGGTTGATAATACCGCTGACGCACTTGTCCCAGGCACCGAATACAATGCCACCGCCCCCATCCCGTGCGGATTTGGCGGCGCTGCTCCCAATCAAACGTGCGAAGCAGGTGTGATCCGTAACTGGGGCGGCGAAGCAGGTAGCGCGCTGGTCGAAGTCCAGAAGCCAGACGGCTTCAAGCGTGCGATCTTCTTCAATGGAACAGAGCCATTTGGCGCGGACAGCGCCGAAGCAGACGGCTCGGCTGGATGGGACTTTGAAACCTCCCGCGAGGGTGATCGGGTCACGATACAATTCGGACCGGAAAGCTATGTCATCGTTGATGCTTTGATCGAAGGCGGTTAATTTTAGGCGTCATGGATGACGAAGGACCGCTGGAGCTACCTCTCCGGCGGTCTTTTCTTATGTCTGCTGAAAAAAATGGGCGGCCCGATGATGGCCGCCCTTAGGATTGAAATAACTCAATACCTAAGCATTGAGCCTTTCGGGTCGCAGAAATACAGTTACATGCCCCAACAAACGGCGGCAAACCCATAGCAGACTATCTCTGTTTTTCAGCGAGATAGAGCAAGGCCGCAGGTTAATTCATATGGTTAACCGCAATTAACACGCCGAATCAGCCCGCAAAACTCACAGCCGTTTACCCAAGCTTGTCTTTCAGGATCTGGTTCACGACTGCCGGATTGGCTTTGCCCTGCATGGCCTTCATCGTCTGACCAACGAAGAAACCGAACAGCTTGTCCTTGCCGCCGCGGTATTCTTCAACCTTGTCGGCATTATTCGCCAAGATATCGTCAATCGCTGCTTCGATCGCACCAGTGTCTGAAACCTGTTTCAAGCCTTCGCTATCCGCGATCTCGTCCGGCTCGCGGCCCGTCTTCAAGACGATCTCGAATATCTCTTTCGCCTGACCGCCACTGATTTCGCCTGCGTCCTGCATCTTGAGGATCGCGGCCTGACGCGCAGCGGTGGCATGCTCGACATTCGCTTCATCACCCAGCGATTTGATCACGCCCGGCGCGACTGAAAGCGCCCAGTTGGCAACCGGCGTTGCGACTTTCTTCTCGTCTTTACCGATGGCCTTGGCCGTAGCTGCCAGCAGGGTTTCGAACCGTGCGAAAGTCTCAACCTCCGCGGTCAGCTCGCGCGCATTGTAAGGCGTAAGGCCCAGCTCGCTTTCATACCGCGCGCGCTTGGCGTCGGGCAATTCTGGCAACGATGCGCGGCATTCCTCGAGGAAGTCGTCTTCAAGTTCCAGCGGCAACAGGTCGGGATCAGGGAAGTAGCGGTAATCATGCGCGTCTTCCTTTGAGCGCATGCTGCGTGTCGTGCCGCTGGCGACATCGAACAGGCGCGTTTCCTGCACCACTGTGCCGCCGCTCTCGATCAGATCGACCTGGCGGTTCGCCTCATGTTCGATCACCTGCATCACGAAACGCACCGAGTTAACATTCTTCGTCTCAGTCCGCGTGCCGAATTCTTCGCCGGGCTTGCGCACAGAGACGTTCACGTCGGCGCGCATGCTGCCCTCTTCCATATTGCCGTCACAGCTGCCGACATAACGCAGGATGCTGCGCAGCTTGCGCACATAGGCGCCGGCCTCTGCTGGCGAGCGCATGTCTGGCTTGGACACAATTTCCATCAGAGCCACGCCGCAGCGGTTGAGATCGACGTAAGACATGGTCGGGTGCTGGTCATGCATCAGCTTGCCCGCATCCTGCTCCACATGGATGCGCTCGATCCCGATGATCTTCTCTTCAGGGATGCCGCCCTTCTCATCCGCGTCAAGCACGAGCTGACCCTCGCCCACGATGGGGTGAAAAAGCTGGCTGATCTGATAACCCTGCGGCAGATCGGCGTAGAAGTAGTTCTTGCGGTCGAACCGCGAATATTTGTTGATCTGCGCTTCGATCGCCATACCGGTGCGCACCGCCTGACGGATGCATTCGCGATTGGGCACAGGCAGCATGCCGGGCATCGCTGCATCAATCAGGCTCACTTGCGCATTCGGCTCCGCGCCGAATTCAGTAGAAGCTCCGCTGAACAGCTTAGCATTGCTGGTAACCTGCGCATGGACTTCAAGGCCAATTACGACCTCCCATTCTCCGGTGACGCCTTGGATACGGTATTCAGTCATCTTTTTTCGCCTGTGTATTCGACGTGTCAAAGCGCGCTTCGCCGTGCTCAACATTCTTGCTGAGCCAGAGAGCAAATAGGCCGAGGAGCACGAAGCAAATAAGAAAGATGATGGCGAAAAGCATCGACTACCACCACTTCTTCGGCTGAGCGGTAAACCCTGCCCGCTTCTGAATCGCGAGGCCCGCATTGAGCACGCCCTGCTCGTCGAACGGCTTACCGACCAACTGAAGCCCCAGCGGCAGCCCGTCTTCAGTCAGCGTTGCAGGCACGCTCATCGCAGGCAAACCCGCCAACGATGCCGGCACAGCAAACACGTCATTGAGATACATCGTAAGCGGGTCTTCATTAAGCGAACCCAACGGGAAGCTGGCTGTCGGCGTGGTCGGCGCCAGGATCACATCACACTCGGCCCAAGCCTGCTCAAAATCACGTGCGACCAAGGCCCGCACCTTTTGCGCCTGGTTATAATACGCGTCGTAGAAGCCCGCGCTGAGCACATAGGTACCAATCAGGATACGACGCTTGACCTCATCACCGAAGCCAGCCGAACGCGTTGCAGCATACATGTCCTGCAGCCCAGCCCCTTCGGGCAGTTCGCGCAGTCCGTAGCGCACGCCGTCATAGCGCGCGAGGTTCGACGACGCTTCTGCAGGCGCGATGATGTAATAAGCAGGCAGCGCATACTTCGTGTGCGGCAGCGAAACATCGACGATCTCCGCGCCTGCATCGCGCAGCCATTCTTTGCCTTGCTCCCAGCTTTTCAGGATCGCATCATCGGTGCCATCCATGCGGTATTCCTTGGGAATACCGACTTTCTTGCCCTTGAGGTCAGCGCTCAGATTGGCTTCCCAAGCTGGAACATCCATCTCAAGCGATGTCGAATCCTTAGGATCAAAGCCTGCCATTGCCTCCAGCATGATCGCACAGTCCTCCACCGTGCGCGCCATCGGACCCGCCTGATCGAGTGAACTTGCAAAGGCGACCACGCCCCAACGGCTGCAGCGCCCATAAGTCGGCTTGATCCCACAAATACCGGTAAAGGCAGCAGGCTGGCGGATCGAGCCGCCTGTGTCGGTACCGGTTGCGGCAGGAGCTATCCGAGAGGCAACTGCGCTCGAAGAACCGCCCGAAGACCCGCCCGGACTCATCGCGGCATTGCTGCCTTCCTTGCGCCATGGCGAATTGACGTTGCCGAAATAGCTTGTCTCATTCGATGAACCCATCGCGAACTGGTCAAGGTTGAGCTTACCCAGCATACCTGCGCCAGCCGCCCAAAGGTTGGACGAGACGGTACTTTCGTACTCGGGCTTGAAGCCTTCCAAGATATGCGATGCGGCGGTGGTCTGCACGCCATGCGTCGCGAACAGGTCCTTCATGCCGATCGGCACACCCGCCATCTTGCCCAAAGTCTTGCCAGCGGCGCGGTCGGCATCGACCTTCTCTGCCGCGGCCAGCGCATGGTCAGGCGTAGTCACGATGAAAGCATTGAGCGCGGCTGCGTCCGCTACGGCCGCATTGAAGCTTTCCGCCACTTCGCGTGCGGTGAATTCGCCGCTCGCCACCCCGTCACGGATGTGCTTGACGCCAAGATCAGTAAAACCAGCCATCACTCGATCACCTTCGGCACGCCAAAGAAGCCGTGCTCTGCGGCGGGCGCATTGGCGAGTACATCGTCAGGCTTGCCGCCGCCTGTCAGCGGATCGGCATCGACCACATCATCGCGCAGGCGCAGTTTATTCGGGATAACAGCAGTCATGGGCTCGACTTGCGATGTATCAACCTCGCCCAGCTGCTCGACCCAATCGAGGATACCATTGAGTTCCGGAACCATGCGCTCCAGCTCATCATCACCCATTTTGATGCGGGCCAAAGAAGCAATCTTGGCCACGGTTGCTTTATCTACGGACATGTTCGCTCCGTTAGCGGTGCACAGGCGCACCTTCAAGCGGCTTTCACGCGAGAGCCGGGACGAATTTTGGCCTAAGGCTGTGGCGGCTGTGCGGCGCCCGGCCCCTGAGGCGGCATCATTTGCTGCAGCATCTGAATTCGGCGCTCAGCATCGGCCTGGCTCATAAAATCGACCAGCTCTACTTCGAAGTTCAGATTCGCGCCAGGCGGGATGTCTGATCCCGGTGGCGGTGCATCGCCATAGGCAAGTTCTGCAGGAATAAAGAGCTCATAAGTGCCGCCCTTCTGCATCTGCTTGAGGCCTTCATAAAAGCCATCAACCACCGCGCCTTTTTCGACCAGCATCGGAACGCCATCAGGAAAAATTCCGGGAGGGAAAGGTGATGATGACGCTTCATCAAACACCGTTCCGTCGTCCAGCGTGCCTTTGTATTTGATAAAGGCGACATCGCCGTCGTTTGGCGCAGCGCCGGTACCGGCGGTAACTTCAGTGACTGAAAATGCCTTCGGCAAAGCCGCCCAAGCGATACCTGCACCAATCAGAACAGCGATGATAACGCCCACCCACAACTTGGTAAGTGAGCCCTTGGCAATCGGCTGGATCGGAACGCGGGTGACTTCGGCCATGAATGGAATTCCTGCTGTAATCATGTTGGCGCGCGTTTTGCCCAAGCAAAAAGGCGCGGGATCAATCCGCGCCCTGATGGCTTAACATGAAGGTGCGTTCAAGCGGTTTCCCACTTGAAATACGGCATTACTTGATACCGTCACGCTCCATACGCTTACGCTCAAGCTTGCGAGCGCGGCGAACAGCAGCTGCCTTTTCACGGGCGCGCTTTTCGCTCGGCTTCTCATAGTGGCGGCGCAGTTTCATTTCGCGATACACGCCCTCACGCTGCAGCTTCTTCTTAAGCGCGCGGAGAGCCTGGTCGACATTGTTATCGCGAACGATGATTTGCATAAATTCCTACACCTCACAAAAATGAAGCAGTGCCCGCACCAGCGCGGGGTTACCCCACTTGAAAATCAACGAAAAACGGGCCGAATCCGCTAGCGGCCGGCAATCTCTGGGCGCGCCCTAGCCAAATCGCGCCACAATGGCAAGTGCTTGAAGGGTTGCGAGGATGCAACAGGTGCCAGCATTCGATGACTTACAGTCGACGCTATGCACGCGGACCAAGCCCCGTTAAAGAGGCTCGCCATGAGTTCCGCAATCTCTCCCATAGCTGCAAGCCTCAATGTCGCCCTGGGCGGCGCGATTGGTGCTGTGCTCCGCTATCAGCTTGGCCGCGGGATCACGCATTGGCTCGGCCCTCAAGTCGTCACAGCCTTTCCGTGGGCAACACTTGCTGCGAATGTAATAGGCAGCCTTGCCATGGGCTTGCTGGCCGGATGGCTTGCACGTCATGGCGGTGAACAGAGTAGCTTGCTCGTGCCGGAGCAGGCTCGATTGCTAATCGGTGTAGGTCTTTTAGGCGGCTTTACCACGTTCAGCGCGTTCAGCCTGGAAATGATGCTGCTGATCGAGCGCGGGCAAGCTATCACTGCCTTCACTTACGCTACCGTGTCAGTACTCGCGGGCTTGGTTGGCCTCTACATGGGCTTGATTGTGATTCGAGTTACCGGATGAGCGAGCGTAAATTCCTAAACGAAGTTCGCCAGTTTACCATTAGCGATGACGATGACGGAGTGCGTCTGGACCGCTGGTTCAAGCGCAATCTGCCGCAGATTGGCTTTGGTACCGTCTCGAAATGGGCGCGCACCGGCCAAATTCGCGTCGATGGCAAGCGCGCCAAGCCTGATGACCGGCTGACCTCGGGTCAAGTTCTGCGTGTCCCGCCGGGCGGGGAGCAAGCAGGGCGCAAACCTAAGCCCCGCCGCGAGTTGAAGCCGGAAGAAATTGCAGAAGCAAAAGCAATGGTCGTCAAGGAGACCAAAAGCGCGATCGTGCTGAACAAGTCACCCGGCCTCGCCACGCAGGGCGGCAGCAAGACAAACAAGCATGTCGACGGGCTGCTTGATGCATTTGTTGAGGATGAAGACACTCCACGACCTCGCTTGGTACACCGCTTGGACAAAGATACATCTGGTGTACTGCTCATTGCCCGTACTCCGGGGAGTGCCGCGAGTTATTCCAAGCGTTTCTCAGGACGCAGCGCGCGCAAAGTCTATTGGGCGCTGATCGTCGGTGTGCCTGATGTAAAAGAAGGCACAATCGACGCGCCGCTTGCCAAGCAACCAGGTACAGGCGGCGAGAAGATGCATGTCGATATGGAAGGTGGGCAGCCAGCCAAAACTCGCTATCGTGTCGTGGAAACCGCAGGCAAGAAAGCCGCTTGGGTCGAGCTTGAGCCGCTGACCGGACGTACTCACCAGCTGCGTGTTCATATGGAGGCAATCGGCCATCCGATTGTGGGCGATGGTAAATATGGCGGGCAGGATGCGTTTCTTACCGGCAGCATCTCTCGCAAGATGCATCTGCATGCGCGCCGCCTGATCATAACTGAACCGGGCGGCGGCAAGCTGGATGTGACAGCTGAGTTACCTGAGCATTTTGCTGCGAGCATGGAACAGTTGGGTTTCGATATAGCACTGAGCGATGCAAAGCCGCTGCGAGAAGACAATACAGAGCGGACCAAAGCCGAAAAGAAGCAGGCCGCCAAGGCGCACGCTAAGCAATATCGGAAATCACGCCGCGGGGAGCGCCGTACACGCACAACATCGAAAGCCAGCGCGAAGAAGGGGGCCAAATCCGGTAAACACAGTGGCAAGGGACGTAAGCGCTAATGCACCCGAACCCGATCTTCCGCGATAATAACCCTGACTTGCATTGGTCAATGATCAAGACAGTCGGTTTCGGCACGTTGTTTCTCCAGACCCCCGATGGACCAAGAGTGGCTCATTCAGCCTTGGTATCAACCAATCCTAATAAGCTGCAGTTTCACCTTGCACGAGGAAACGCACTTACGCGGCACTTGGAAGGCAGCACCGCACTGGTCGTAATAAACGGCCCCGATGCCTACGTCTCCGCACGTTGGTATAGCGACGCCAATCAAGTCCCGACTTGGAACTATATTGCCGTCGAACTGGAAGGCAGTGTTCGCAGGCTTGATGATGCGGAGCTGCTGCAGCAGCTCAAAGATCTGAGTGATCAGCACGAAGCAAAGGTCGAAGGCGGCGAAGCATGGACTATGGACAAAATGTCACAGCGACATCGCGATGGTTTGATGCGCGGAATAGTCGGTTTCGAAATGGAAATCGAAACACGGCGCGAAACCGTGAAGCTGTCTCAGAACAAGTCGCTTGAGGAACGCGAACGCGTGGTTGCGGGTCTGGAGCAGCAAGGTGCAATCGACGTAGCAAAAGCAATGCGCGAGTTTGGCGAATGACGCGTCTTGCGGTCTTCGATTGTGATGGCACGTTGGTCGATGGACAGGCGCATGTATGCGACACCATGGAGCAAGCTTTTTTGGACGCTGGATTGGAAGTCCCTGACCGCAACGAAATCCGTCGTTCTGTCGGCTTGAGTCTGCCTGTCGCATTGCGCCATCTGGTACCGGGCATTGATGACGCCTTAAATGCGCAGCTTGTTGCTGCTTACAAAGAAGGCTTTTTTGCTCGGCGTCAGCGCGGCGCAATCCACGAACCGCTATACGACGGAATGCGAGAACTCCTGACCTCGCTTTCCCAAGCTGGATGGTTGTTGGCGGTCGCGACTGGAAAATCAGATCGCGGGCTTAAAGCGTGCCTCGAGCAACATGGGCTCGTTGACATGTTCATCTCTTTGCAGACATCAGACCGACATCCGTCGAAACCCCACACACAAATGCTGGAAGCCGCCTTGTTTGAGGCCGGTGTAGGACCAGATGAAGCAGTGATGATCGGCGATACAACCTTTGACATTTTGATGGCGCGCGATGCAGGCGTCAGGGCAATGGGTGTTGCCTGGGGCTATCATGCACCAGAAGAGCTGACACAGGCAGGCGCAGAAGCAGTTGCTGCTGACCCCCTGCATCTGGAGCAATTGCTTTGAATGATTTTGACGAGAGTAAAGCGAGAGAGCGCTTCATGTTGCTAAATCTCGTACGTTTGGCCGGGATCGCGATGGTATTGGCCGCAATCGCGATGTCCCAACTTGCTTCGAATATTCCATGGTTGCTCAATATCGGGCTTGGCCTAGGCGGCCTTGCCGTATTTTTCTTCTGGCCTCGCAAGCTTGCCAGCCAATGGAAAACCGAAGACGAATGAAGCGGTTTTACGAGACTGTAGGTGTTGCCGAAGCGGGTAATCGCGGGTGGCAGGTCACGCTCGACGGACGCGGCCTGAAAACCGTCAAGGGTGCCCCGCAAATCGTGCCGACACGTCAACTGGCGGATGCGCTTGCTCTAGAATGGTCAGAACAGTCCGAGGACATTGATACGCGGCGTTTCGTCCATCGGGATCAAACTGACTTCGCGATCGATATGGTAGCGATTGATCCGCAATCCTCCATCGACCAGATGATCAAATATGCTGAAACTGACACGCTCTGTTATCGGGCTGATCCTGAAGAAGCCTTGTTTGAGCGCCAGCTAGCCAAATGGGAGCCGCTGCTATGTCAGGTCGAGGAAAAATTCGGACTCAAGTTCACGCGCGTAAGCGGTGTCATACACCGCGACCAGCCCGAGCAAACGCTTGATAGCTTGCGAGAACTGCTGGCGACCAAGGACCACTTTACGCTTGCTGGGATGCAAACCATGGCGGCGCTAGCAGCGTCGCTATGTGTGCCGCTTCTGGCGCTTGAAGATGATGCTGAGCCAGTCAGCCTGTGGCGCGCGGCAAGCCTGGAAGAGGAATGGCAGGCCGATTTGTGGGGCCGCGATCCGCAAGCCGAAGAGCGCCGCGAAAAGCGCCAAAATGCATTCCTGTCAGCTTTTGAATGGGTTCAATTGCTCAGCGACTAAAGCGCTATTCAAGCCATTCGGCCACTTGCATTGCAACATCATTAGCTGCGCGATTGAGCGCTGGGCCTACGCTTGATGCTTCAGCCATCACCCCGCTCTCGATCACCTCAAATCGTTGCTGTTCAACCACGCCATCGCTGCCCAGTAACGTCGCATCGAACCGCACTACCACCGCCGATTGCGCGGCGTCATAACCAAAGCTTGAGAGATTGCCGCGAAGCTGCAAACTGCCGCGCGCCGCCGGATCGCCGCCGGAGAGTACTACGCGTTCGCCCTGCGTCCGGATAGTCTCTGCCAGCAGGCGGCGGAACAGTTGCGCAGGCCGTTCCACCCATACCGCGTCCTTGAGATAGGCCAGATTAGCGTCATCGATGCGCACAGGTACGCGGAGTAAATCCAGCTCTGCCGGAACCGCCGGCTCGTGCAACGCAAGCGCGTCACCGCGCTGTGCGCTGATGGCTGCTCCAGCAGGCGCAATCGAAGTGGGCGTGAGTGTGAGCAGACTCTCAGGTGGCTCCGCTCCGCCCAAGCTCACACAGCCCGCTAGTGCCAGAACTGGCAGCAAGAAACCGCTGCGCAATAGAGTAGCTGGCCATACTACGGATCTGGTCATCGGCTTGCTCTTTCTCATGGCTCGTAATCCGGCAGTGTTTGCCCGCCAAGCACTGCGCCTGCACCCTGGCTCTCCAAACGCTCTGTAACTTTTCTTAGCGCGCGACTGGTTGCTTCCAAATCGCGTAATGTAGATTCGGCAGCGGGGATTGTGGTCTGCGAGAGCTGCTCAGCTGCAGGCTGCGCCGCATCAAGAGTAGCAGCCAGAGAGACCGAAGCCGCGTTGACCGATTTCAGAGTAGCACGCAATTCGCGTGCCAGCGATTGGCCTTCGGAATTGATGACACTGTCGGTAGAGGCCATCACTTTCTCAAAACTGTCGAGTGCCTCTGCCGCTTCACGCAGGGTAATTTCTAATTGTGCGAGGTTGGCGTTCACCGCAGGCGCGGTTTCAGCAAAGCTTGCAGTCATAGCATTGGTATTTTCCAGAATAGCGGCGATCTGGTTCTGGTTGTCATCATCAAGCACCTGAGTCAGCCGTTCAGTCAAAGTGGCCAGCCGTTCTAACAGTAGCGGTGCGGAAGCGAGCAGTTCGCCGAAGCCCCCACGCGCCGGTGGGATTACCGGGTTTCCGTCTGGGCACGCAGTCGTATCACAAGAGATCGGCGGGGCATCTGCGCGTGCACCGTCGAGTAGAATTGTGGAAACGCCGGTGAAACTCGCTTGAATCGTTGCCGTTGTGCCTACGAGCACCGGAACGTCATCGCGGACTTTTACGGTCACTTTCACATATTCAGGGTCTTGCTTCCAAAGCTCGATTTCACTCACCTGGCCAACCGGCACGCCAGCGAAAGAGACCTGCGATCCTTTGGCGAGCCCTGCAACAGATTGCTCGAACAGAATGTCGTATTCATTGCTCGCACCTTCGCCCAGCCGCGCAAGCCAAACGATAAATGCGGCCAGCGACGCAAGCAGAGCCAGCGTCACGATCCCCACCCAGATATTGTTGGCTTTCGTCTCCATGCCTGCCCTTTATGCCCCGCTATCCGGCTGATTGTCCACGCTTGTGGGTGAATTTCCCTGCGGTAGTTTGCCATGCGAGGCAGACCTTCCGCGCGGGCCATTGAAATATTCATCGATCCACGGATGATTGGTCTCGATCAATTCGGTGATCGTCCCGACGGCGATAATTCGCTTGTCGGCAATCACCGCCACACGGTCACAAATTTCATACAACGTATCGAGATCATGCGTGATCAGAAAGACCGTAAGCCCGAGTGTTTCTTTAAGCTCGCGCGTCTGCTTGTCGAAAGCCGCTGCACCAATCGGGTCGAGCCCGGCAGTGGGCTCATCCAGGAACAGTAGTTCAGGATCGAGTGCCAAGGCGCGCGCAAGTCCCGCGCGTTTCTTCATCCCGCCCGAAAGCTCTGAAGGAAACTTGTCGATGGCATTCTCTGGCAGCCCCGAAAGAATGACTTTATATCGCGCAATCTCGCGGCGCAATTCAGGCTCTATGTCAGGATAAAACTGTTTGATCGGGACTTCGACATTCTCGCCCACGGTCAATGTCGAGAACAGGGCCCCGCCCTGGAACAGCACACCCCAGCGAGAACGCACGCCCAAGTCTTCATCGATACCTGCTTGTGTGATCGAATTGCCAAACACCTCGATTTCGCCGGCCGCTGGTGTCTGCAAGCCGATGATCGCGCGCATCAGGACCGATTTGCCTGAACCCG
The DNA here is from genome assembly GCF_001663155.1 of Altererythrobacter ishigakiensis. Lineage (NCBI taxonomy): Bacteria > Pseudomonadati > Pseudomonadota > Alphaproteobacteria > Sphingomonadales > Erythrobacteraceae > Altererythrobacter > Altererythrobacter ishigakiensis. The sequence goes on from NZ_CP015963.1 coordinate 2,377,865, forward strand.
AGCCACCGACAACCCCGATGATCTCGCCACGATTGACCCTCAGCGAGAGGTCTTCATGCACAACGTGATCGCCAAAAGCGGTCTTGAGGCCTTCGACAACAATCGGATGCTCGCCACGAAAACGCTCATGCCTTGATGGCTCATGCTGGTTGAAAACACTCATCCCCAACCAACCTCGGTGAAGAAGACCGCAAAAAACGCATCGAGTACGATGACTGCGAAAATCGCGCTGACCACCGCCATGGTTGTGCGAAGCCCGACTTCCTCTGAATTCCCACGCACCTGCATGCCATGATAGCAGCCTGCCAGAGCCACAATCAGACCAAAGACTGGCGCCTTGATCAGCCCAACCCAAAGATCATAGGTCGGCACTACCTCTTCAATGCGAGTCAGAAAGGTCCAGAAGGGAATACCCAACAACAAGTCCCCCACCACGGCACCGCCGATGATTGCCATCACTGATGCATAAAAGCCCAGCAACGGCATCATGATGACCGCAGCCAAAGTGCGCGGTATCACCAGCGCTTCAACCGGAGAGATTCCGATTGTGCGCATCGCATCAACCTCTTCGGTCAATTTCATGGTGCCGATTTGCGCAGCGAACGCGCTACCAGAACGGCCGGCGACCATGATCGCGGTCATCAAAACGCCAAGTTCGCGCAAGGTAATTCGGCCGACCAGATTGATCGTCAGCGCTTCTGCACCGAACTGTTCCAATTGCACCGCTCCTTGCTGAGCGATCACAATCCCGATCAAAAAGCTCATCAATCCGATGATCGGCAGCGCGCTGACGCCGACCAGTTCGATCTGGCGGACAAAAGCGGTCCATCTGAACCGGCTGGGCTGCCTCAACAAACTCCAAACAGCGATCAGGATTTGGCCCAGAAAATCAAGCACACCCACGGTGCCAATCTGCGCCTTCTCAACCATCTCCCCTGTCTTCGCGGGGATCGGTTGCCACCAGGCGAGACCAGGTGGTTCCTGATATTCGCCCCTGCCGGCTGCATCGACAGCCTTAAGCAACCGCTGGGCACGCTCGCTGGCGCCGACGATATCGGAACCATGCGTCCTCGCGATCCGACAAGCTATCCATGCGCCAACCGTATCGATTTCGCTAACGCCGGAAAGGTCAATCTCGGCGATTTCGCCGCTAAGCGTATCAAGGTCCTGATCAATCGCCCCGATCGAAGAGACAAGATAGGGCCCGGACAGCAACAGACGCTGTCCGCCTGCTTCCCGCTCTTCAATGGAAAATTCGGCCCCGCCGCTCATGCCGCAAACTATGAGGGGAAACTGGCGCGATAACAAGCGCTCTGTTGCGTCGCAGCGTATCAGCCGTTGCACCATTCGCGCGGCGCTGGCAAAGGCGCTATCCAAGATGACTACAGAGTTAGATAAAACATTCGATCCCGCCGCGATTGAGGCGAAATGGTATTCCCATTGGGAAGAAAGCGGCGCGTTCCGGCCTGAGCGGCCTGATGCCGAGCCCTTCACTATTGTGAACCCGCCGCCGAACGTGACCGGATCGCTCCACATCGGCCATGCGCTTGATAACACGCTGCAGGACATCGTGATCCGCTATGAGCGCCTGCGCGGCAAGGACGCGCTTTGGGTGGTCGGCACGGACCACGCAGGTATCGCCACGCAAATGGTCGTCGAACGCCAGATGGAGGAGCGCCAGGACAAGCGCACCAACTACACGCGCGAGGAATTCGTCGACAAGGTTTGGGAATGGAAGGCCGAAAGCGGCGGAACCATCACCACGCAGCTGCGCCGCCTCGGCTGTTCGATGGATTGGAGCCGCGAACAGTTCACCATGGATGAGCACTTCACCAAGGCTGTGCTCAAGGTCTTTGTCGACCTCTATAACGATGGCCTGCTCTATCGTGACAAGCGGTTGGTGAATTGGGATCCGAAGCTCAAGACCGCGATTTCAGACCTTGAGGTCGAACAGCAGACGATTCCGGGCAGCTTCTGGCACTTCAAATATCCGCTCGCTGATGGTGCGACGTTGGACGATGGCCGCGATTACATAGAAGTCGCGACCACGCGACCTGAAACCATGCTCGCCGATATGGCAGTCGCGGTCCATCCCGCTGACGAGCGCTACAAAAGCGTCGTCGGCCAGCACATAATCCTGCCGATCACTGGTAGGCGTATTCCCATCGTCGCGGACGAACACGCTGATCCGGAACTTGGCTCTGGCGCGGTGAAGATCACGCCGGGCCATGACTTCAACGACTTCGAAGTTGGCAAGCGTGCAGGCATTGCCCCGGCGCAGATGCTCAACATGCTCGATGGCGATGCTAATGTTTGCCAGACGGCGGACGGGTTAGTGCCTGAGGAGTTTCTCGGCCTTCACCGCTTCAAGCGGGACGGTAAAGACGGCGCGCGCGAGTTAGTGGTTCAGCGCTTGAAGGAGCAGGGCTTCCTGATCCCGCATGTCGCGAAGACCAAGAAAGGCGAGGAGGTCGAGCATGATGCCGAGCCGCGCCAGATCGCGACTCCTTTCGGCGACCGCGGCGGCGTGGTGATCGAGCCGTGGCTGACCGACCAATGGTATGTCGATGCCGCCAAGCTCGCCGCCAAGCCGATTGAGCAGGTGCGCGACGGTGCGATCGAGATCGTCCCCAAAAGCTGGGAGAAAACCTTCTTCAACTGGATGGAGAACATCCAGCCATGGTGCGTCAGCCGCCAGTTGTGGTGGGGACACCAGATTCCGGCGTGGTATGATGACGAAGGCCAAGTCTACGTCGCCATGACCGAAGAAGCGGCGCAGGCTCAGGCGGGAGAAGGCGTTGCCCTTGAACGTGACAGCGACGTCCTCGACACGTGGTTCTCCTCCGCGCTGTGGCCCTTTGCGACGCTTGGCTGGCCCGAGGAAGGCCAACCGCTGCTCGAAAAGCACTTCCCCAATTCGCTACTCATCTCCGGCTTCGACATCCTGTTCTTCTGGGACGCGCGGATGATGATGATGGGGCAATACAATATGGGTGAGGCCCCATGGCCGCGCCTCTATCTGCACGGCCTCGTCCGCGCGGCAGACGGCGCGAAGATGTCCAAATCGAAGGGCAACGTCGTCGATCCACTCGGCCTGATCGATCAATTTGGTGCGGACGCGCTGCGGTTCTTCATGGCGGCGATGGAAAGCCAGGGCCGCGACATCAAGATGGATGAGAAACGGGTCGAGGGATACCGCAACTTCGCGACCAAGCTTTGGAATGCGACACGTTTCTGTCAGTCCAATGGCATCGGCGCGAGCACCACTCTGGCTGCACCTGAGGCCAAGCTTGCGGCCAACCAGTGGATCATCGGCGAGGTTCAGCAGACTGTTGATGAGCTGGACAAGGCGATGGCTGACCTGCGCTTCGATGCGGCGGCCAACACGATCTACCAGTTCACGTGGTCTCGTTTTTGCGATTGGTACCTTGAGCTGATCAAACCAGTCTTCGCCGGCGACGCGAATAGTCCGGCAGCAGTGGAAACCCGCGCGGTCGCCGGATGGGCACTCGATCAGATCTTGGTGATGCTGCACCCCTTCATGCCGTTCATCACAGAAGAGCTGTGGCACGCTTTGGGCGAGCGGAAGTACGATTTGATCCTAGCCAAATGGCCCAGCCCGCGCGCGAGCGTTTCGAAGGATGCAACCGATGCGATCGATTGGGTGATCGATCTGACAACCGGCGTCCGTTCAGCGAAGAACGAACTGGGTATCGCGCCGGGTGCCAAGCTACCCGCGTTCTTGCCAAAGGCTTCGGAGCTTGCTGCCAGCACGATCGATCGCAGCAGCGCCGCAATTGAGCGGCTTGCGCGCCTGACACCGGTCACATTGAGTGACGCGCCGTCCGGCCCCGCGATGCAGATCACCGCAGGCGAGGACGTGTTCGTCATCCCGCTTGAAGGCATCATCGATATCGAAGCGGAGAAAGCGCGGTTGGAAAAGGCGCTTGCAGCATCGCAGAAGGAAGCGAAATCGCTCGAAGGGCGGCTCTCCAACGCGAACTTCGTGGAACGGGCCAAGCCTGAAGCGGTGGAGAAGGCCAAGGGCGACTTTGCGCATCATTCCGCAGAGGCAGAGCGGCTGAAGGCCGCGCTGGCGCGGCTGGGGTAATATGTCGCTCGTCCTCGCCACTGATGACACCGGCGGGCCGGAGATTTTTGCGTCATTGCAAGGCGAAGGGCCAAGCACCGGCATGCCGGTCGCGTTCATGCGGCTGTCGCGCTGTAATCTCGCCTGCACATGGTGTGACACCGCCTACACCTGGCGGTTCGAAGGCGACAACCGGCCGCATCGTGACGGCGAAACGTTTGAGCGCAAGGCCAATCAGATCACGTTGGAATTGTCCGATGCGGCAGAGCGGATCGCGGCGCTGGGGCAAAAGCGGCTGGTGATCACCGGGGGCGAGCCATTGCTGCAGGCGGGCAAGCTTGCCGAGCTGCTCGAATTGCTCCCTGACATCTCCGTCGAAATCGAGACCAACGGTACGGTGACCGCGCCTGCCCGGCTCGATATTCGCGTGGACCAATACAATGTCAGCCCGAAGCTCGCGCATTCAGGCAATGACCCGAAACTCGCACTCATTCCAGAGCGGCTTGATGCCTATGCAACAGACCCGCGCGCCTATTTCAAGTTCGTGATCGCCGAGCCAGAAGACGTGGACGAAGTGCTGGCGCTTCAACGCCGCTATCGTTTCAAGCCTGGTCACGTCTTCCTGATGCCCGAAGGCGCGGATAGCAACACAATCGGATCACGCGCCAGATGGCTCGCTGATCTATGCCTTCAGCACGGCTTTCGCATGAGTGATCGGCTGCATATCCACCTATACGGGGATACGCGCGGGACTTAGCCCTGCGAACGCCAGCGTTGGACCACGCGTTCTACGATCTCTTCTTCACCGCCGTGCTGGTTCCACAGCTCGACAAAGCTGGGATCTTCAGATGCCGGGCGCTTATTCTCTTCCAGAGTATCGAACGCGACCCGGATTGGGATCGCCACACCTTCTCCGCAAACAATACATTCGCGGTTGCGTAGCGCGGGAATCGAATCGAGGAATCCTCTTGCACCTTCAGGCATGGCTGCCCGAACGAAAGCTTGGTCGCGGTCGTTGTTCAAGCGCATTGAGATGATCGTGCCGCACTGTGACAACACGCCTTCTGCAAGGTCAGACGGACGCTGAGTAATGAGCCCAAGCGAGATACCGTATTTACGGCCCTCTTTAGCGATCCGCGACAGGATCCGGCCAACAGACGAATTGTCCGCATTTTTCTCGCTCGGCACATAGCGGTGTGCTTCTTCACATACGAGAAGGATCGGACGCGTTTTGTCATCGCGCCCCCAGATCGCAAAGTCGAACACCAGACGGCTTAATACCGCGACAACAGTGCTGGTAATGTCCGATGGAACACCCGACACGTCGATAATCGAGATTGGTTTGCCATCGCCTGGCATGCGGAACACCTTGCTGATAAATTCGGTCATGGTGTCACCCACCAGCATGCCTGAGAACATAAACTGGTAACGAGGATCGGCTTTCAACTCGTCAAGCTTGTTCTTTATCCGCATGTACGGTGCGGATGAGGTCGCCTTGTCAAGCTTGCCCATCTCATCCTGCACCTTGTTCGATAGATCAGACAGCAAATAGGGGATCGGAGAGTCCACTGTGATCTTGCCGAGCTGTTCAGCCAGGCGGTTCTTTGAGCGCGCATGGAGCAAACATTTCGCGAGAATGTCGGAATCGACCTGACGTTCGTTGCCGTCGCTGGTGAGGAGCACCTCGCAATGCTCTTCGAAGTTCATCAGCCAATATGGCATTTGCAGATTTGACACGTCCAGAATCTGGCCAGTTTGGCGAAACGCAGCGGCATACTCGCCGTGCGGGTCAATCATGACCACGTGACCTTGCGGCGCCGCCTGACAGATCCGGTGCAGGATCAATGCAGCACTGGTCGATTTACCGGTACCGGTCGAACCGAGCAGGGCGAAGTGTTTGCCCAGCATCGCGTCGATATAGAGGCCGGCGCGAATATCCTTTGTCGGATAGACTGTGCCGATTTCAACATTTGCGCGACCATCGCTGGCATAAACTTGTTTCAAGTCCGCGGTAGTCGCGGGATAAACCATCGCGCCCGGAATGGGATAACGCGTAACACCGCGGCGGAAGCCCCGCAGGCGGCCAGTGAGCTTCTCCTCTACGCCCTCCCCCAAGAAGTCGATATTGGCCAGAATACCGCCATTTGCACGTCGATCCTTGCGCTGGTTGCGAACGCTGGCGAGAAGCCAGCTATCGCCAACGCGGATCTTGATCTGGCTGCCCACCTGGCCTGCCAAGGCAACCGAAGGGTCCTCATCATCCATGCACTCGTTGAGGCGTTCAAGATCAAGTGCGATTTGCGAGCCGGAGCCCGCGATCTCCAGTACCACTCCGATTGGCATCTGGGCATTCTGGCTAGGCGCCGTGTTTGATGCTGCGGCTTCCGCAGCAGAATATCCGGTCGGGGCGGTCGGCTGCACGTCTTGCGGCGCCGGTGTTGCTTGCGGCTGCTGGCCACCAGCAGGATTGAACTGATCAAAGTTTTCGTTGCCCATGTCGCTTGTCGATGCCCTAAATCAATGGATTACAGAGCATGCGGAATAGGCAGATGAGGTTAAAATCGCGTCAACGATAGCCAGCAAGCATAGTGTGGTTCAGCTCAAATCATTGCAAACAAGCGACCCGCGATCCATCCCATCGAGACCGACAGGCCGACCGCCAGAAGACCGTAGATGAGCGACCACCGCTGTGCAAAAATCTCGACCAACCGCTCAAACCCAACCTTGCGAACCTCGACTTCGGCGATCTCGGATGCGATCACTCGTCCATTGGAAATGGCAAATGTTTCAGCAGTATATTGCCCAGTTATAACATTTGACGGCAACTGAATTCGCGCTTGATATAGCACTTGCTCGTTAATCGTCACGCCGCTCATATCTTCTTTATAGAGGCCGAGCCTTTGGCGAAGATCGACGAGGCCTTCGGCAAACCGGGACTGCTTCTCGGGATCGATCTGGCCGGTCGGAGAAAGCTGGATAAACCGCGTACCCAATTCATAAATTGCGGCAGTCCGCTCATCGACGATCTGTTCGACCGGGCGGGACGCGGCCACAGCGAAGAACGACGGCGCCGAGCGAAAGTCACTCGACTCCGCGTTCATCCAAATGCCGGCAATCCTGTCTTTCTCGCGGATCGTGATCGGTTCCGTAGGGCCCTTTAGCACCACGACAATATCGTATTCTGCCCCGCCCCTTTGGCCGCGCGGGTCCAGGATGGCCCCGTAGAGCAACAATTCGGTTCCAGTGAACCCCTGACGAACTTGAACTTCATCCTGCGAAACCGCCGGCACCAGAATTGCGTCACGCTGTCCCATTAGAAACAGGGCTGCAACAATGAGGAACATCACCCTCATAGCGGGGCCACTGTATATATCTCGTCTGGCTGGATCGCCAATCCAACCAGCATTCGCAGCGCCACCAGAAGAACGATACCCGCCAAAACGAAGCGCAGGATTTCCGGCTTGGCTTTCATCGCGATCTGCGTACCGAATTGCGCCCCCATGACCGATCCCAACAGCAGCAATCCGGCAAGAACGATATCTACGGCTTGTGTCGTGAGTGCGTGCATCATGGTAGTTGCCATGGTCACAAACAGGATCTGGAACAGTGATGTGCCAACCACGACGTTGCCGCTCATCCCGAGAATGTAAAGCATCGCAGGCACCAAGATAAAGCCGCCACCAACGCCCATCAGCATCGTCAAGATACCTACAACAAAGCCGAGAATGAATGGTGCGAGCGGCGAGATGTAAAGGCCGGAGCGATAAAACCGCCACCGCATCGGCAACGCTGCAACCAGCGGATGATGCCGACGCTTGCGTACTCGCTTTGTGTCATCGCCCCTAGCCTTGATCGCGGTCATGGCCTCTTGCAGCATCAATCCGCCGATCGCCCCCAACATCAATACATACAGGATGTTGATGACAATATCGATCTGACCCACTGCTTGCAGAAAACGGAACAGTAATGCGCCTATGATTGCGCCGAACACTCCGCCACCGACGGTGACCGTCCCCATTCGGTAGTCGACACCACCCCGCCGACTATGCGCCAAAACGCCTGATACGCTGGCACCGGTAACCTGAGTCGACGCTGATGCCGCGGCGACTGTAGGCGGGATTCCGTAGAATATCAGCAGTGGAGTCGTAAGAAATCCGCCCCCAACTCCGAAGAGTCCCGAGAGGACGCCTGTTACTGCGCCCAAAAGCACCATGAGAAGCCCGTCAACAGACAGGTTCGCAATCGGCAAATAGACGGGCAGGATCTCTTCCATGGCTTACGGCCTAGCTTAGCCGGATAAGTCTTGGAAGTAGTGTGTAAGCGCGGAGGCGATTAAAACCGCGTGGACAGCGTCACTGCAACACCCGAACGGGGTTCCGCATCACTTGCAACGCGCTCACGATAATCGACCGAAATGCGAGCTGGTATATCACCAAGCAGTAGTTCAGTGCGGACGTAGAGAGCAGGATCAACACGTTGAACTCCTTCCTGCGCGTCCCATTGTGCCGTGAAATTAATCTAGCTGTTAAAGATCAACCCTTGCAACGGACATGAAATTGCGAAAAAGGGTCACACCAGTCATGACACAAAGCACTCCTCCTCTACGTTCGATTTTCGCGCCTGTTCGCGCGCTGTTTGTCAGCGACGCATCGGCAGGCATCCTGCTTATCCTGGTAGCTGCGGCGGCAATGCTCGCCGCCAATTCACCTTTGGCTGGCGAGTATCGAGAACTATTTTACGGCGACCTGAGTTGGACACCGATCGCCAAGCTGGATGACCTGCATTTATGGATCAATGACGGGTTGATGGCGGTCTTCTTTTTCGTCGTCGGGCTCGAAGTGAAGCGCGAATTACTGGAAGGTCAACTCGCAGACCCGATGAAGCGACGCTTGCCTGTTCTTGCGGCAGCTGCGGGCATGTTTGTTCCGGCTGGCGTGTACATGCTCGTGTCCGGAGGCGGACAATACACCAGCGGGTGGGCGATTCCGGCGGCAACCGATATCGCCTTTGCCATGGGTGTCCTGGGCCTACTCGGCAATCGTGTACCAGCTTCGCTCCGCTTATTCCTGCTAACGGTGGCCATTGTTGACGATATTGGGGCAGTGCTGGTGATTGCACTCTTCTACACGCCCACAATCAAGATGGTCTGGCTGCTTGCTTCAGTTGTCGTGGTTGGGCTGATGGTTGGTCTAAACCGCGCCCGGGTAAGCGTCTTGTGGCCCTTCGTTCTGATGGCGCTGTTGCTGTGGTATTGCGTGCTCAACACCGGAGTTCACGCGACAATCGCCGGCGTTGTAGCCGCATTGACGATCCCGATGCGGCGGCGTGATGGCAATTCCATGCTCGAGAAGCTGGAGCATAGTCTGGCCCCGTGGAGCGCGTATCTGGTTGTTCCGATCTTCGGCTTTGCCAATGCAGGCGTTTCATTACAGGGTTTGGGAATCGAAGCCCTGCTCGATCCGTTGCCATATGCGATCGCTGCTGGCCTCGTGATCGGCAAGCAACTTGGAATTTTCACAGCGGTGTGGGTCGCGATCAAGACAGGATTTGCGGAGGCTCCGGACAATGCCAGTTGGATGGAAATCTACGGCGTTTCGATCCTTTGTGGTATCGGCTTTACCATGTCCCTCTTTATCGGGGGGCTGGCGTTTCCAGGCAACCAATTGCTGATCGACGAAGCCAAGATCGGAATCCTAACAGGCTCTGCAATCTCAGCAGTTCTTGGCTACGTGGTGTTGCGTTTGACCACAGAACACACAGAAGAAGAGTGCAACGATCGAGGCGAAGAGCCCACTAAGTCTTGATCAGTCCATACAGGCCGATCAAAACTACCAGCTGCCTGTGTTCTCCATACTCACCCAAGGCTCCTGAGGCTCTAGACTGCCTTCCTGCAATAGCTCGATCGAGATACCATCGGGTGATTTGACGAACGCCATATGCCCGTCACGCGGCGGACGATGGATTATGTGCCCCGCATCCTGCAGTCGCTGACAGGTCTCGTAGATATTGTCGACGCGGTAGGCGAGGTGACCAAAATTGCGACCGCCGTCATAATCCTCAGGCTCTGATCCGTCTTCTGGCGGCCAATTATAGGTCAACTCGACCTCTGCCACCCCTTCCTGGCCGGGCGCAGCAAGGAAGATCAGTGTGAACCGCCCAGGCTCAACATCAAACCGACGAACCTCTTCCAAGCCTATCAGGTTGAAGAATGCCACTGTTGCATCCGGATCAGTGACCCTGATCATGCTGTGCAGATATTTGACCATAATCGGGCTTCTCCATTCAAAATCGGTTCATCGATGCTCATGCACACTTCATCGCACACCAAGTCACGAGCGGAGGTATTGATGAGCCAACAACAAGTGCAAGCAGCGAGCCCGAAAAGCAACCTCCCCTTTTGGCAAGAGCCAACCACAATTCGATGGTTTGGAACTGCTGTGATAGCGGCCATTGGCTTCACGTCAGGGGGCTATCTTCTTGGAAATGGCTTGCTCAGGGCCAATGAGGCAGAGCGTTCGGTCACAGTGCGCGGCCTCGCCGAACGCGATGTAACCGCCGATTTGGCAACGTGGACAATCTCTTACTCCGCAACATCGACGAGCATGCGCCAGGCTCAGGAGAAAATTCGCACCGACACCGAAGCCATCGAGGCTTTCTTTCAAGAGCTGGGTTTTCCCGGCAAGGCGCTTCAGCCCACCGGCGCCAATGTTTCCAGCTACGTGCGCGATGGCATAACGCAATACACTGTGCGGCAGCGCATTGCTCTGCGCAGTAAGGACATTGAACGAGCGCAGCGTGCCGTTGCGCGTCAATTTGATCTGGTCACGCGCGGAGTGTTCCTCGAAGACGGGTCAAGCATGTCATACAACTTCACCAAATTGAACGACATCAAGCCTGAAATGGTTGCAGAAGCAACACGCGATGCACGCGCTTCGGCCGAACAGTTCGCGAATGATAGTGGCGCAGGCGTGGGTGAGATCAAAAGCGCTACACAGGGCTATTTCTCTATCGAGGCCCGCGACGGTGATAGCGGTGGATGGGGCGTCAGCGACACCCCTTACAAAAAGGTACGCGTAGTCACGACGGTCAAATTTGCTCTGGAATAGATCTAGCGCGCCTATAGAACATAAAACGAAGGGGACGCAGACCATTGCAGCCTGCGCCCCCATGTTGTCGTATTACATCGAAAGCGTGTTTGCGTCAGATACTCGCGCTAAGTGTGAACACGACAGCATCGTCGGTGTAATCATAAGCCCCGGCGGGAATGTCACCCTCGGCCCCTACGTACGAGACGCCAATGCTGACCGGGCCACCAACTGCCACATCAAGGCCGATAGACCAGTCGAATGCCTTGCCATCATCAGTGAATGTCAAGAATCCGTCGGTGTAACCAAGGTGCGCAGTCAAGCTGATTGGCGTGTCGGGAATGCCAGCTGCCAAATCGGTATAGATGTAAAAGTTGTCACTATCTCCGAGCGAATCCTGATCAGGCGCGTAAGCCACACCAACAGTCGCTTCCGCAGGTCCAAATCCGAACCCGACAGAACCATAGAATTCATAATAGTCGAAATCGCCTGCCCCGGCATCCGGGTACATATAGACGATGCCGCCAATATCGAATGAGACGCCTTCGGCTAGGTTACCGCCAAAGCCCGCATAGACGTCAACCTCTGTCGATCCGTAGCCAACGGTGTCTTCATCCAACGAAGATGCCCAGGTACCTGCATAGAATCCCGAGTCGTGGGCGAGATCTACGCCACCCTGGATGGCGATTTCGCCTCCAGACAGATCAACGCCGCGGAAACGGTATTCGGTCACCAGCGCTACATTGCCTGAGAGCGTGATGCCGCTATCACCGCCAACCTTGCTGACAGTGTTTTCGGCTAGGGGTTCTAGGGCCGGTGCGATCTCACTGACGTCGATTTCAACGTCGGCGGCAGCCTCAAGCGTAGCGAGATCAAACTCGCCTTCGGAAACATTCTCGTTTGCGAGAGCCGGCGCTGCGGAGAGAGCAATGCCGGAAACTAAAGTTGCGGCGAAAGCACCGCGTACGGACGTGAGCATGACAACTTCCTTTGTTGTGTTTTTTGCTTCGTCCCACCTGCAAACCCGGCCGACGCCTTATGAGAAACGGCATTCTCTCACCAGATTCGCAATAATCGTGCACACCTTTGCTGCAACGCACAAGGGATATTGCTCGAAATTCCACGTTCACATCATTGTGTTGATTTTACGCACCACCATTCACAAGCCCGATATTGTGCCCTCTGCAGGTTGCCGTAGCGCGCGGGCTCTACTAAACGCAGCGCAGAAAATCCTGTGCACCCATGGTATTCAAGAGCGTCAACAATCTTCTCCGTCGCAAGGACAGTATCTCATCCAGCCCTCGGGTTCCGGATGGCGAGCGTTATTACGTGATTGGCGACATTCACGGACGGCTTGACCTGTTTGATGCGTTGATCGAGGCGATCGAGTCAGAAATTTCCGAGCAACCTGAAGCAACTGTAAAAGTGGTCTTGCTGGGAGACCTGATCGACAGAGGACCCGACAGTGCTGGAGTGATCAAGCGTGCTATGCGCTGGAAGGACACACGCGAGGTACGCATTCTGGCAGGCAATCATGAAGAAATGTTCCTGCAATCCTTTGACGACCAGGAAGTCTTGCGCCACTTCCTGAAGCATGGTGGGCGCGAGACAATCCTGAGCTTTGGTTTGTCGATCAAAGAGTATCGCAAGCTCGATCTGGAAGAACTGTTCAACTCTTTGCCATCCCTCGTTCCCAAGAGGATACGCAAGTTCGTCGCCGCGTTCGAAGAGATGATCATAGCCGGCGACTATGTCTTTGTTCACGCCGGTATTAATCCGGAAGTCGGACTTGAGAATCAGAAGCGGAGTGACCTCTTGTGGATCCGCGAGCGGTTCCTGCGACACAAGGGTGCCTTTCCAAAGACTGTGGTGCATGGACATACGATCTTTGACGGTATCGAAATCAAGCGGGACAGGATCGGCCTGGACACGGGAGCGTTTCGTACCGGCGTATTGACCGCATTGGTGCTTGAGGATTCCCATCAGCGATCCATCAAGGCTATAGAAAAGAAGAAGCACATCAAAATCAAGCACGAGGATCTAACGTAATGAAAATCGCGATGGTTGGTTCGGGATATGTTGGTCTCGTGTCGGGCGCATGCTTTGCAGACTTCGGCCATTACGTGGTCTGTATCGACAAGGATCAGTCGAAGATTGATCGTCTGCATGAAGGCATCATGCCTATCTATGAACCGGGCCTCGACGCGCTGGTCGATGCGAATGTGAAAACCGATCGTCTCACCTTCACGACAGATCTGGCAGAAGGAATCAGGGACGCCGACGCTATCTTTATCGCGGTCGGCACTCCCAGCCGCCGCGGTGACGGCCACGCAGATCTGACCTTTGTTTATGCTGTTGCAAAGGAAATCGGCGAAAACCTGGCCAACGATGCAGTTGTAGTGACGAAATCGACCGTTCCTGTTGGAACGGGCGATGAAGTGGAACGCATTCTAACAGATAGCGGCACGAGCCATCGCTTTTCTGTCGTGTCAAATCCGGAGTTTCTGCGCGAGGGGGCGGCTATCGGCGACTTTAAACGCCCTGACCGCATTGTTATCGGCGCAGAGGATGATTTTGGGCGCGATGTGATGAAGGAGGTCTATCGCCCTCTGTTTCTCAACGAATCCCCGATCCTCTTCGTCAACCGCCGTTCGAGCGAACTGATCAAATATGCAGCGAACGCCTTCCTTGCGACCAAGATCACTTTCATCAATGAAATGGCAGACCTGTGTGAAAAGGTTGGTGGCAATGTACAAGATGTCGCACGCGGCATTGGAATGGACGGTCGGATTGGACCCAAATTCCTTAATGCGGGTCCTGGCTATGGTGGGTCGTGCTTCCCCAAAGACACGTTGGCGTTGCTCAAGACAGCAGAAGATTATGAGAGTCCCGTTCGAATTGTTGAAGCGGTCGTCAACGTGAATGACAGCCGCAAGCGGGCAATGGGACGCAAGGTGATAGACGCTCTGGGCGGGGCAAAGGCGGCGCGTGGCAAAAAGGTCGCCCTATTGGGACTGACGTTCAAACCTAACACCGATGATATGCGTGATTCACCTTCAATCGCTATTGCGCAAACACTGGCCGACGCTGGCACAGAGATCACCGCCTATGATCCAGAGGGTATGGAGCAGGCGAAGCCTTTGATGCCTGAAGTTGAAATGTGCGGTAGCGCCTACGAAGCAGTGGAGGGCGCAGACGCAGTCGTAATCGTAACCGAATGGGACGCGTTCCGCGCCCTCGATACAGAGCGGGTCAAGTCGCTTGTCAAAGCACCCGTTCTGGTTGATCTGCGCAATATCTATAGTCCAGACGATATGCGGGCCGCAGGGTTCATTTATGAAAGCATCGGTCGCGGCTAGTTTAATCTATCTTCAACTGCTCATGTAACCCAGTTCGATAAGCTGTCGAACCATCAAGTATTCGACGTCATTAGAGACGGCCAAAATGACCAGGTTTTGATACCAGCGGTCATCACCCATCGTGTTGGCCTCCAGAGTCCCGGCAAATGAAGTGCTTCTAGGTGCACATGGTTGTTTGCACCCGCTGGACGAACTCTACCCACCAAACTGTGCCCGAAAGGAAGGCGCGCGCATAGACCGGTACGGCAGGCAAAAGAAAAGCCGCGGACCTAAGTCCGCGGCTCTCTTTTTTGCTAATCCGGTGAAAGATTAGAAGTTGAAGGTTACGCCACCGAAGAAGGTACGAGCAGTGTCGTAGATCGTCGGGAAGGTGTTACCATTGCCCAGTGGCGGACCTGAAGAGGTCGATACTGGTGGCTGATCGTTGGTGACGTTCAAAACGCCGCCACGCAGGCGGATCGTGTCATTGATTTCGTAGAAGAACGAAAGGTCAATGTAGTTCACGACCGGCAGATCATCATCGATCTGCGGGCTATCGCCTGGCTCATTCTTCGTACCTGAGAAGTAGCGCCAGGTTGCAGCGGCTTCGAGGCCGTCAACCGGAGTTTCCCAAGTTGTCTGGAAACGGTGACGATACTGTGGGTTCACAGGAGCAACACAGCCGTTGTTCAGGAACCCTGCGCATTCGATCGGGGTGTCGCCCGGGAACGACGCAAAGTCGAACTTGTCAAGGTATGTACCAGCATAGTTAAAGCGGAGACCGCCGAGCGAACCAATATCGGTTGAATAGATAACCTGGATGTCAAAACCTGAGGTTTCCAATTCAGCGATGTTAAGGTTGGTCTGCTGGAAGCCGACCCCCGGAATGCCTGCAATCAGCGAACCGTTCGATGCACGGTTGATCAGATTACAGAAAGTTGGGTCACCAGTTGCAAGACACTGATCCAGTGTCGTTTGCGCCGCGATACCGCCCTGAATGAAGTCTTCAACGGTGATGTTGAAGTAGTCCACGGTGATCGACAGACCCGGAGCAAATGATGGGGTAAGTACCGCACCAAAAGTCCATGTGTCAGAGCTTTCCGGAGTCAGCTGCGGGTTACCACCAGTGATCGACTGGGTCTGACCCGAAATGACGTCAGGAACGCTACCGTACTGTGCAGCAGTCACACCTGTGTTTGCACAAGCAGCCTGAGACGCAGTCGGGAACGGTGTCGCGCAAGGGTCAAAGATTTGATCCCCGTTCGAGTTAACCGCTGAGTTGAGGTTTGGAAGGCCAGTGTTCTGACCTGTGTAAAGCTCAATCACGTTCGGTGCACGAACAGCACGCTGGAACTGACCGCGAAGGGTCAGATCTTCAACCGGTGACCAGGTCAGCTGAACACCGAAAGCATCAGTGCTGAAGCTGTTGGTCGTGTTGTTACCCGAGTTGTCATAATCCGAATAACGGTACTGGCCAGCAAGAGTCAGTTCGTTAAAGAACGGCTTGTCCTGAACAATTGGAATCTGAAGCTCAGCATAGAGTTCCATGACTTCTACCTGACCCTTAACAGGCAAGGTTGCGCCACCAACACCGGTGAAACCACCGCCAGGAACCTGGCTGATTTCATCAGGAATAGATTCCAACTTATCCTTGCGGCTTTCGAAACCAACCAAGAGACCAACGCCATCGTCTGCCCATGGGGTCGAAACGCCGTACTCTCCGAGGTCACCCTGAATGTTACCGCCGTAAACCAGCTGGCTGGTTTCACCGATCACGATTCCGACACCTTGAATGAAGTCGAGAGCTTCCTGTGTAACACCACTGCTACCACCCGGCCGGGTGAAGATGTTGTATGGAACACAGCCTCCTGACGGATCGATACAAACAGGGTTGCCATTGGCATCTGTTGTTACGAGGAACGCCTGTTGAGTGTTCTCAATGATGAAGTCATTGGTCGAAAGCGAGCTGTCAGAAGTCTCGGAGTACTGACCGAACAATTCATAAGCCCAAACACCGTCAGCGAAATCACCACGCAGACCACCTACGAGACGGAATGCAGAGTTTTCGAGGCGCGAGTTACGAGGACCACCTTCAACGTTACGGTGCGACATGAACTGGTTGTTCTTGATTACACCATCAGCGATGTCCTGTGCCGAACAGCCGAACACTTCAGTAGCCAGGTCAATGCCAGGCGTGCCGTTGATGAACGGGTTGTCACAGTTGATGTCCCAGATACCGAATGATGCAGATTCAGCGATCTGAGCGTCCGAGAAGACGTCCGTGTAGCTCACGTCCAGGAATGCTTCCAGATTGTCCGTGATGTCATAGTGTCCACGGCCATACAGCGTGAAACGCTCTGAAGGACGCTGGAAGAAGTTACGCTGACCAAAGTTGTAGGTCTGAGCAGGCCCGCCAACGAAAGGAACGAGAGTTCCGTCTTCAAGCTGGAAAACGTCGTCATTGACGCCGTCGCCGTTGAAGAAGTCAGCAAAACGACGGAAGTTCGAAGAACCTACGCAGCCTGCACCACCGAAGCTGGTCGAAGAACCAGATTCGCCAATTGTACAAGCCGAGAACGAACGGTTGTTCTGAGTTACCTGATTACGCTTCTCGTAGCTGGCATAAACGGTAACGTTACCACGGCCGTCAGCGGTATTGGTGCCGAGCATACCCGTGATGACGTATTCTTCACCGTCAATGATTGGCGACGCAACAGTCTGCTCTGCCGCTGCAGTAACATTGTTGAAGAACTTGTTGCCGTTACCAGTCTGCTGGAAGTTGCCCTGCAAGTCTAGCTCAACGCCTTCGAAGTCACGGCGGAGAATAAAGTTGGCAACACCGCCAACAGCGTCCGAACCGTAAACAGCCGAAGCACCACCGGTCAGAACGTCAACGCGCTCAACCAGCTGGGTCGGGATCAAGTCAAGGTTCGCTGATGAGATGCCCGACGCACCGTAAGGCAGACGACGACCGTCGATCAGCACGAGCGTACGGACTGAGCCAACACCGCGAAGGTTCAGCGTAGCAGTACCCGAAGCACCGTTCGAAACTTCACCAGCCTGGCCAGCAAAAACTGAAGGCAGCTGGTTGGTGAGGTCTTCGATACGAGCCGTACCGGTTGATTTGATTGTGTCAGTAGAAACACTGAGGATTGGAGCCGCACCTTCAAGGTTCGGGTTCACGTTCAGACGCGAGCCGGTAACCACGATGGTGTTCTGCTCTTCGACTGCGCTGTCATCAGACGTAATGTCTGCATCTTGCGCAAGGGCTGGAGCCGCCGTGACTGCAAGACCTGCAATCATGGTGGAGCTCAGGAAACGCCCCATAAACTTAGTATTTTTCATGTAGTCCCTCCGGATAGAGTGATCTTCCGTCCTGTGTTGCCAAACGGGAGATTGAACGCGCCCAGCATGCTGCGCAGGCACAACGTCCCTTTTGGATGCGTGTGCCCTGTCTGTAGGGCGCGTCAAGGTCAACATGGAAGGCGGTGGAGACCGGCTTTTCTAAGTAAGTGTTGCAGGCTTGTTACACACCTTTTTACGCCTGCATTCGATGCATTTCGACCACACAACTCGATGTTAACCCTAGGATAAACATTTGTCAGTGCGGAGCCTTGAGTGTGCCAGGGGGCCTGTAAGCCGGGTTCTGTCCTGCAAGCGGTATGTTTGCACACCAGCCTTGCAGCGGCAGCCATTCATCTAGGCGAGGGATTGCTCCCTGCGCTCAAGCAGCCAACCCGGACCTCTCGGAACGAAACGCTCCTGCCTTGCGGCGCGAGGCCCCTATTTGGCCTTGCTCCGGGTGGGGTTTACCATGCGGGCGCTGTTACCAGCAGCCCCGGTGCGCTTTTACCGCACCCTTTCACCCTTGCCTGTGAGGTTTAGCCTCCATCGGCGGTATACTCTCTGTGGCACTTTCCCTAGGGTCACCCCCGGCGGGTGTTACCCGCCACCCTTGTTTCGTGGAGCCCGGACTTTCCTCGCGTCTTTCGACCCGCAGCTGCCCGGCCCCCTGGCCCGACCTATCTAGCGATCCCGCGGTCGCGATCCAAGAGCAATTGGAACAAAATCGCGCCCACATGCTGATCAACGATCCCGTCGATCAGTTCTGGTCGCCACCGGCGCTGGAAAGCTTCGACCGCTTTGTGGCCGTCAGTGATGTCATATCCGAACCGCTCAAGCGCGAGATAGAACGCCCCGTCGTTGTCGAATGGATCGCCGAGTTCCAGCTTTTCTGGCTTAGGCAGACAAAGCCCGTATTCGGCCAACCGGTCCCATGGGAAGAGTTCGCCCGGGTCGACCTTACGCGCGGGTGCGACATCGGAATGTCCGACGACATTCGCGCGCGGGATGTCATATTGCTTCGTGATGCGGGCCAGCAACGGGATCAGTGCATCGATCTGCGCGTCGGCAAATTCGCGATAGCCAAGCTCATGTCCCGGATGATCAAGCTCGATCCCTATGCTGGCAGAGTTCACATCCTTGTGCCCTCGCCAATAGGACATGCCCGCATGCCAGGCCCGCTTGTCTTCAGGCACAAGGCGGGTAACCTCCCCCTCTTCGCTGATCAGATAATGTGCAGAGACCTGCGCTTCGGGATCGCAAAGTCGCGCAAGTGCGGTCTCAACCGGCTTCATCTCGGTATAGTGCAACACCACCATGTTGATCGGCAGCGTGCGCTCGTTGAAATTGGGCGAGAGCTGCTCGCGATGAACCAGCTCGTCCGCCATGTCAGCCGATCATTCCTTCAGGCTCAGGCATGACAGCGCCCATCACCAGGCTCGTATCGCTTTTCTTGTACTGCAAGCCGCCTCCCGCCTCTTCCGCCAAGGTCGCGATCATATGCGCAGCAGCCGTCCGGCTTGAAAGTTCCCCCGGGTTGAGTTCACCCTGCAGTGCGCGGCCAATATTCTCGTCAAACGCAATGCGGTCACCCGTTGCCCGGACAACAATCTCTACATTGCCACCTTGCCGCTCTGCCCCCACGTCCATCGTCCCGCCCCGGATAAGCGCATCGAGCGCGATCTGAGCAAGGTTCAACATCACCTTCACAGCAGGCTTTGGCAGATTGGCATCGTCAATTGCCCAGTTGAGTTCGACGCCCTTCGCTTCCGAAACCAAGGCATCGACAACGTCCTGCGCTTCTTCAACCGGCACAGTCTCGCCAAACCCGCCTGCTGCACCAAACGCCAAGCGAAAGAACTTGAGTTTGCCCGTGCTGATGCGTGCGCTTTGCTCGAGCAGTTCGATGCAGCGTGCGCGCATTTCGGGGTCTTGCTCATCGGCAAGCAATTCCAAGCCGTTTGACAGCGCACCGACGGGTGACAGCATGTCATGGCATAGGCGCGAACACATCAATGCGGCGAGTTCTGTTGCGGAGGTTGAGCTCATTGGAGAAGTGGTTTTCCTAAAGCATGAAACACTTGAAACACCGTCCTAATGACAAATTACTGCGCTCGCTAGCCCGCGCCATACTCATTAGGGGAAATGTACCGATCTATAGATGAAGGACGCTAGCCCTGCGCGTCACTAATCTACGACCAGTTCGTGCGACAATGCCTCGAAGCCACTAGGGTTGTCTTGCCAAAATCTGATCTCGCCATCAGCCAGAATCGCCCAAACACGGCCGTCGCCTGAGGCCATGGCCTGATCGGTTTGAGAGGGTTCAGCAGTGCCTACCGGATGCGAGTGATAGTAGCCAACTACTTGCGGTCCGCCTTGGCGTGCAGCACGATGCGCATCGATCAGTGCTTGCGGATCGATTTCGAAATGCGCTTCAGGATTGGGATGGAAATTCACTGTTGGCAAAGCCGTTGCAATTCGACTGCCTTCGCCCAGCAGCATACCGCATGCTTCATGCGGATACGCGAGCGACGCTTCGCGTTGTATGGTTTCGACAACCTGCCTTGCCACTTCGATGTCCATCGCGCATGGCATAGGCATGAGCGAAGGCGAAGTCATCACCGGTCTGGTCCCAAGCGCAGATCGCCTGGACAAGGCGCTCGCCAAAGCGACCGATCTGTCGCGTGCTCGATTGCAAGCGCTGATCGCTGACGGCCATGTTGCGGTTTCCGGTCAAATTGAAATCAGTGCCAAGGCCAAGGTTCCTGAAGGTGCGCGATTTGAGATCCACGTGCCGCCCGCTGTCGAAGCCCAAGCGCAGCCGCAGGATATTCCGCTCGATGTAGTGTTCGAGGACGGGCATCTGATCGTCGTCGACAAGCCCGCCGGAATGGTGGTGCATCCAGCGGCAGGAAATCCCGACGGCACGCTGGTCAACGCCCTGCTGCATCACTGCCAGGGGCAGCTATCCGGCATAGGCGGCGTTGCCCGACCCGGCATCGTCCACCGGATCGACAAGGACACTTCGGGCCTGCTGGTCGTCGCCAAATCTGACAAGGCGCACGAGGGGCTGGCCAAACAGTTCAAGGATCACTCGATCGAGCGGCGCTATCTGGCGGTGTGTGGCGGGCACCTGCGCACCTCACAAGGCACAATTTCCACGCGAATCGGCCGTTCAGATGCCAATCGCAAGAAAATGGCTGTGCTCGACAAGAATTCCTCACGCGGCAAACACGCCGTGACCCATTATAAGCTATTGAAGAAGCTCAAATCCGCTTCGTTGATCGAATGTCGGCTTGAAACCGGGCGAACCCACCAGGTTCGCGTTCACTGTGCGTCAATCGGTCATGCGCTATTAGGAGATCCAGTTTATGGACGAACTCCGGCCGAATTGCGCAAGATTCTCAAGGATTTGGGTTTTGAAAGGCAAGCCTTGCACGCGGCATCGCTTGGCTTTGAGCACCCGGTAACCGGGAAATGGCTCGAATTCGGATCGAAATTGCCGGAGGATATGCAGGAACTAATCGACCAAACCACACGTTGAAATCGATGAAATGCACTGCAAAAATTCGCAGCTGCGTGTATATGTAACCAAGTGACCCGCACAAACGGATGCCCATTAGGGGTCCAGACACCGACGGGTTGACGCAAGAAAGGTTAGGGAAAGAGTGACCAATACCAAAGCTATGAGCGTTCCGGCGCTCGGCGGTGAGCAAAGCCTCAACCGCTACCTCTCAGAAATCAAGAAATACCCCGTCCTCACCGCTGAGCAGGAATACATGCTCGCCAAGCGCTATGAGGAGCATGAGGATCCCGAAGCTGCTGCGCAGCTGGTTACCTCGCACCTGCGCCTGGTTGCCAAGATCGCGATGGGTTATCGCGGCTACGGTCTGCCGGTCAGCGACCTTATTTCAGAAGGCAACGTCGGCCTGATGCAAGGCGTCAAGAAGTTCGAGGCCGATCGTGGCTTCCGCTTGGCGACCTATGCGATGTGGTGGATCAAAGCCTCAATTCAGGAATACATCCTGCGCAGCTGGAGCCTTGTTAAGATGGGCACCACCGCTGCGCAGAAGAAGCTGTTCTTCAACCTGCGCCGGATGAAGAAGAACCTCGACGCCTACGAAGATAGCGACCTGCATCCTGATGACGTGACCAAGATCGCCACCGACCTGGGCGTTCCAGAGCAGGAAGTCGTCAACATGAACCGCCGGATGATGATGGGCGGCGATGGCTCGCTCAACGTCCAGATGCGCAATGGCGAAGAAGGTTCTGGCGAATGGCAGGACTGGTTAACCGATGATCGTCCGCTGCAGGACGAAACGGTTGCTGACGCTGAAGAAGCTCAGGTCCGCCACGAAATGCTGGCTGAAGCGATGGATGCGCTGAATGATCGCGAAAAGCACATTCTGACCGAGCGCCGCCTGACGGAAAACCCTCAGACACTCGAAGAGCTCAGCCAAGTCTATGATGTCAGCCGTGAGCGTATCCGCCAGATCGAAGTGCGCGCTTTCGAGAAGCTGCAAAAAGCAATGCAGCGCATTGCCAGCGAAAGGCTGCTGCCAGCTGGCGCTTAACAACGCGCTTGTTACTTAAAGGAGAACGGGGCGGCCTTGTGCCGCCCCTTTTCTATTCTGCGGTAGTCGGATCGATGATGGTTCGCACTTCCGAAACTGAATTCGCCGGAAAGCCGGCAGTTTCTGCATGCTGTCTGATCATGTCGGCATTTTCCGCACGATAGATGCAGTAAATCTTGTCATCAGTTACATAAGAGTGAACCCACTGGATCTGCGGGCCCATATCCCTCAACACACTGCAGGATTGCTGCGATGCGCCCTGCAGCTCGTCAGCTGAAAGCGAGCCTGCTCCCGGCATATCTCGTTCAATTACGAATTGCGGCATTAAATCTCTCCCTAGCCGCGACCCTGAAAGAGGTAATAACCGATTGATCGCCTTCGCGTCCAATCTTCGGCTAGAAAACGCAAGCGAGAGATTGCTGCCAGGGGCAGCCTAGCCACTGATCCAGACCATCGAAATCGAGTCCGATTGTGGGCGCTCTGCCAAGCCGGAGGTTTCACCGCTTGATCATTTCTGCCGGATGTATGGATAGACAAGATGAGGAAGAGGGCAGATATCGAATGGGTAGAATTTCACAAACCGGTTTGTGGGCAATTGCTGCTCTGGGTTTATTGACGACATCGCCTGCCCATGCAGCCGAGCGTATTGCTCTTGGCTCAGACAGCTGGACACACGAAGCAAGCAACACGACCTTTCCTGTCCGGCTCGTGGACGCTGAACGGATAAACGTCGCAACTTTTTTTGACGAAGAGGGTCGCGACGTCGGACTCAATTACCGGATGGAAAACGGGGATGGTCGCCTGCGACTCACAATCTATGTTTTTCCAAGCAACCCTCGCCAGAATTGTCTCCAGCGATTTGCAGGGGAACGGAATACAATCACCAGCCGCTATTCCGGTTCTCGCTTGCTGGATTTGGGGTTCGCGGATTCCCCAGATTCGAAGACAACCGATTCCGCTCTATCCGCAGTCTATGGTCTGCCCTCCAATTCGATGGAACAGGATTCCTCAGAGCTGATTTCGCAAGTCTATCTCTACTGCGCGCCCGGAGGCCGCTGGCTGGTGAAATTTCGCGCAAGCTGGTCTGGTACAGCGGAGTCCTACCCGAATGTGAAGGCCATGATGAATGCTATTATCTGGCCGGATGAGCTCAGCTAGTTCGGCAGACGGTCCAAGAGATCATCGAGTATCGAAACATCGAAGCGCCGGGGGTTCTCCTCCGGCGTTCTGCTTTGGATGTCGCGCAGCACATCTTCCGGTTCTGGCCATTGAAACTGGACTCGGTCCGGAATGACGCCAGCCAACGCTTCAAACCAAGCGATCAGATGCGGCTGCAAAGCCAGATGCATATCCCACCGCCGGCGACTGCGGGTCTTGTCGCCTTCCTTCTGCGCACAGGCAACGTCAGGTTCGATGTGCTTTACCAGATAGCGATCTGCGAAGCCGATTTCGCCTGCCGCGATCGCAGCCCGCGCTAATGGCATCGCCTCATGGAAGACTTCCATCGACTTGAAACCGGCCCGCGCCATGCACCAGTCAAAGTGCGACTTGAACGGCTCCGTATCGCAGATCGCAAAGCCACGCTCTGCTTCGATTGCCAATGCCGCGCGGAAACGCCTTATATTGTGCTGCAGCCAATACTCAGCGTGGACTCTCGGCGCATCTTGCATCCCGGGGATCGCACCTTCTGCTTCGAATTCCGACACACAGAAAGGCTCGCCAAATCGGCGAGAATAGGTCGTTTTGCCAGCCGCGCTGATGCCTTCGACAACAATAATCATGCTGCACCAGCTACGTTACTCAAGTGATCGGCTGAGTTATTCGCTCGGTGCCAAGTCGAGCACTGCGGCAATCATCGCACGCGTACCGGTTGTTACACTTTCACGCGGAGCGATTTTGAACAAAGGCGAATGGTGCGATGGAACTGGTGGGCCTCCATTGGCAGCAGCGTCAAACGCCGCCTGCGGAGTGCCGCCCACCGCGAAGTAGTATCCTGGAACACCGGTATCTTCGGCTACGAAGTATGCAAAATCTTCTGCACCCATCCCTTGTTGACGGAACGGTGGGGTTGCCTCTTCTCCAAAGGTTTCGCGCATTACGCCGTTGAGGCGTTTCGCCAGTTCAGGATCGTTATAGGTCACTGGAGTCCCTTCGCTAACGGTCACCTCGACCGGCATATCGTCGGGAAGCCCGTGTGCCTTGCCGATTCCTACCGCAACCCGTTCGATCGTTGCGAGCAGTTGCTCACGAACACGCTCATCGTTCGCACGAACTGTCAGCTGTAAATCTGCCCGGTCGGAGATGATGTTGTGCTTTGTGCCCGAATGAAAAGAACCAACGGTGATAACTCCGGGCGACAGCGGCATAACTTCACGGCTGATGATCGACTGCAGCGCCGTTACGATTTGGGAGCCGATATAGACAGGATCGCGTCCTGCATGCGGACTGGCGCCGTGCGCGCCGATCCCTGGAACCATGATGTCGACAGAATCCGCACTCGAATACTGAATACCTTCCGATGCTGACACGGTTCCCGTTGGCAACACAGAGGCCACGTGGAAGGCGATCGCATAATCCGGCTTACCGAATCGCTCGTAAAGGCCGTCTTCCATCATCGCTTTCGCGCCGCCTACGCGCTCTTCAGCCGGCTGAACCACGAACATGAGCGTGCCCGACCACTGGTCTTTCATCGACGCGAGCAAGCGCGCAGTACCAACCATAGAGGTGATGTGCACATCGTGCCCGCAGGCATGCATGACAAAGTATTCTTCGCCATCTTGTCCGACTTGCTTGGCCGTCGAAGCATAGTCGAGCCCCGATTTTTCCTCGACCGGAAGACCGTCCATATCCGCGCGCAGCAGAATCAGCGGACCATCTCCATTCCGCAAGATGCCAACGACACCCGTGCCACCAACATTCTCAGTCACTTCAAGCCCTGCACCGCGCAATTCATTGGCCATACGAGCAGCAGTTTTCGTCTCGAGAAACGACAGCTCTGGGTTCTGGTGAAAATGCACAAACAGTTCGTCGAGATAAGCGTCATAGTCTGCCTCAACAGCAGCTGCGACTTCACTACTATCTGCCATCGCGGGTGTGGCCAGTAGCGCCGTCCCCAGTGTCAGCGACAATGCTGCTTTGCGCATAAAATTCATCGATTCTCTCCCAGTCTCTGTATGTGCGCTTTCCAAGCAGCTTCGCGCATGAGTCGCAAGCGCGTTCCTGATTGCGCAAGCACCGCCACACGACTATTTGCCCGTAATGCGCCCCGCAATATTACCCCGCATCCGTGATGGCTTCGGCAATCTGCGCCACGCGCCTGGTCGCACGCTGATGCGCTGGACAGCGAAGGCTATCCTTGGTTTTGTCTTGCTTAGTCTGGCAATGGTGCTCTTCTACAAATGGGTCCCTGTCCCGATCACCGCAACAATGGTTATGGATGACAAAGTCTGGGAGCACGGTCTTTCCAAGGACTGGGAATCGCTTGACAATATTGACCGCAGCCTAGTCATGGCCGTGATTGCTGCTGAAGATGGCAAGTTTTGCAGTCACAGCGGTTTTGACACAGAGGCCATCGCGAAGGCAGCAGCTCGGAACGCGCAGGGTGGCCGCATTCGAGGCGGCTCAACCATCACCCAACAGACCGCCAAGAATGTCTTCCTTTGGCAGGGCGGGGGCTACTTCCGCAAGGGCGTCGAGGCATGGTTCGCCTTCTTGATTGAGAACATCTGGGGCAAGCGTCGCATCATGGAAGTTTACCTCAATGTGGCGGAAACCGGCATTGCTACTTATGGCGCAGAAGCGGGCGCAAAGCGCTATTTCGGGCACTCAGCGGCGCGGCTATCCCAAAACGAAGCGGCACGGATGGCGGCAGCCCTGCCGCTCCCCAAACAGCGCCCGGTTATCAATCCGACCGGTTTCACAAGGCGTTACGCGAACACAATTTCCGCACGTATGGGCGCGGTAAGGCGTGACGGACTCGATTCCTGCGTCTATGACTGAAGGCCATGGGCGGGGCGCATAGCCATTCACATTCGCATGCACACGATCATAGCCACGGCGTTGGCGGCCATTGCAATGCGCCGGCCGATTTCGGGCGCGCGTTCGCAATCGGTATAATTCTGAACAGTGCCTTCGTCGTTGTCGAAGCAACTTACGGCTTTCTCTCTGGATCGATGGCACTGGTTGCCGACGCTGGACACAATTTGTCCGATGTACTCGCATTGATGCTCGCCTGGGGTGCCAGCATCGCGGCAAAGCGGCCGCCCTCCCCGCGCTTTACCTATGGCTTCAAAAGCTCAACGATCCTGGCCGCGCTGGCCAACGCTATGCTGCTGGCGATTGCGATCGGCGCGATCTTGTTCGAGACGATCCACCGCATTCTGGAACCTGCACCGGTTGAAGGGATGACAATGGTCGTGGTTGCCGGGATCGGGATTGCAATCAACACCTTCACAGCCCTGATGTTCATGCGAGGTAGAAAGAATGACCTCAACATCCGCGGCGCATTCCTGCACATGGCAGCGGATGCGCTGGTCTCGCTGGGTGTGGTCATCGCAGGGTTGGCGATCCTTTATTCCGGACAGATCTGGATCGATCCAGCCACCAGCCTGATCATTGTAGCGGTCATCGCCTGGGGCACGTGGGGCTTGGCGAAGGACAGCATCAAGCTCGGGCTGCACGCGGTGCCGGAGAATATTGACCAAGCGGCGGTCCACAACCATCTTTCTGGCCATGAAGGAGTGGAGATGCTGCACGATTTGCACATCTGGCCCATGTCGACTACGGAGACCGCTCTGACAGCGCATCTTGTGATGCCGGCAGGACATCCGGGCGACATTTTCCTCGCAAATCTGCGCGACAGCCTGTCTCGCGAGTTTGGAATCGGCCACGTCACCATACAAATCGAGCAGTCTCGCGAATGTGTAGATAGTGGATCGTGCTGCTGATGGATGACGCATCTTCAGAAGCGCGCGCGGCGCTGAAAGCTGCCATGATAAGGTTGGCGAGTGGCGACCGCAGCGCATTGGAGGAAATCTACCGCGCTACACAGGTGAAACTTTTCGGAATCTGCTATCGTATCTTAGGCGACAGAAAGGAAGCCGAGGACGCTTTGCAGGACGTCTATGTAAACCTTTGGCAGCGGGCAGACCGTTTTGACCCTGAACGTGCCAGCCCGATCAGCTGGCTCGCAACCTTCGCGCGCAACCGTGCGGTGGATCGCCTGCGCACGGGCAAAGTCCGCGCAGGAGCAGTTGATATTGACGAGGCGGCACCAATCGCAGACGCTGCCCCATTGGCTGACAGTCTGATGATTGATGCGGAACGCAATGCGCGGGTGCATACGTGCCTTGAAACGCTTGAAGCGAACCAGCGCGACAACATCCGCGAGGCGTTCTTCGGCGGCAAGACCTATGCTGAACTGGCAGAAACGCAGGATGTCCCATTAGGTACAATGAAAAGCTGGATACGGCGCGGCCTTGCCAAGCTGAAGACGTGTCTGGAGGCTGGCGAATGAGTGCTGATCCACGCCTTGACGAATTGACCGGCGACGAGTTGCTCGCTGCCGAGTACGCGCTAGGTATTCTTGAAGGAGAGGAGTTGCTCGCTGTGCGCGGACGCGTGACACGAGAACCGAGCCTCGCGCAGGCAGTCGCCAAGTGGGAACGCGAGTTTGCACCGCTGCTCGACGAAATCGCAGGGGCATCGCCTTCCCCCGATCTGTGGCAACGGATTGATAAAGAGATCGACGCACGCCACTCTTCACTGCAAGGCGGAAACGTGGTCGATCTGAACGGGCAGCTAACGCGCTGGAAATGGGCGACCGGGCTTTCTAGTGCCGCCGCCGCGATTGCGCTGGCGTTCCTCGCGCTGCCCGGTAGCGGACCTGATCCTGTCGCGCCGCCCAGCGAGGCGCCGCTGATGGCGTCGATCCCGATCGGCGAAACACCTTTGCGCCTTGGCGTAACCTATCTGCCCTCGAGCGAAGAAATGTTGGTCTCCGCCAGTGGCCTGACCGCAGATGGCGTGCACGATCACGAGCTTTGGCTGGTGCCCGGGGATGGCAGCCCACTTCAATCGCTGGGCGTGATTGTGCCAGGCGAAGAACGCCGCGTCCCGCTGCCCGAAGAGGTCACGCGCAATATGGCTGACGGTACGCAGCTGCTGCTGACCCGCGAACCGCTGGGCGGAAAACCCGCCGATCAGGACGCCGGCCCCGTCGTAGCTGAAGGCAATTTCCGCCTGATCTAGAAAAATTGTGCCTCGGATGCATCCGCCGGGGACTAGCTCTCGTAACTCTCCATGCAAGCAGGACGGGGCTTAGCACTCAAAGGAGAGTACTTATGCGTAATTCAAAATCACTTAAAGCAGCCGCTTTCGCTGCAATTGCAGCCACCACAGGCCTCGCCGCCATGGCGCCTCTATCTGCACATCATCACAAGACAGCCAGTCAGACGCAGCCAAATATCGTAGCCGCTGCTCAGGGCACCGGCGTTCACAATACATTGGTTGCAGCGGTACAGGCAGCTGGTCTGGTCGACACCCTGTCCAGCCCTGGCCCATTAACGATTTTCGCACCAACCGACACCGCATTCGCGAAACTGCCGGCTGGCACGGTCGAAACTCTGGTGAAGCCGAAGAACAAAGGTACGCTGACCAACATTCTCACCTACCACGCGGTTGCCGGGAATGTCTCAAGCAGCGACCTTATTTCACTGATCAAGCGTCACGGTGGCAGCGCCACTATCGATACTGTTGCGGGTGAGAAGCTGACCGCGCGACTGTCAGGTGAAAAGATTGTCATCACTGACGCAGCGGGCCGCGCGACAGCGGTGACGCAGGCGGACGTGAACGTCTCAAACGGCGTGATCCACGTAACCGATGGCGTGTTTCTGCCTGGTTGATCCAGCCTACACCTCAGCGCTGCTCCCCTGGTCCCCTATATTGCGCAGCGCATAAAAGAACCCCGCTCGGCTACCCTCCTGCAGGGCGGGGTTTTTATCTCAGCGCCGCGTTCGCTGCAGCATTCGCATGGAGCAAGGTTGTGTCGAACAGCGGAACTGCGCTGTCTTCCGGCGACACCAAAAGCATGATCTCAGTGCAGCCGAGGATGATCGCTCCGGCACCGTTTTCAACAAGGCGCGCGATCACACCCCGGTAAATCTCGCGCGATTCTTCGCGCACTTCGCCGTTTACCAGTTCTTGGTAGATGATCCGGTGGGCCTCAGCGCGGTCGGTATCCTCGGGGATCAGGACCTCGAGCCCGTGCTTTTCCTGCAGTCGTCCGCGGTAGAAGTCCTGCTCCATGGTGAAGGCAGTGCCAAGCAAGCCAACCTGCGTGAAACCCTGCGCTTTGATCGCTTCGGCTGTAGGATCTGCGATATGCAGCAGCGGCAGATTGCAGGCCTCTTCCACTTCGCCCGCGAGTTTGTGCATCGTGTTGGTCGCGATGATGATGAGATCTGCGCCGCCTGCCTTTAGCGCAAGCGCGCTCTCGGCTAGCCGATCGCCGAGCGCGCCCCACTCGCCTGCATGCTGCAACTTCTCGACCTCGCCGAAATCGAGCGAATGCATCAGGATTTTCGCACTATGCGGAGCGCCCAGCCGCTTGCGAACCTCGCGGTTGATGATGGCGTAGTACTGGGCCGAGCTCTCCCAGCTCATCCCGCCGATAATGCCGATGGTTCTCACGACTGATCGCGCTGTCGCTTCGCCCAGCGGTCGGTCAGCCAAAGCACCAACGCTTGCGCACCCAGAAGGCAGCCAGCAGAAAAAACCAGCCACCAAGGAAGCTCGTTCAGACCTCCTGCAGCTCCAGGCACGAAGACCGCCATCGCACCATAGACGCCTATCATCACCGAAAACATCATCGGTAATAACCAGACCATAGTTCTGCGCGGAGTCATTCGGCTGCCCCGGCCGGCAAAGTCATAGTGTCCGGGAAGCTGTTCAAAATCGGCAAAGCGCCTGTTTGCCCAGGCTCCAGACAGGATCAGAAGTATAACAGTTCCAGCCGTAATCGCGAGTGGCAACCACCCGCCCATGATCAGGCCGCTTCGTCCTTTTTGCCCTTTTTGGCATCGCTGCTCACGACTTGGATCGGATCCTTGCGGCCATGAACCACGTCAGCGTCGATCACGATTTCAGTCACGTCTTCCATGTCCGGCAGGTCGAACATGGTGTCGAGAAGAATGCCTTCGACAATTGAGCGCAAGCCGCGCGCGCCGGTTTTACGCAAGATCGCCTTTTCAGCGATTTCCTTAAGCGCCTCATCCGTGAAGGTGAGCTCGACATCTTCAAGCTCGAACAGCTTCTTGTACTGCTTGACCAGCGCGTTCTTCGGCTCTTGAAGGATCGTCACGAGGGCATCCACATCCAGATCGTGCAACGTCGCAATCACTGGCAAGCGACCAACGAATTCGGGGATCAGACCAAACTTGAGCAGATCTTCCGGCTCGCTCTTTTCAAGCAGTTCGCCCACTTTGCGCTTGTCCGGATCGGCAACATGCGCACCAAATCCGATCGAGCGTTTCTGCAGGCGGTCAGCGATAATCTTGTCCAGACCAGCGAACGCGCCGCCGCAAATGAACAGGATATTGGTGGTGTCGACTTGCAGGAATTCCTGCTGCGGGTGCTTTCGGCCACCCTGCGGCGGGACGGAGGCTGTGGTGCCTTCCATCAGCTTCAGCAGCGCCTGCTGCACGCCTTCGCCTGACACATCACGAGTGATCGATGGATTCTCCGCCTTGCGCGTGATCTTGTCGATCTCGTCGATATAGACGATGCCGTGCTGCGCCTTCTCGACATTATAGTCAGAGCTCTGCAGCAGCTTGAGGATGATGTTCTCAACGTCTTCACCGACGTAACCAGCCTCTGTCAGCGTGGTCGCATCCGCCATTGTAAACGGGACGTCGAAAGTGCGTGCCAGCGTTTGTGCAAGCAGCGTCTTGCCTGAACCGGTCGGACCGACCAACAGGATGTTCGACTTCGCCAGCTCTACATCGCCAGCCTTACCGCTGTGTTTCAAGCGCTTGTAGTGATTGTGCACTGCGACCGAGAGCACGCGCTTCGCACGATCCTGTCCGATGACATAGTCATTCAGGGTCGCAAAAATCTCTGACGGCGCGGGAACCTCGCCCTCCTTGCGCCCGGTCAGGCCAGCCTTGGTTTCTTCGCGGATTATGTCATTGCACAGCTCCACGCATTCATCGCAGATGAACACGGTTGGGCCGGCAATCAGTTTACGCACTTCGTGCTGCGACTTCCCACAGAAGCTGCAATAGAGAGTGCTTTTGCTGTCAGTTCCGCTCAATTTGGTCATTCCTAAGGCTTCCCAATCCCGAAAATTCAGGGATTCGGCGACTCTATAGCCGCATAATCATGAATCAACCTATAGCGCCGCGATTTTGGACGCTGTCCTATCGAATCCACGCATATTCGCGGTTGATGTGGTCTTAATGTCCCGCAAAGGGTCGAAAATACGCTGAATTCCTTACTCTGGCGCCCCGCCAGAGC
This sequence comes from Altererythrobacter ishigakiensis, assembly GCF_001663155.1. NCBI lineage: Bacteria > Pseudomonadati > Pseudomonadota > Alphaproteobacteria > Sphingomonadales > Erythrobacteraceae > Altererythrobacter > Altererythrobacter ishigakiensis. The sequence continues at coordinate 2,409,807 of NZ_CP015963.1, forward strand.
CCTCTTCTTCGCCCGTTGCGTCACTCTCTGGGCGGGTTTCGAAGACTTTGTCCACCAGACCAAAGTCCTTGGCTTCCTCCGCGCTCAGCCACGTATCGCGATCCATTGCATCAGCGATCGTTTCAACTTTCTGTCCGGTATACTTTGAGTAAAGCTGGTGCATGTTCTCTTTCAGGCGCAGGATTTCTTTTGCCTGAATTTCGATGTCTGAAGCCATACCGCGTGCGCCGCCGGAGGGTTGGTGCACCATGATACGCGCCTGCGGCAACGCAATGCGCATGCCTGGCTCGCCCGCCGCCATCAGGAATGAACCCATCGAACACGCCTGGCCGATGCAGACCGTCGATACCGCCGGCTTGATATATTGCATGGTGTCATGGATCGCCATGCCCGCGGTCACAACGCCGCCCGGCGAATTGATGTACATGCTGATCGGTTTGGACGGATTTTCGCTTTCAAGGAACAGCAATTGCGCCACGATCAACGATGCCATGCCATCTTCGACCTGACCGGTTACAAACACGATTCGCTCGCGCAGCAGGCGGCTGAAAATATCGAAGCTGCGTTCGCCGCGGCTGGTTTGCTCGACAACAACGGGAACCAATGCCCCGGTTACCGGATCGCGAGTAAACTGGCCTTGGGTGGCATAAGCGTCAGAGCCGAACAGATCGATCATAGTTTGTCCTTGTGAATTTGATTGCTTGCCTATGTCGGACGCATCCGCGCGATGTTCAAGGGGATTAACCTTTGTCTGCAGACAATTCGCGGGAACCATCCAAGTTGACGCCGATTTCAATAACAGCATCCCTAACTGATTGAGCGACACCGCTCGTCGGATTGCATGCAGGACTAATCGACAGTCGATTTTATCGTATCTTTATCAGCTTAAGCGCATCTCCAATTCAAACAGGAACAAAATTGAGTCGCACCCTCCCCCCAATTGCGACAAGCTGGTGTGTCTTTGCTTGCTTGTCATCTGCACTCCCTGCTTCGGCATCCGACGATGCCACGCCAACAATCGCGTCGAACGCAAACTCTAATTCGGCAGCGGCCAGAAAACCAAGCGAGCCGGCCGCGACGATGGAAGGCCGGGTATTCGAGCCGGAATATTTTGAGCGGTTCGCGCCTCGCAATGCACTCGATATGCTTCAGCAAGTGCCAGGTTTCCTGTTGCAAAGCGGAGGCGGCGGAAGCGGCCGAGGGTTTGGCCAGGCGAATGAGAATGTCCTTGTCAATGGACAGAGGCTGACCAGCAAATCGGACAGCGCCCAGGATCAACTGCGCCGCATTCCAGCGGGTAAGGTGCTGCGCATCGAGATTGTCGACGGCACAGCGCTGGATATCCCCGGCCTGACTGGGCAAGTCGCCAATGTGATCGTCCAATCGGGCGGCATCTCGGGGCAATTCACCTGGGAGGGCGCAGTGCGAACCACTGCGGTCGATCCGGAATGGTACGGCGGCGAAATTTCGATTTCCGGCAGTACCGGCGCGCTCGATTTCACGCTCGCGCTAGAGAACAGCAACAGTCGATTTGGCGGCACAGGGCCTTCGATCTTCGCAGATGGTGCAAGCAATTTGATCGAGCGCCGTGACGTCATACGCGTTGGCGCATCCGACTTGCCGCGAATATCGACCGTGCTTGGATATGACTTTGGTGATGGAACAATCGCCAATCTGAATGCCTATTTCGGCCACACCTTTTTCGAACGAGTCGAAGATGAAGATCGCGCACTTGCAGACGGTTCGCGGTTTACGCGGATCAATTCGCGCCGCGGATCGACGCCGGAATATGAAGTTAGCGGCGATCTGGCCTTTGACTTGGGCAAAGGGCGACTGAAACTGATCGGCTTGGAAGCATATAATGCCGAAGAGACGATCAGCACTGTAATCGATAGTTCGATCGACACGGAGCTCAAGACAGGTGATCGCTTTGTCCAGACCGGCGGTGAAGGCGAGCGAATCGCCCGGTTTGAATACAATTGGCCAATGCTGGGCGGCGATTGGCAGCTGGCGGGCGAGGCAGCGTTCAATCGGCTTGAACAAAATTCACGTCTTTTCGAGCTCAATGCGCAGGGTGACTTCCAGCAGATCCCCTTTCCCGGTGGGTCCGGCGATGTGACGGAAGACCGTTATGAGACGATCCTGAGCTACAGCAGACAGCTGACGGATAAGCTAGCTCTGCAAGCCTCTTTCGGGGGCGAGTATTCCAAGATCGAACAGACGGGCAATGCGGCCAATTCGCGCAGCTTTCAGCGACCAAAAGGTTCGGTTTCGCTTGCGTGGCAACCCGAAGAGGGTTTTGACATCTCGATCGGGATTGAGCGCCGCGTAGGGCAGCTCGACTTCGGCGATTTCCTTGCCGATCTTGAGCTCGACGAGAATAATCAGGATGCAGGCAATAATCAGCTCGTCCCATCCCAGACATGGGAAATCATTGCCGAGATCAGCAAAACTCTAGGGCCCTGGGGTACGACGACTCTTTTTCTGGAGCAGCGTTGGATCGATGACTTCACTGACATCATCCCATTGTCCGGTGGCGGGGAATCGCGCGGAAACATTGAGAAGGCACGGCGTACCGAAATTGAATGGACCACAACTCTACAGCTAGACCCTGCAGGATGGCGCGGCGCTCAGCTTGACATCAGGCTTGAATATGAGGCGGGCGAAGTCCGCGATCCTCTGACTGGTCGACTCAGGGATTTTTCTGGTGGGCGTGATCGCGAGATCGAAATTGACTTCCGCCATGATATCCCTGGCTCCGAATTCGCCTATGGCGGCAGCTTCGAATATATTCGAGAGCGGCCAAGTTTCCGTCTCTCTCAGGTGCGCTTGCGGCGAGACCTCCCCAACCGCCTAAGCGCGTTTATTGAACACAAAGACATTTTCGGACTGACCGTAAAGCTTGAGGCAGCAAACTTGCTCGGCGCTCGGGACGAGGAATTCCGCACGGTTTTTGACGGGCCACGGACCGACGGTGTGATCCTGTTCACAGAGGATCGGAGCTTCCGCGAAGGTCCGATCTTCCGTTTTAACATCAGCGGGAACTTCTAAAGTTCGTTTGCATCACGCCACACCCGTGGCAAAGTGCGAGTTATGAGAACATTGCTCGCTGGCCTTCTGGCATCCGCCCTACCCCTGGTTCCGATCTCAGCGCAGGAACAGTCTGATACCAGCCCCTTAGTCGGCATTGACGAGCCTTTGCCGACCGAACAAATGCTTCAGCTTGAGCCCGTTGAGCAGGCAGCAGGATTCGCAATGCGGATCGACAGATATGACCGGCACATCAACGCGGTCATCAATAGCCTCACAATGATGGAAGCACGGTCTGGCGCGGCCTCAGTTGATCCGGAGAGTGTGCTCAGTGGCCGCACTATCCTGGTCAAAGACAATATCGAAACGCGTGAGTGGCCGACCACCGCGGGATCGCTTGCACTGGGGGACAACGCGACAGGTCGGGATGCACCGTTGATCGCCAATATTCGCGCAAATGGCGGTGTGATTATGGGCAAGACCAATTTGAGCGAATGGGCAAACATTCGCGACAGCGATTCGACCAGTGGCTGGAGCGCGATTGGTGGCCTGACCCGCAATCCGCACGCCACCGACCGCAACGCCTGCGGCTCCTCGTCAGGCAGCGGCGCGGCAATCGCAGCTGGTTTTGCGTGGGCCGCAATCGGCACTGAAACCAATGGATCGATCACGTGTCCTGCCAGCGTCAACGGCATCGTCGGGTTCAAGCCTACGGTTGGCTTGGTCAGCCGCACCCATGTGGTGCCTATAAGTACCACGCAGGACACTGCAGGGCCCATGACACACACCGTTTACGATGCGGCGCTGCTGCTTGTCGCGATGGCTGGAAGCGATCCGCTCGACTCTGCGACAGTGGAGGCCGACAAGCATGTAACCGACTTTACGGCTGGGCTGGATGAATACTCTCTTGAAGGTGTGCGAATCGGCGTGATGCGCAACCAGATCGGCAATGTTACTGGTGTAACGGCCCTGTTTGAGAAAGCATTAGCCGATCTTGAAGCGAAGGGCGCGGTTCTGGTTGATGTAGAGTATGATTGGCCCGATGGGTTCTGGAGCCGTTCGCTCACAGTCCTGCTTTACGAGCTACAGCGCGACATGAAGGCCTATCTCGCTACGATTGAGGACGAGAGCCAGCCTCAAACACTGTCCCAAATCGTCGAGCTCAACCGCGCAAATGCGGACAAGGAGCTGCGGTGGTTTGGCCAGGACCTGTTCGAAAGAGCTCTCGAAACAACCGATGAAGCCGCTTACCTCAATGCGCTTGAGACCAATCTCAAGGCAACGCGTGAGGATGGAATTGATCGCTTGCTGGCCGAACACGAGGTGCAGTTCCTCGTCGCGCCGACAACCGGCCCGGCCTGGTCGACCGATCTCGTGAACGGAGACAATTTCGGCGGCGGCATTGGTGCAGGATCGCTCCCAGCCATTGCGGGTTACCCGCATCTGACTGTGCCAATGGGCGCGATCGAGGGTCTGCCAGTGGGACTCAGCATCTTTGCCGGCAAATGGCAGGATCACGAGGTGCTTAAAGCAGGCGCAGCATATGAAAAGGCGCGGACAGCCGAACTGTCCACGCCTTCATTCAAGCCCTGGAAGCCTGCCGAGTAACGTTCGGCAAGCATCCCGACTGATTACTTTTTGGCGGCTTTCTTGGCCGGAGCCTTCTTGGCCGCAGGCTTTTTCGCCGCTGCTTTCTTTGCCGGAGCCTTTTTCGCAGCAGGTTTGTCTTCAGCCTTCTTGGCTGGAGCCTTCTTTTTCGCCTGCGTTTTCTTGGCTGCAGGCTTCTTGTCGTCAGCCTTCTTCGCCGGAGCTTTCTTTGCAGCGGCTTTCTTTTTCGGCGCCGCCTTCTTCTTCGCCGGTTTGGCTTCTGCCGTTTCTTCGGCTTCGATCGCCGCTTCAAGCTCTTCCTGTGTCACTTCGCGCTCCGTGACTTCTGCTTTGTCAAACAGGAAGTCTACGACCTTGTCTTCGTAAAGCGGAGCACGCAGTTGAGCTGCAGCCATTGGTTCGTTCTGAACGTACTCAACGAACTTCTCGCGATCTTCAGGACGATACTGCTGCGCCGCCTGCTGGATCAGCATGCTCATTTCCTGCGCGGAAACTTCAACTCCGTTGGCCTGGCCAATTTCCGACAGCAGTAGGCCCAAACGCACGCGGCGTTCGGCAATCTTGCGGTAGTCGTCCTTTTCGGCCTCGATTTCTTTCAGCGCTGCCGCCGGATCTTCTTCCTGTGAGGCTTCTTGTTGGAGCTGAGCCCAAATCTGTTCGAACTCAGCATTGACCATGCCTTCAGGCACTTCGAAATCATGGCCGGCTGCCAACACGTCAAGCAGTTGGCGCTTCATCTGCGTGCGGGTAAGACCAGCAGTCTGCTGTTCCAGCTGGCCGCGCATCAATTCCTTAAGCTTGTCGAGGCTATCAAGACCCAGGTTCTTGGCGAACTCATCATCCACCTTGGTCTCGGTTTCGACCTTCACCTGCTTCACAGTGATGTCGAATTCGGCGTCCTTGCCAGCAAGATTATCTGCTTGATAATCCTCTGGGAAGGTCACGGTGATGGTTTTCTCATCGCCAGTCTTTACGCCAACCAGCTGCTCTTCAAAGCCAGGAATGAACTGGCCGGAACCAATGACCAAAGCCGCGTCTTCAGCCTTGCCCCCTTCAAACTCGACACCGTCAATCTTGCCTACAAAATCGATGATCAGCTGATCACCTTCAGCGGCCTTCTTGCTCTTGGCGGCATCCTTGTAGCTCTTGTTCTGGCCTGCGATGCTGGCAACCGCTTCGTCAACGGCTTTATCTTCCACAGGAACAACCAGACGCTCTAGCTTGAGGCCATCGGTCGACGGGACTTCAACTGTTGGCAGAACCTCCAACTCAACTGCGATTTCGGCATCCTTGCCTTCTTCATAGCCTTCGCCCAGTTCAATCTTGGGCTGCATTGCCGGACGCAGTTCCTGGTCCTTCATCAGCTTATCAACCGATTCGCGAATGACATCATTCACGGTTTGGGCGTGCAGCTGTTCGCCATGCATCTTCTTGATGAGATTCGCCGGGACCTTGCCTGGGCGGAAGCCCGGCATCTTCACCTGCGGTGCAATCTTCTTGACCTCAGCTTCGATCTTATCCGCAATATCACCTGCCGTGATGGTCAACTGATAGGCGCGCTTGAGGCCTTTATTGATGGTTTCCTTGATCTGCATGGGACTAAAACTGATGCCTTTTCAACAATTTCGCTGTGTCGTGCGACGTTTCCAGCCACGTTCAGGCGAATTGGTGCGGGCGAAGGGACTCGAACCCCCACATCTTACGATACTGGTACCTAAAACCAGCGCGTCTACCAATTCCGCCACGCCCGCTAGCCCGAACGAAGCCGTGCGCGCAGGTGCACTGCGACGCGTGTAGGGGTGCGCCATTAGTGGGCCGCGCGCAAAAGGGCAAGCGGAACTGGCTTGTTTAGGCATCATAGTACGACTAATGGGCCGCGCATGACTGAGAAATCGACCAATGACACCCCACCCGACCGCATGTCGGTGAACCCGCGCAGTGAATATTTCGACGGTGAGCAATTGCAGCGCGGCGTCGGCATCAAATTCAAAGATCGCGTCCGCACCGACATTGAGGAATATTGCATTTCCGAAGGGTGGGTGCGTGTGCAGGCGGGCAAGACCGTTGACCGCAAGGGTAATCCGCTCACGATCAAGTTGACGGGCCCGGTTGAGGCATGGTTCGAGGATCTGGGCGACAATCCCCCGGTCGCTAAAAAAGACTAATCACGCTGCTGTGCTTGCCAATTCGGCTCGCACGGGCCAACTGGCACTCACGCTATGAAACCGCAGGTCATCATTATCGGCCGTCCGAACGTCGGCAAGTCTACGCTGTTCAATCGGCTCGTAGGCAAGAAGCTTGCACTGGTCGATGACCAGCCGGGCGTTACGCGTGACCGCCGCATGGGTGACGCAGAGCTTGCTGGCCTGCGGTTCACCGTGGTCGATACCGCAGGTTGGGAAGATGAAGACGAGCTGACGCTACCGGGCCGGATGCGTAAGCAGACCGAAGCCAGCCTGGAAGGTGCAGACGCGGCAATGTTCGTGGTTGATGCACGCGCTGGCCTCACTCCGCTCGACAATGAAATTGCGCGATATCTGCGCGAACACGACGTGCCGATCGTACTGGTCGCCAACAAAGCCGAAGGTAAGGCTGGCGAAGCTGGTGTGCTTGAAGCGTATGAGCTGGGATTTGGCGATCCTGTACCTTTGTCCGCTGAGCATGGCGAAGGCGTTGCGGACCTGTTTGGCGCGCTATGGCCCATCATTGGTGCCAAGGCTGAAGCGGCAGAAGCTGCAGCCGAATTTGCCGCTAGCGAAGATGAAGACGCGCCACTTGGTCCTCTCAAACTCGCGATCGTGGGCCGGCCGAATGCAGGCAAGTCGACTCTGATAAATCGCTTGTTGGGTGAAGATCGTCTTCTGACCGGCCCCGAAGCCGGAATAACCCGCGATTCGATTGCAATCGATTGGGAGTGGACGGACCCCAAGACCGATGAAACCCGGGAAATCCGCCTGATCGACACCGCAGGGATGCGCAAGAAACGCAATGTGACGGAGAAGCTCGAAAAGCTGTCTGTTGCCGATGCGCGCCGTGCGGTCGATTTTGCCGAAGTGGTGGTACTGTTGCTTGATGCGACACAGGGCCTTGAGCATCAGGATCTCAAGATTGCTGATCTGGTCCTGCAGGAAGGCCGCGCATTGATGATCGCCATCAATAAATGGGATGTGGCGGAGAATGCGTCGTCGCTGTTCAATGGGATTCGCGGCGCACTTGATGATGGGCTTGCGCAAGTTCGCGGCCTACCCCTGTTTGCGGTGAGCGCGAAGACCGGAAAGGGGCTGGACGATATGCTGCGCGCAGCGTTCGAGATACGCGAAAGCTGGTCTAAACGCGTGCCTACGGCAGCGCTTAACCGCTGGTTCGACGATGCGATGGCGGCCAACCCGCCCCCAGCCCCCGGCGGCCGGCGTATCAAGCTGCGCTACATTACGCAGGCCGGCACTCGTCCTCCACGTTTCGTAGTGTTCGGGACGCGGCTGGATTCGCTGCCAACTAGCTACGAACGCTATCTGGTCAACTCGATCCGCAAGAACCTGGGTTTCGAAGCCGTGCCCGTTCGGGTCGTGCTGAAGAGCCCCAAGAACCCTTACAACGCCAATCGCGGCGGCGGCGGGAATTTCAGCGGAGGTTCGGACAAGTCATGATCCTGCTCGATCTGATGGCGGCTGGCGGTAACCTTGCGACCGATTTGCTTGAGCGCACGGCCAGCACATTGCGCGTGCAGGAGATTGTCCGGCTCAGCCTCGCTCCAGCGTTCCTGCTCGCAGGTATTGGCGCGATCATGAACGTCATGATGAGTCGCCTGATCTGGGTGGCTGAGCGAATCGAAAGGCTGGAGGCCCGGTCAAAGGGCAAGGATAACCCGCAGACCGCGCGTGAGCTTGATTGGCTGCGTCATCGACGCAAGCTTGCGCAGCGTGCGGTTATGCTTTCGACCTCTGCAGCGCTCACCATAGCAGTTGTGATTGCCCTTTTGTTTGTCAGCGCCTTTATCAAGCCACAAATCGGCACAGTCACCGCGCTGGCGTGGATTTTGACCATGGTTCTCTTGTTCAGCGGGTTGGTCAATTTTGCTCGGGAAACAATGGTTGCGGCGAAAGGTCACCGTGACGTGAATGATCAGCCGGAGCAAAAGGAAATTCAACCGGACGAGTAAGAAGGGCGGAGCATCGCTGCCCCGCCCTTGTGCCCCATTGTCATGCTGAGTTTTAGTCGTTCAGACGAATTTCGCGCAGGATATAGGTACCCTTGATCTTGCGAATTTTGTTGTAGAGCTCCCTAACGGTCTCGTTGCTGCTCTCCATGTTCGCGCTACCCCAGGCTTCCATGAACTTGTCATACTCGGCCTTGTCTGGATCAAGCGACGCCATGTTCGGATAGTTGATCCGCAACACAAGGTTCACTTCGTTCGCGCCATAAGGAACCGTATAGATTCCATAGTCGGTTATCTGGCCCAGCTCTTTGGCCACTTCGTTGGCCTTGACCCATGTCTGCTGCAAGCCCTCCAGATAGTATGGCAACTGACCCTCATCGACCTTCACATAGGTCAATTCGATAACCGTCTCTTGAGGCGTGAAGTCTTCCCACGCCTGCAATTGCGCAGCGGCAGGCGCGGATGCAGCCAGCGCAGACGCGGCAAGCAGACCCAGACCAATTGTTTTCAGATTACGCATGTGTGTACCCCTTCATTCACAGGTTTAGCGACCCTGAGAATGGAAAGCGTACGACCCAGAACAAACGCTCCAATTCCGCACGCGAAGGTGACAGCTTTCCCAATCAAGTCAATGAGAAAAGGGCGTTGGGCTACAACGCAGTTGCTAACCGGAAACTGCTGGACACCAGCAGGCAAGCTTTCCCGAAGCGTAAGAGCGAAATCTCGGTTTAACCCTCGCCGGCTGCCTGACTTTGCAACTGCACGTAGTTTTCCAGACCCATTCGTTCGATCAGATCGAATTGGGTCTCGAGAAAATCAACATGCTCCTCTTCCGCATCAAGGATCTTCGCGAACAAATCGCGGCTAACGTAATCGCGCACCTTCTCACAATATTCGACCGCGTCGCGCAGCAGCGGGATCGCATCTTCCTCCAGCGCCATATCGGCTTTGAGGATTTCCTCGACAGTCTCGCCCACCCGCAATTTATGAACAGCCTGGAAATTGGGCAGACCGTTCAGGAATAGAACTCGCGCCGCCAGCTCGTCAGCATGCTCCATCTCTTCAATCGATTCCTTGCGCTCGTAAGCTGCAAGTTTCGTAACGCCCCAATCGTCAAGCACGCGATAGTGCAACCAGTACTGGTTAATTGCAGTCAACTCATTCGTGAGTGCCTTGTTGAGATATTCGATGACCGTTGCGTCGCCCTTCATGGCGTAACTCCCCAATGTGACCAATTGGGCGTCTATATGCCGCACCCACGCCTTCCGGACAAGGTGCTTGGAGAAAAAATTGCATGTTTTCTGTTACTTGCGAGCGATTATCACTAGCGAACTTCTAACTTATACCGCGACTGATTTGCAATTAAGTTCGCGCTCTTCGAGCAGGATCGCATCAGCCTCAGTCAGGCAAGTTCCGCAATTGGGCCTTTTCCCCAAGGCCGCATAAGTCGCCTCTGCATCGCCAGACGTCTTGCGCGCCATCTGACGCAAGTCGGTCTCTTTAATGGCATTGCAGATGCAAACATACATCGAGCGGGTATCTCCTGCGATTGATTCGCAAGAGCGAATTTATGCGAATTATTCTCAATAGCAAGACGTTTTTGTTTTCGCTCAACCGCCCTTGATCAGCATCAAGCATTACCTTTTGAGCGGGAACAGCTTTCCATAGGTCAAGCAGCGCCACAGCCACTCAAGCGGTCCATAGCGATACCGCTCAAGCCATGGCTTGGACCATGACAGCATGATTACCCAGGTTGCCAGCACTACCAGATAGAGCTGCGGACGATTGAGCTCACCAAACAACCCCAGCGCCCATCCGTGGAACACAAACAGCATCAGGATCGACGTGCCGAGATAGTTGGTGAATGCCGCACGCCCTGCAGCGGCAAGGCGCTGTGCCAGCCAGCCCGACCACCCAGCCCCATAGAGTGCCAATAGAGCCATGATACCCAGCACCATCATCAGCCTTGGCAGAACACTAAGCCCCACAAACGCTGCAAGTGTTCCATAATAGGTGAAGCCGATTGATTGGACCCAAAGCCCGATCAATAGATGCAACAGACCGCCACCTAGCAATCCAGCCCAACCCCAGAATCGCATGCGCCCAGGATCCATACCGCCACTAAAGAACCCGAGCCGGTAAAGCCCCATACCGATCAACATGAGCGGCAGGCTTTCTAATCCGAAAAAGAAAACATTGGCGAGCGGCTCATACCAATGCTCAACGAAACGATGTTCGACAAAGCCCAGATAGTCGCCGGATTGCTTCAGCCCGGTCTCGACAACGTCGTCTGAGAGCGCCTCCTGCTTGCTTTCCTCCAAGCCCTGGCGCGTTTCTGTCATTGCTGCGGCATCGCCAAACGGCGTGTCTGCAATGAAGTGCAGCGGTACCATCATAATCGCATAGAGAATGGCACCTGCCACATAGCCAAGTAGGCCAACCTTAAGCTGATCCTTGGCGCTCCAACCCATACACAACAAAGCAATGAAGCCGATCACAGCATAGTAAAACAAAATGTCGCCGCGCCAGATGAAAAAGAAATGACCCATGCCGAACAACATGAGAAAGAACAGCCGCCGGGCTTGAAGCCAGCGTGTTTGACCGCGCGCCCATGCCCGCTCCATGAAAAGATAGAGCCCGACACCGAACAGTACGGTAAAAATCCCGCGCATTTTACCATCGATCAGAACGAACTGAGCGATCCACATCCAACCGCTTTCATCGCCAGTCGGAACCAGAAACATCTCAGGGTACATATAGGCGCTGAATGTCTGGCCGAACGCGACAATATTGGCCGCCAGAATACCCAGCACCGCAATTCCACGCATGAGATCAAGGCTGCCGATCCGTTCTGCCAGCTTCGCCGGAGCGGCGGTTTCTGCGTCAGGCGTCGCTGCATATTCAGTCACGAGATTCCCCTGTAGCATCGTGGAGTTTCCGCAACTTAGCACGCTTTTACCGCTTGCAAAGCATCAACCAATTGAGCGGCGTTAACTCAAAAATAACGGTATCCTGCGATCCCCCTCAATCAGAAGTCGCATTTGCGGCACCAACCTAAGGTTTAACCAGGGGGATACAGGCGTTGCGAGTACTAGCATTGGCATCGCAGAAGGGCGGATCGGGTAAGACTACCCTTTCAGGGCACCTCGCCGTCCAGGCCCAGCGCGCAGGCGCTGGCCCGGTCGTACTTATCGATATCGATCCGCAAGGTTCGCTTGCTGACTGGTGGAATGAGCGCGAAGCGGAATATCCGGCATTTGCTCAAACCACAGTCGCACGGCTTGCCAACGACCTACAGGTTTTGCGGCAACAGGGCTTTAAGCTTGCGGTCATCGACACACCACCTGCTATCACCATGGCAATCCAGTCAGTCATCGGCGTTGCCGAGCTGATTGTTGTTCCCACACGCCCCAGCCCGCACGATCTGCGCGCTGTCGGCGCGACGGTTGACCTTTGCGAGCGTGCTGGAAAGCCTCTGGTGTTTGTTGTCAACGCCGCGACGCCTAAAGCGAAGATCACTTCGGAAGCTGCTGTTGCTCTGTCACAGCACGGCACGGTTGCTCCGATCACATTGCATCATCGTACTGACTTCGCGGCATCGATGATTGATGGGCGCACCGTCATGGAAGTCGATCCGGAAGGCCGCAGCGCCGCAGAAATGACCGCGCTTTGGAAATACATCTCCGACCGTCTCGAAAAGAACTTCCGCCGTACGGTCTTTGCAGCGCCCGGCACTCAGCCACAAGCTGCTGCAGGCGTTCACCGCCCGGCTGGTGGCTTCGGCCGCCGCGTAGCACAGTAATCGGAGGCGCTGGCCATGTCTGAAGCCAATTTCGCCTCTCTCAATCAGTCGCTGCTTGCACGCAAAGGCGGTGCAAAGCCTGCAATGCGTCCGCAATCAGGCATCCCATCGGTTGCTGCTACGGCTGAAGCATTGGAAGATCTGGGCTGGAACGACATGGGCAGTGATGCACCGTCTAATGTCGTGCCGATCGCAGCAGCTTCGAACGATGCTGACAATAGTCCAGCCGTAACATTGCGCAAGAAGCCTGCCGCACCGCGTAAGAGCGCGTTGAAGCAAGGAAAACGCGCAGCCTTCACCTTGCGTCTTGATGCAGAGCGTCATCTCAAGCTTCGCCTCGCGTCGACAATCAAAGGTGAAAGCGCACAGCAGATCGTTACCGATGCGCTCGACGCGCTGCTGAGCGAAATCAAGGAACTGGACGCTCTTGCTGCGCACATGCCGCAGCACTGAGTGAATTGAAAGTGAGCAAGGGAAAGCCATTATGAGCAAGACCGCACACAATACGCCAAAGATTGCACTGGCACTCAGCACTGCGCTGGTCAGTATAACACTTGCAGGTTGCACCACGTCAGCCGCACCGCCTGCTTCGGCTTCGCTTGCGAAGGCGCAGGCAGCAATCGAAAAAGGCAAAGCAAGCAAAGCGGTCGAGCACGCGGAGGCGGCGGTTCTTGCCGATCCACGCAATGCCACCAATCGTGCGCTGCTTGGCGCTGCCTATCTTGAGGCCGGCCGTTTCCAGGCAGCAGCGACAAGTTTTGGCGATGCGCTCGAGCTTGGTGATTCCGACACGCGGACTGTGCTTAGTTATGCGTTGGCGCAGACTGCCTTAGGCAACAATATCAGAGCCATCCGCGTTCTTGACCAGTATGAGCAGGACCTTGATCCGGCTGATCGCGGTCTTGCGCTCGCGCTGGCAGGAGAACCGCGTGACGGCGTTCGCGTGCTGAGCAATGCGCTACGCGCAGGCCAGAACAGCGCGAAAGTCCGCCAAAACCTCGCCTATGCGTACGCATTAGAGGGCAATTGGCGCGCCGCGAGAGTCATGGCTGCCGAAGATGTTCCGGCCGATCTGGTCTCGCAGCGAATTGCCGAATGGGCCGCACAAGCCCGTCCGGAAGCTTTCCAGCAACGCGTAGCTGGCTTGCTTCAGGTCACACCTACATATGACGCAGGTCAACCGCTGCAACTTGCTCTGGGTAATTTCCAGAGTCAGGACGTGCTGGTCGCTGAAGCGGCGCAAGACGCTGTCGATCCTGAAGTTGCGGTGGCAGAAACGAAAAGCGTCGAACTCGCTTCGATAGATCCGCAGGTTTCTGCGCCGGTTGTTCCAGCGCCCGTCGCCCCAGCGCAGCCTGAAGCCAAAGCTCCCGCTGTGGCTCAGCCAGTTCGTGTTGCAGCGGCGCCAGCTGCCTCAACGCCTTCGGTGACCAGAGCAAGCGTTACAAGCAATCCTGTAGTCCAGGAACTTCCCGCTTCATATGAAGCGCCAGAGACAAAGCCTGCTTCACGCTGGGCTGCGAACACATCGCAGCGCCGCATGGCAGCAACCAGCAATGCAAGCGATGGCACGCATCTGGTCCAACTGGGTAGCTTCTACACCCGCGAAGGTGCGGAGCGCGCCTGGACAATCTATCAGAGCCGCCACTCACAGCTTGATGGCCGTGATCTTGTGATCACGCAGGCCGAGGTTGGCGGCAAAACCTATTTCCGTGTCGCTGCGGCAGGTTTCGACGCCAACAGCGCAGCAGTGATGTGCGGCACGATCAAAGCGAGTGGCAACGGTTGTATCGCGCATGCGGAAAGCCGCCCGCTGCCGGGCGCGGTCGATCGAGGGGTTCGTTTGGCATCACGCTGATTTAGTCGTTATCTCTCCAACGACTGCAAGACCCCGGACGCCCAATGCGTCCGGGGTTTCTTGTTTCGCACCTCAACATTCCGGCTAGATAAGCCGGACTCCGCCCTTCCAAAGCGCAGTTGCGCGCGACTGCGTCGGCTGTCCATCGAACGGTGTGTTGCCAGCGCTTGCTGACATCTTCGCGCTGTCGACAATCCACGGCTTGTCCGGATCGATCAGTACGATATCAGCCTCGTATCCCGGCGCTAAATCGCCCGCGTTTACGCCCAGCAGTCTCGCTGGATTGCGCGCGAGCAGTTCAATGGCGCGCGCAAGGTCGATCACTTCGTCGCGTACAAGACTCATCGTCATGGCGAGCAGGGTCTCCGCTCCCGCCATGCCGGGCTCTGCATCAGCAAAAGGCAAACGCTTGTCTTCCGGTCCACGCGGATCGTGGCCCGACGCAATCACATCGATTGTGCCGTCCGCGATGGCCGTGATGACCGCTTGCCGGTCTGCTTCATTGCGCAGCGGCGGGGAAAGTCGGGCAAACGTGCGGAATTCGGCTGTTGCCAGATCTGACAGCATGAAATGTGCCGGCGTCACGCCTGCAGTGATGGAAGCTCCCCTGCGCTTGGCAGATCGTATAAGATCGAGCCCCGCGGCAGTCGTAACCTGTCGGACATGCAGCCGAGCCCCGCTCATTTCGGCCAACGCGATATCGCGGGCGATGGCCAGTGCTTCCGCTTCCGCAGGCGCGCTGGGTAGCCCCAGTCGGCTGGCCATTTCACCTGCGGTGGCCACGGCTTCACCGGTCAGTCCACTGTCTTCGGCATGGCTCACCACCACCAGATCGAGCATCGCCGCATATTGCAGCAGCCGCAGCATCACTCCGCTGTCTGCGATCCATTTTCGCCCCGTTGCTACGCCGCGCGCACCGGCTTCTTTCATCAAACCGATTTCAGCCAGCTCCCGGCCGCCAAGGTCGCGCGTCGCAGCCGCCAACGGATGCACCCACATATCGGGCTTGCCGCTTTTGGCGATATAGTTGACGCGGCTGGGCAGATCGAGCGGAGGAGATTGATCCGGCATCAGCGCGGCACGCGTGATACCTCCGAAGTGACAGGCGGCCTTACCAACTGAAAAGACACCCAGATCGACAATCCCGGGGGCGATCAACTGGCCTTTGGCATCTACGGCCTGATCTCCATCTTGCGGCGCGATATCGCCAATCGCTTCGATCAATCCGTCAACCAGCCGCACCGAGCCTTGGGTTATGCCATTGCCAGTTACGACACGACCATTGGTGATCGTGACCGGGGTTACTTGCTTCATGCCCAGCCCTCCACGCCCCGCGCGCCGCGCGTAAGAATATCTAGGCACGCCATGCGCACTGCTACCCCCATCTCGACCTGACGGGTAATGATCGAGCGGTCGAGCATGTCAGCCACGTCGCTGTCGATTTCGACTCCGCGGTTCATTGGCCCAGGGTGCATTACCAAGGCATCGGGCGCAGCGCGCTTCAGACGCTCCTCCGTCAGGCCATAAAGATGATGATATTCGCGCGCAGATGGAATGAACTGCCCTTGCATCCGTTCAGTCTGAAGCCGAAGCATCATCACAACATCGCTGCCCGAAAGCGCCGCATCGAAATCGTGAAATGGTTCCGCCCCTATCGCCTCTACACCGGAAGGCATCAGCGCGGGCGGCGCACACAAGCGCACAGTCGCGCCCAATGCCTGCAGGCACAACAGGTTGGATCGCGCGACGCGGCTGTGCAGGATATCTCCGCAAATGGTGATGGTGAGGCCGGTAAAGTCTTCTGATGTTTCTCCACGTGCGTGCAATGCATGACGCAGCGCCAAGGCATCGAGCAACGCCTGTGTCGGGTGTTCGTGCTGGCCATCACCTGCATTGAGCACGGGACAGTCAACCTTGTCAGCGATCAGCTGAGTTGCGCCACTGGAGGCGTGGCGGATGACGATTGCGTCAGGCCGCATAGCGTTCAGAGTGGTGGCCGTATCAATCAGCGTCTCCCCTTTTTTCACGCTCGATTGTGCAGCGTGCATGTTGACGACGTCTGCGCCTAATCGTTTCCCGGCAATTTCAAAACTGAGCAGCGTTCGGGTCGAGTTTTCAAAGAAGGCATTGATGATCGTAAGGCCTGAAAGCAGATCAGTGTGCTTGCTTCTTTGGCGGTTAAGCGCAATCCACTGCTCCGCCTGATCGAGCACATAGAGAATTTCGTGGCGCTCAAGCTGGCCGATTCCCAACAGACCGCAATGCGGAAATGCCAACTTGCCGGCCGGAAAACGTTCAGACGCACCGCGCCGGTCGATTTGGCCTTCTTCGTATCGAGCCATGAACTCGCGCAGCTTCTTGGCAGTACTGCCGCGCAAGTCACGGCCCGATTTAAGCTGTGAAACGAATGGCTTATCGTTCATTGCCAGCTCGCCAAAACGTGTCTCCGACATGTCATGTCGCTGACAAAACGCCTCAATTTCCAAAAGCAGATCTTGCATGGAAGTGCCCTTAGGTTGGATTTATCCAACCGTCCAGTGGGTTTCCGCATTCCTTCTGCTTAAAGACGTTTGCCGAGCCATATGGCGCAATCGACCATACCATCGGCCCAAATGGGCTGGAACTTTGCCCATTCGCCCTTAGTTTGGATGTAACACCTAACAGGAAACACACGGTATGAGCTTCGCAGGTAAGGTTTGGCGGCTTCTGGTCGGGATCAAGGATGGCTTGGTCCTTGTGTTCATGCTGCTGTTTTTCGCGATGCTTTTCGCAGTTCTTTCTGCCCGCCCTAGCCCTGGCATGGTGCGCGATGGCGCCCTGTTGCTCGAACTCGACGGCTATGTCGTCGAGGAACGTGCCATCGTTGATCCAATTCAAGCGCTGATCAGCAGACAAGCTCCTGTCACCGAATTCGAAGTAAACGAGCTGGTCCGCGCAATCGATGCAGCAGTTGGCGATGATCGTATCAAGGCGGTTGCGCTCGACCTTTCCCGCTTTCTGGGCGGCGGCCAGGTACACATACAGGAGATCGGCGAAGCATTGGCCCGTGTCCGTGCGGCAGAGAAGCCGGTCCTTACGTTTGCCGTAGGATATTCGGACGACGCGCTGCATCTTGCCGCGCACGCCAGCGAAATATGGGTTGATCCGATGGGCGGTGCGATCGCGGCTGGTCCCGGTGGTTCATTCCTGATGTTTGGCGATCTGCTGGAGCAATATGATGTGAACGCTCGCGTTTATCGCGTGGGCACATTCAAAGCAGCGACCGAGCCCTATACCCGCAGCACACTCTCGCCCGAAGCACGCGAGAATATCGGCGGTTTGCTGGCTTCGATGTGGGAAGAATGGCAAGCCAACGTAAAGAAGGCGCGGCCTGAAGCAGACCTGGACCGCGTGACCAAGAATCCGGTTGAATGGGTGCAGTCTGCCAATGGCGATCTTGCCGCTGCGGCACTTGACGCCGGGTTGGTAGACGAGCTGGGCAACCGCGCTGAATGGGGGGAGCGGGTTGCCGAGATCGCCGGCGAGGATAGCTGGAGCAATCTGCCCGGCGCCTTCGCATCAACCGAGCTAAAACCATATCTTGCGGATATCGGAAGCGATACGAGCGGGCGTGCAATCGGCATCATCACTGTTGCCGGCGACGTGGTTGACGGCGAAGCAGGACCCGGAACCGCAGGTGGGGACCGTATCGCCGAACTGCTCGACAGGGCCTTGGATGATGATCTGGCTGCGCTGGTCGTGCGGGTCGATACGCCCGGTGGTACCATGACCGCATCGGAGAATATCCGGCGTGCAATCTTGCGTCACAAGGCAAAGGACATTCCGGTCGCGATTTCGATGGCCAACATTGCTGCCAGCGCAGGTTATGCCATCGCCACGACCGGTGATCGGATTTTCGCACAGCCTGAAACTGTGACCGGATCAATCGGGGTGTTTTCTGTGATCCCGACCTTTGAAGACACCGCGCAGCGGTTTGGCATCAATGCCGATGCAATCCGCACTACACCGCTGTCCGGCCAACCCGACATTATCGATGGCTTCACACCTGAGGTCGACGCGATCCTGCAAGCTGGTATCGAAGACTCCTATCGCGATTTCCTGAACCAGGTCGCTGAAGGTCGCGGCATGGATCCAGCGCGCGTTGATGAGATCGCGCAAGGGCGTGTCTGGGACGGAGGCACTGCGCGGCAGCTGGGTCTGGTTGACCAGTTCGGCGGCCTGAACGAAGCGCTAGAATGGGCGGCCAGCGAAGCCGGGCTGGAGGAAGGCAAATGGCACGCGAAGCGGTTGGGATCAGCCGAATCGAGTTATGATTCGCTGATCCGAAGATTGCTAACCAACGACGCGCAGACCCGGGCGCCGGCAGGCGATATGTTCTCAATACTGGCTCGTCAGCAATCCGGGCAGGCGGAGCGGGTATTGAACGATCTGGAACGCATGATGTCTGTTCAGGGCGTGCAGGCCTACTGCCTCGAATGCCCGCGCGAAGTGCGTCCATCAAGCGGCGATGCAATCAGCGGATGGGTGGCGAAGATCGCCGCGTTTCTGGCGCGCTAATCACTGGAAATGCGCGTTGCGCTCGTGCATAGGCGCTGCCCATGCACGATATCCGATCTATCCGCGAGAATCCCGAAGCCTTTGACGCTGCGTTGGCGCGGCGCGGGCTTGAACCTGTCACCAAACAGTTGATCGAAGCGGACGAGGTGCGCCGCGCTGCGTCGACTCGTCTTCAGGAAGCGCAGAACCGCCGCAACGAAGCCTCCAAGCTTATCGGTCAGGCGATGGGCAAGGGCGATACAGAAACCGCTGAAGCGCTGAAGGCCGAAGTCTCCGAACTGAAAGAGATTATGCCCGCGATGGAGGAAACCTCGCGCGCAGCAGACAAGCAGTTGGAGGATTTGCTGGCAGTCATTCCAAACCTGCCCGCTGACGATGTGCCGATGGGCGAGGATGAAGCCGACAATGTCGAAGTTTCGACATGGGGTAAGAAGCGCGAATTCGACTTCGAGCCGAAGGAACACGCCGACCTAGGCCCCGCGCTGGGCATGGAATTCGACACCGGTGCGAAGCTTTCCGGCGCACGCTTCACATTCCTGCGTGGGGACATGGCACGGCTGCACCGCGCGTTGGGGCAATTCATGCTGGACCAGCAAACGCGCGAATATGGCTACACCGAATGCAATCCGCCTGTGCTGGTGCGCGATGAAGCCATGTATGGCACCGACAAGCTGCCTAAATTCGCAGAGGACAGTTTTCGCACCGAGAATGACTATTGGCTCATCCCCACATCCGAAGTCAGCCTGACAGCATCAGTCATGGGCGAAATTCTGGACGACGGTGCTCTGCCCATGCGGCTGACCGGCCTGACGCTGTGTTTCCGCAGTGAAGCGGGCGCAGCGGGCAAGGATACGCGTGGTTTCATTCGCCAGCATCAGTTCGAAAAGTGCGAATTGGTCAGCATTGTTCGCCCTGAAGACAGCGAAGCCGAGCATGAACGCATGACCGAAGCGGCTGAGGCCATTCTGCAAGCGCTCGACCTGCCCTATCGCAAGATGCTGCTGTGCACCGGCGACATGGGCTTTGGCGCACGCAAGACATACGATCTGGAAGTCTGGCTGCCCGGACAGGGCGCCTATCGCGAAATCAGCTCATGCTCGAACACAGGCGATTTTCAGGCGCGGCGGATGAAGACCCGCTATCGCCCTGAAGGCGAGAAAAAGACCGAATTCGTCCACACGTTGAACGGATCAGGCCTGGCTGTTGGGCGGACACTGGTCGCGGTGCTGGAGAATTACCAGAATGCCGATGGCAGCGTAACAATTCCGCAAGCTCTTGAACCATATATGGGAGGCGTGTCAGAGATAGCCCCAAGCAATTGATCCGAAAAGGTTTTTGATATGCAAAACAGCCCATGGCATCACGCCCGCAATAGCCAGGTGTCTGACGACATCGACTTCGCCATCAAAGGGGAAGATCTGCAGTTCGTCGAGATCGAACTGGACCCCGGCGAAAGCGCAGTGGCCGAAGCTGGGGCCATGGTGTGGAAAGATGCTTGCGTCGATATGCATACCGTCTTTGGCGATGGTAGCGGCGGCGAAGGCGGGGACTTCATGGGTAAATTGCTGGGCGCAGGCAAACGACTGGTCACAGGCGAAAGTTTGTTCACCACCGTTTTCACGCATCAAGGGCAAGGGAAGGCGAAGGTTGCCTTTGCGTCCCCCACCCCCGGAACAATCCTGCCAATCAAGCTTGATAGCGTGGGAGGCACTTTGATCTGCCAGAAGGACAGTTTCCTGGCTGCCGCACGCGGTGTGGAAATTGGTGTCGCATTCCAGCAGCGGATGATGACGGGGCTGTTTGGCGGCGAAGGCTTCATCATGCAAAAGCTTTCAGGCGATGGTTGGGTATTTGTGCAGATGGGCGGTACGCTGGTGGAACGCGAGCTTGCACCGGGCGAAGAATTGCACGTCGATACAGGCTGCGTCGCCGCGTATACATCCAGCGTCGATATGGATGTAACGCGCGTGGGCGGCGTAAAGACAATGCTGGTTGCTGGAGAAGGCATATTTTTCGCCCGGCTAAGAGGCCCCGGCAAAGTCTGGATCCAGTCCCTCCCTTTCAGCCGCCTTGCTGGACGAATGCTGGCTGCCGCCGGCCCGAGAGGCGGAAGCAACCGAGGGGAAGGCAGTGTAATTGGAAGTTTGGGCGATATCGTAATGGGCAACAATTGAGGCGCAGATGCGCATATTAGTAACCAATGATGATGGCATCCATGCTCCCGGCCTGACAGTGCTGGAAGAGATCGCGAACCAGCTCAGCGACGATGTGTGGGTGTGCGCGCCTTCGGATAACCAAACGGGCGCGGGACACTCGCTAACACTATCTATGCCGGTGCGGCTGCGCAAGCATAGCGCACGCCGCTGGTCCGTTACCGGAACACCCACGGATGCTGTCTCCATCGGCCTTAAGCAAGTGCTCGATAACCCGCCTGATCTGATCCTGTCCGGCGTGAATGCCGGCGCGAACCTGGGCGATGACATAACCTATTCAGGCACAGTATCCGCCGCCATGGAAGGTGCGCTGGCGGGCATAAAGTCGATCGCGCTGAGCCAGGTGATGAAGCAGGAACGCCCCGCGTGGGAAGACCGGTTTGCAGCTGCCCGCGAATGGGGGCCAAAGGCCATCCAGCCATTGCTCGACACGCCGTTTGAGCCGCGCACGCTGGTCAGCATCAATTTCCCGTGTCGTGCTGCGCAAGACGTTCGGGGGATACGGGTCGTGCGCCAAGGCTTCCATGACTATGATCGTGGCAGCGTGTTGGAAGCCCGCGATCCACGTGGGCAGCGCTATTACTGGTTCGGCTTGGATGCGATCGAACACACGCCCGATCATGGTACTGATCTGGAAGCGATCGCAGAAGGCTATGCCTCAATCACACCTCTGCAGCTTGACCTTACCCACCACAGCTCTTTGGCAGGGCTGGCGCAGCGCTTCAGCGGATAGTATGGCCTGTTAAGTGACAGAAAAGCAGCTCGATCGGATAGTTCCCGCAAAGCCTGAACGGCATTTCCGCGGGCCGCGGTTCAAACCGCTAAGGCGCGCGGTAAAAGTGCCCGTATGGGGCGATTTCTTTATCCGTATCGGCCTAGCGCTTGCTTTGGTTTTTCTCGTCGTATTGATCCACTGGTTCGATCGTGGCGGTCTGGCTGACAGTGTGGATGGCGAAGTCAGCTTTCTGGATGTCGTCTATTTCACGATGATATCGATCACCACGACGGGTTTCGGCGATATCGCCCCGGTCACTGAACGTGCCCGGATGGTCGAAGCCATCATCGTGACACCAATCCGTTTCGCTGTGTTTTTCATTTTCGTTGGCACAGCCTATAATTTCATCATCAAGCGCAGCTGGGAGAAGTGGCGCATGGAGCGTATTCAGGAAAATCTCGCTGAGCATATTGTTGTGCTGGGGTTCGGAATTTCCGGCTCTGAAAGCGTCCATGAATTGGTCGAACGCGGCGTTAATCCGCGCAATATCGTAGTCGTCGACCCGAGCGAAGAACGGCTGATCGAAGCAGAGAAGCTTGGCTGCAATGTCATGGCGGCCGATGCGACACGCGATTCCACGCTGGAAGCAGTGAAAATTCGCAAGGCTGACCGCGTACTGGTTTCGGCCGGACGCGATGATACTTCGATCCTGATCGTACTAACGGTCCGTGCATTGGCACCTGACGTCCCGATCAGCGTGGTTGTGCGCGCAGATGACAATGAGTCTCTCGCTCGTCAGGCGGGGGCCAATACCGTCATCAATCCGGTGCGCTTTACCGGGCTGCTGCTGGCGGGCAGCGCCCGCGGGGCGCATATCGCCGATTACCTGGCTGATCTCGCCTCTGTTTCAGGCCGTGTGCAGCTCGTTGAACGAGAGGTAACTGACGAGGAATGCGGCAGCGCGATCGCAGACCTTAAGAGCGGTGGCCGAGGCCTGCGTATCTATCGCGGAGGCAAGGCACTGGGGTTCTGGGAAGACGAATGCCAGAACCTGCAGAAAGGTGATATCGTGGTCGAGATCGTCCCCACTCGGAATGGGGACTAATACTCTATCAGGGGAAATACGCGTGAACCGCTCCCATCGCGATGTAGAACAACAGCCAGTACCCCGCATCGATGAAGAACAGCGTCTTGCTCTTCTGGCTGAACAGGTAATTCGTCCCGATCGCTGGCACGATAAAGCCCAGCGCGACACCGAAAGCCGTCATGATCTTTACAAGCACGGACAAATCCTGCGCGTAACTCGCGAAAGTATGCGCCAACGTCCAACTGGCAAGCAGTGAGAACAGGAATGCGCCGCCATAAATCAGCGGCATATTGCCTTCCTTGATCTGATCTTCAGTCAGGCCAACCGCGCCCATCCATTTCTTGCCCATGATCGGGCCGTACCAGATGCCGCCGACGACAAATCCTGCGAACGCTGCCAGCACAACGCCCAACCAATTGACTGCAAAAAGATCCATCATTTCCCCTCCCGGAACCAAACGGTAGACTGGTGCTAGCGCATTGCGCCACGGTCGTGTAGTGGCCGCGCGAATTATGAGCACTGCAACGACACTTCCCGACGCCAAGAAGGTTGGCATGGTTAGCCTCGGCTGCCCCAAAGCGCTGGTCGATTCCGAGCGTATCCTCACGCGCCTGCGCGCCGATGGCTATGCGATCAGCCCGGACTACGCAGGCGCCGACGTAGTGCTGGTGAACACTTGCGGCTTCCTTGATTCCGCCAAGGAGGAAAGTCTGGCCGCCATCGGGGAAGCCATCGCAGAGAATGGCCGCGTGATCGTGACAGGTTGCATGGGCGAGGAAGCCGATGCGATCCGCGCCGCGCATCCGCAAGTGCTCGCGGTAACCGGCGCGCATCAGTATGAGCAAGTAGTCGAAGCCGTGCACGAACATGCCCCGCCCAGCCAAGGGCCGTTCGTGGACCTGATACCTCAGCCTTCCGAAGCGGACATCAAGCTGACCCCGCGTCACTACAGCTATCTGAAGATCTCAGAGGGCTGCAATCACTCCTGCGCTTTCTGCATCATTCCCCAGCTGCGCGGAAAACTCGCCAGCCGCCGAGTTGATGCGGTGCTGCGCGAAGCAGAGAAGCTGGTCGCGGCGGGCACCAAGGAATTGCTGGTGATCAGCCAGGACACGTCAGCTTACGGTGTCGACACGCGGCACGAACCCCGGACATGGAAAGGTCGCGAAGTTCGCGCGCATATGACCGATCTGGCGCGCGAGTTGGGGCAGTTGCGGACAGATGATGGCACACCGCCCTGGGTGCGGCTGCACTATGTCTACCCCTATCCGCATGTGGATGCAGTGATCCCCTTGATGGCGGAAGGATTGCTCACGCCTTATCTCGACATCCCATTTCAGCACGCCTCTCCCAAAGTACTCAAGGCGATGAAACGCCCCGCGAATGAAGCCAAAGTGCTAGAGCGGCTTAAAGGATGGCGCGAAATCTGCCCGGACATTGCCGTGCGTTCGAGCTTCGTCGTCGGCTTCCCCGGAGAGACCGAGGAAGACTTCCAGTATTTGCTCGACTGGCTTGAAGAAGCACAGCTCGACCGCGTGGGCGCATTTCGCTTCGAACCGGTCGACGGCGCCGCGGCCAATGCGCTGCCCGATCACGTCCCGGAAGAGGTCAAGGAAGAGCGATACGCCCGCGTGATGGAAGTCACCGAACGGATCAGCGCCGCAAAGCTTCAGTCAAAGATCGGCAGGACAATTCCCGTTATCATCGATGAGGTTGGCGAGCCGGATGAAGACGGCGATATCGGCGCTACGGGCCGTTCGCAGGCTGACGCACCAGAAATCGACGGAGCAGTCTACCTACGCAACGTCGCGGCGACGCTGAAAGCGGGCGATATTGTGACGGTCAACGTCGAAGACGCAGACGCGCACGATCTATTCGGCGTGATTGAGTGACGTGAGCCATCACGCCAGTATTCTAACCATCGATACGGCCGGAAAGGGCTTGGTCGAAATCACGCGCGGCGTAGAGGAATGGGTTTCGGAAACGGGCGTAGAGACCGGACTGCTCACCGTGTTTTGCCGCCACACATCAGCCAGCCTGCTTATCAACGAGAACGCCGCACCTGCTGTTCAGAGCGACATCCTGGCGTGGCTAGAACGGATTGCGCCTGAAGGGCGACACTATTTGCACGATGATGAGGGGCCGGATGACATGCCCGCCCACCTGAAAGCGGCGCTTACAGGCGTGTCTTTATCGATTCCGGTCATTGCTGGCCGAACCGCATTGGGCACCTGGCAAGGTATCTTCCTCGCTGAACATCGCAGCAGACCGCATCGCCGCGAAGTGGCACTCCACCTCAGCGGCGATAAACGGCCCCGGTTCACATCGCTTGATCGCTGACCACCACGCCGTCAATCACCACGCCTGTCACATGCGAGGTGTATTCAAACGGATCGCCATCAAACAGCGCAATGTCGCCATCCTTGCCGACTTCGAGCGAGCCCACACGGTCACCAACGCCGATCAGCTTCGCTGCATCGATAGTGACGCTGGCCAGTGCATCTTCCCAGGCAAGGCCATTTGCCGCGGCGATAGCCGCTTCCCACAATACAACGCGGGTCTTTGGCACATAGCTTTCAAAGCCGGATTGCAAAGCAAACGGAATGCCCGCTTCACGCAGCTTTGACGCGGTTGTGAAGCTGGCGTTTTGCAGATCGCCATATTGGCGCGCCATTGTTGGATGCAATATCACACGGACGCCCGCTTCGCGCAGTTCGTCGGTCAGCAGATAGCTTTCAGCACCGCCATCAATCACCAGATCAATCCCGAACTCTTTCTTGAGGCGGAGCGCACTCATGATATCCTGAGAGCGTTGCGCCGTGACCATCAGTGGCATCTCTCCGGACAGCACTGATCGGAGGACTTGCTTGTCCAGACTGGGCGGCTTCTTGTCTGATTGATCGCCTTCTTCTCCGGCTGATTGCGCGGAAAGCAGCGCCGACCGCAGCATCGCGATCTGCTTCGAGCGCGTACCAGGAGATTTGCCCCCGTCTGCCAATGCCCACGGTCCAAGATTTGCCGCCAGCATGGCGCCGGGCACGATCGCAGCTTCATCCGCTGTCCCGCCCACAGTCTTTGCGACCATTGTCTGACCCGACACGACCGCGCCTGGTCCGTGACCGGTATGGATGGTCGTGATGCCAAACCCTCGCAACCACTCGACCAGTCTCTCATCCGGATTGTAGCCGTCGATCGCGCGCAATTGCGGCTGAAGAGGCTTGCTCTCGTCAAGCTGGTCCTGGTCATGCGGCTGATTGAGATATCCGGCCAGACCAACAACCGTTCGCGCATCCACCAAGCCGGGTGTAACGACTTCAGCCTCCAAGAGCTGCAAGTCATCGGGTATCGGCGTACTCGCCGCGGGGCCTACAGCAGTGATCTTTCCATCCTCTATCACCACCACACCATCGACGATTGCCTCGCCGGCCATGGTGTAAACCTGTCCCCCGCGCACGGCGATATCCTGTGCCATCGCCGCGCCAGCCAATCCGCTTGCGAAAGCTGCCGCAGCAGCGAGTTTCGTGAGCATCTTCATTGTCCACCCTCCGCTTCAGCAAGCTCCCAGTGGTAGTGCGCAGCCTCCATCGGATTGCCCGCACCATAGCCACCTTGCGCCATCAGCAGGTCTTCCTCTTTACTGCGATCAAACAGCTTTTCGCCCTCTACCCACGTCTCCATTACATGCGTGTAGACGGACAAAGGGTCTCCATTGAGAATCACCAGGTCCGCATCCTTACCCACTTCCAGCGAGCCGACCTTGTCGTCTAGGCCCATCTGTACCGCGCCATTGATCGTCAAAGCGCGCAAGGCCCCTTCGCGGCTCATGCCGGCGCGCACTGCCATTGCGGCATGACGAAACATAAAGCGCGAATCGATGACTCCATCATCGGAGTGGAGCGAAGTCAGGACACCGGCTTTCTCAAGCGTGGCTGCGGTGTCCAGCCGGGCGCCTTGCGCCTCCAGCTTGCCGCCCGGTGAATCGACCAGGATGGCCGAAACGGGGACGTTTGCCTCGGCCAGTTCGTCGGCGACTTTCCAAGCCTCCATCCCGTGCTGGATCAGCACCTTGAAACCGAACTCCCGTTGCATGCGCAGCACGGTCATGATGTCATCGGCACGGTGAGAGTGGAAATGCACCAGCCGCTCGCCTGATAGCACTTCGCAAAGTGCATCCTTGCCCAAATCCGGCTTTTTCCTGTCACCGTCGCAATATGTCTTCGCCTCGGTCAAGGCAGAACGCAGCAGAGAGGCTGATTTGGCGCGTGTCCCGGGAAATCCGCCCTCGCCCCGGATCGAGTTTGTGCCGTTGGCCATCTTCAGTCCGCCCATCGCCGCGCCATCTTCCCAGCGATAGGAGATGTCCTGAATAGTCGAACCGTCGCGCAGCTTCATGTAAAAGGTTTGTCCGCTAACCAGATGCCCAGAACCAGGCATAACATTGGCTGTTGTAACCCCGCCTGCACGCGCTTTCGCAATGTTCGATGCGAGCGGATTTATCGCATCCATTGCGCGGACTTCGGGTTGGATCGGACCTGACCGGTCCGCGCCAGCGACCTGCCCGATGTGCGAATGCGTATCGACAATGCCCGGCATGATCACCATGCCCGCTGCCTTACGGACGTCGGCGTTGGCAGGGATCGAAACGTCTGCGCCAACTGCAGAGATCCTGCCTCCCTGAAAGACGATTGTGCCTCCCTCAATCGGATCGCCCGCCATGGTCAGGATCGTCGCCTCGGTAAAGGCGATCGGCTGCTCTTGAGCTACCGCTTGGCCAGAGGTGGCGCAAAGCGACATTGCCAGAATGCCAGCGCGCAAAAGCCCATTTGGTTGTGGTCTCATACCAGTCCCTTTTTCTTGAAAGTCTATCTTTATCAGCTACTTGCACGCTCAAGTAATCGTACCGGCACACGCCGTACACTTGGGTGTTCTGCAGCTTCTCCTGCTGTGACCGCCTCGACCAGCAGCCGCCCCGCCTGATCCAGATCCGGTTCGATCGTAGTGAGCGGAGGGTTCGACAATTCGCCAGCAGGTATTCCATCAAAGCCGACTACCTTGACCTTTCCCGGCATGGCGATTCCCGCAGACTGAAAAGCCTCAAGCACGCCAAAAGCGATGGCATCACATACGGCAAACACGCCATCGAAAGACTTGCCGCTGGCGATCAGCGCCTGGGCTGCCAAGCGCCCCTGCTCACGTCGCTCCTTGCCGGGCTCGATGGCGATCAGATCTGCCTCTTTCCCAAGCTCCTTGGCGCGCGCTTCGAACGCGTCCGTGCGTTCTGCAAATTGTCGCTGCACTGAGCTATGCGAACCGATGCAGACGAGGTTGTTGCAACCGCGATCTGCCAGGTGCTCTGCCGCCAGACGCGCCCCTGCCTCATTGTCCGAACTCACCCAATCAAGATCGCCCAGGGGAGAACCCCAGTACGCGACCGGCTCTGTCGTCTCACCGATCTTGCGGAAATAGTCCCACGCTTCGCGATTGGCGGTTGTGCCGATCACGATCAGTCCCTCGGCCTGACCGCGTTCAACATAGTGACCGAAAAGCTTTTCCTCATCCGCCTGCAGCGAAACCAGCACTTCAAGGCCGCGATCCGCAGCGGCAGCACAAATCCCGCCCAATAACGCGTAGGAAAACGGGTTCACATCACGCGCACTATAGCCCGGTTTGCAAATTACGACCGCAGCCAGTGTCCCGGTATGCCCGCGCCGTAACCGGGCGGCGCGTTCATCAACGAAATAGCCTAGCTCGCTTGCCGCCTCCAGCACGCGGTTGCGCGTCGCCTCTGTAATAACCGCCGAACCAGACAAGGCTCGCGAGACTGTTGACTGACTGACCCCGGCTTTTTCAGCGACGTCAAAGCTGGTGACTCGCATGGGTTTGCGCGCCGTATCCATTCCTCTTCCCCTGTCCGGCCAGATTAGGTGTTCCAGCACGTGAATAGCTATGCGATGCTATGGCCGACATTTGCGCGGTAAGCTAGATGTCTGTGATACCATTCGTGGGAGAAGCGAGTACATGGAAGTGCCTTCGATGAGCGGCGAACATTTTACCGCTGACCGAATTCTGTTGTTCGGGGCGACAGGTGACCTGTCGCAGCGCATGCTTTTGCCTTCACTCTGCGCGCTACATTCGGATGGACTGATCGATTCTGATCTGAAGATCATTGGCACCGCGCGCTCTGAACTGAGTGACAGTGAATTCCGCAATTTCGCGCGCGAAGCGCTGGAAAAATACATGCCCGCCGAACGACGTAGTGGAACGGCAGAATTCCTGAACCGGCTAAGCTACCAGCAGCTCGATGCCACGACCCTGGAAGGATACAAGGCGCTGGCCGAGAAATTGGGCGAGCCAAAGCATGGACTTGCCATTTTCCTGTCGACTGCACCAAGCTTGTTCGAGCCCACGATCAAGGGTCTGCAGCACGCAGGACTCGATGGCGAAAACGTGCGTATGTGTCTGGAGAAACCGCTCGGCATTGATCTTCGCTCAAGCTGCGAAATCAACGATGCGGTGGCCGCTGCATTCCCTGAAGATCGCATCTTCAGGATTGACCACTATCTGGGCAAGGAAACCGTCCAAAACCTACTTGCGCTGCGGTTTGCCAATTTGATGTTCGAGCCGATCTGGAATGCGGCGCACATTGACCACGTTCAGATAACCGTGGCCGAAACGGTCGGTCTGGAATCGCGCGTTGGTTATTACGACGATAGCGGCGCGCTGCGCGACATGGTTCAGAATCACATGCTGCAGCTGCTGGCGCTGGTTGCAATGGAGCCACCTGGACATTTCGATGCGACTGCTGTTCGCGATGAAAAGGTAAAAGTGCTGCGGGCGCTGCGCAGCGTTGAATCGGGCGAGACAGTGACCGGGCAATATCGCGCTGGTGCAATCGGCGGTCAGGCTGTGCCTGGCTATGACGATGAACTAGGCAAGGATTCGGACACCGAAACCTTCGTCGCGATCAAGGCGTATGTCGACAACTGGCGCTGGAAGGGCGTGCCATTCTACCTGCGAACCGGGAAACGATTGCCCGAACGTGTGACTGAAATCGTGGTCCAGTTCCGCTGCGTACCGCATTCCATCTTTGCGGAAAAAGGCGCAACCATGCAGCCAAACCGGCTGGTGATCGGCATCCAGCCCGAAGAAAACGTCACACTTTCATTGATGACCAAAGTGCCCGGTCTTGACCGCGAAGGCATCCGCCTGCGTCAGGTTCCGCTTGATATCGCGATGCCTGATGCGTTCGTTGGGCAGCATCGCAGGATCGCCTACGAACGCCTGCTGCTTGACCTGGTGGAGGGCGACCAGACGCTGTTCGTCCGCCGCGATGAGGTGGAGGCGCAGTGGCAATGGATCGATGCCATCCGCGAGGGTTGGCATTCGCAGAACCTGAAACCGAAAACCTACACCGCGGGCAGCTGGGGCCCCAGCGCGGCCATCGCGCTGGCTGAACGCGACGGAGTAAGCTGGCATGAGTGAACTCAACTCGACAATCGCCAAAGTCACGGAGCGCGTGATCAAGAAATCGCGCGACAGCCGTCAGTCCTATCTCGACCTGATGGATCGCGAAGCGGACCGCATGCCGGATCTGGATGCAGTATCCTGTTCGAACCTGGCGCACGCGTTTGCTGGCGCGTTGGAGGATCAATCAACGCTGCGCGCCGGCAAGAGCCCTAATATCGGCATTGTCACCGCCTATAATGACATGCTTTCGGCGCATCAGCCGTATGGCCGCTACCCGGACCGGATGAAGGTCTACGCCCGCGAAGTGGGCGCTACTGCGCAGGTTGCTGGCGGCACACCTGCGATGTGTGACGGCGTGACCCAAGGCGAAGACGGCATGGAACTGTCGCTCTTCAGCCGCGACGTCATTGCGCTGTCGACTGGCGTCGCGCTTAGCCATCAGATGTACTCAGGCATGGCCTTGCTCGGCATTTGCGACAAGATCGTGCCGGGCCTGATGATTGGCGCGTTGCGATTTGGCCATTTGCCCGCAGTGTTCGTGCCCTCTGGCCCCATGCCCAGCGGAATAGCGAACAAGGAAAAACAGCGCGTCCGCCAGCTTTATGCTGAGGGTAAGGCGACCCGCGCCGAACTGCTAGAAAGCGAAAGCGCCAGCTATCACTCGCCGGGCACTTGCACCTTCTTCGGCACCGCCAATTCCAACCAGATGATGATGGAAATGATGGGGATGCATATCCCTGGCAGCGCCTTCATCCAGCCGGGCACCAAGCTGCGCCAGGCGATGGACCGCGCCGCTGTGCATCGTTTGGTAGAACTCGCCGGAACGCGTGAGCGCACAATGGCAAAGATGGTTGATGAAAAAGCGATCATCAACGCGGCCATCGGCCTGCTCGCCACCGGCGGATCGACCAATCACGCGATCCATATCCCCGCGATGGCACGCGCAGCGGGCGTGCAATTCGATTGGGACGACTTGAGCGAATTGTCGAGCGCTGTGCCACTGGTCGCGCGCGTCTATCCCAATGGCGAAGGCGATGTGAACCATTTCCACGCGGCTGGCGGCATGGGTTACGTGATCCGTGAACTGCTAGATGCAGGCCTCGCCCACCGCGACATTCTGACGGTGTGGGATGGCGATCTTTCGACCTACGGCAAAGAACCGGGCCTCGACGAAGACGATAAACTGATCTGGCGTGACGTTGGCGAAAGCGGCGATGACACCATGCTCAAGCCAGCCAGCGATCCGTTTCAGCCCGATGGCGGCATGCGGCTCGTCCAAGGCAATCTGGGCCGCGGATGCTTCAAATCCTCGGCAGTCGCAGAAGAACGCCACACCATCGAAGCGCCCTGCCTCGTATTCGAAGATCAACCGTCGGTTGTTGAAGCCTTCAAAGCGGGCGAACTGGACAAGGATGTGGTCGTTGTTGTCCGTTTCCAGGGGCCGCGCGCGAACGGCATGCCAGAACTGCACAAGCTGACGCCACCCTTGGGCGTGCTGCAGGATCGCGGATACCGTGTAGCGCTCGTCACCGACGGCCGCATGTCCGGGGCATCGGGCAAGGTACCCGCTGCGATCCATGTCACTCCCGAAGCGCTTGGGGGCGGCCCGCTCGCCAAATTGCGCGACGGTGACATTGTGCGTGTCTGCGCAACCACTGGCGAGCTTTCGACCACCGCCGATCTCAAAAGCCGCGAACCCGCCGCCGATCCAGCGCCCGAGGTTGGCGTTGGCCGCGAGCTTTTCTCCATGTTCCGCAATCTGGCTGACGGTGCCGAACAAGGCGGCAGCGCGATGCTCAAAACGGCGGGGCTTTGATGAACGGCGGCGAGGCAACCGAGATTGTCACCGTCGATATCGGCGGCACACACGCGCGCTTTGCCTTAGCTCAGATCGCCACCGATGGCGAAATAACACTGGACGAACCAGAAACGCTCAACACCAGCGATCATGCCAGCTTTCAGACGGCGTGGGAGGATTTCCGCAAACGCAAAGGCGGATCCTTACCCTCTGCCGTCACCATGGCTGTGGCCGGGCCGGTAAAACAGGACCTGATCCGCTTCACCAACAATCCATGGATTATTCGCCCTGCCCTGATCGAAGAAAAGCTGGGCTGCGGACAATTCACGATAGTGAATGATTTTGCCGCTGTCGCGCATGCCGCCGCGCGTGCACCTGCAGAACAGTTCCTGCATCTGGCGGGGCCTCATACGGACTTGCCAGAGACTGGCACAATCACCGTAGTGGGACCTGGCACGGGATTGGGTGTAGCGCATTTTTACCGCGATGAAGACGGAAGCTATCGCGTCCAGGCCACGGAAGGCGGGCACGGTGACTATGCTCCGCTCGACAGCATTGAAGACGCGATCCTTGCGCGGCTACGCAAACGGCACAATCGCGTGTCGGACGAACGGGTGGTTTCCGGCCCCGCTATCGTTGATATCTATCAGACGCTTGCTGCGTTGGAGCACCGCTCGATTGATCCTGATCTCGATGATCGCGCTATCTGGACGCGCGGCACGACAAACAAGGACAGCTTGGCAGCGGCGGCAGTAGATCGCTTCTGCCTGGCTTTAGGCTCGGTCGCTGGCGATATTGCGCTGGTGCAAGGCGCCAGCGGTGTGGTGATCGCCGGTGGTCTGGGCTACCGGATTCGCGAAACACTGCTCGCTTCGGGCTTTGCGGACCGCTTTGCAGCGAAGGGTCGCTTTGCCGGAATGATGGCCAATATGCCGGTAAAACTTATCGTGCACCCGCAGCCCGGCCTGTTCGGTGCGGCGGCGGCATTTGCAAGGGAACATTTGAAATGATGGACGTGGAAAGCGTCATGCGCCTGGCACCGGTGGTGCCCGTGATCGTTATAGATGAAGTAGAGCACGCGGTGCCGCTGGCTGAGGCGCTGGTCGCAGGCGGCCTTCGCGCGCTTGAAGTGACGCTGCGCACACCCGCCGCGCTTGATGCGATCAAGGCGATGAAGCAAGTGCCGGGTGCTGTCGTTGGCGCAGGCACAGTGACCAATCCCGACGAATTGGAAGATGCGCTGGAGGCAGGGGCCGAGTTCATCGTCTCGCCCGGCCTGACAGAACCCTTGGCGCGCGCAGCAATCGCGTCACAAGTGGCCTTTCTACCCGGCACAGCCAATGCCAGCGACATCATGCGCGGGCTTGATCTGGGCCTGAGGCATTTCAAATTCTTCCCTGCCATGGCGGCAGGTGGTTTGCCTGCATTGAAAGCTCTCTCCGCACCATTCGGTCATGTGAAATTCTGCCCAACCGGTGGGATCGGGCCAGACAATGCGGCAGAATGGCTGGCCCATGACGCGGTCCTGTGCGTTGGCGGCAGCTGGGTTTCGCCGCGCGGGGCACCGGACAAGGCAACAATTGAAGCGCTCGCCCGTGACGCAGCGCAGCTTGGCTCATGAAGAACGTAAGCGATCTTTTAGAGCATTTGAGCGGGCTTCATGCGCGCACACGCGAAACGCCGCTGTTCAACCCTGTCTTTCAGCTGGGACTCGATCTCTCTCGCAAGCTGGAAGCTGGCGACATTGATCTTGACGCCATCGAAGCGCTTGTGGCCGAGCTCGAATGCCAAAGCATGCAAGCGCGTGCAAAACGCCTACGCCGGCTTGTCGCGCCTGTTGCCGCCGATGCCAATAAGCAAGCGTTGTCGAAGGCGCTCACTGAAAGCGATTTTGACACCTTCCGTGCGCGCTGGGAACGCCCACAACTGCACGCTGTGTTCACCGCGCACCCAACATTCCTGCTGACGCCAGACCAATCGGCCGCGGTCGCAGATGCTGCCAGCAGCGAGGCCGATATTGGCGCCAACGCCTGCGTCGCCAATGCCGACCGCCCGGCGGTCACACTGGAGTACGAACATGGTCGCGCGATGCGTGCGATTGCCAATGCACAAGACGCACGCGATGCGATTGTCAGCAAAGTGCTTGAGCAGGCGGCAAGCAGGTTTCCAGATCAGTGGCAGGAGCTTTCACCGCTGCCCTTCCGGTTTGCCAGCTGGGTCGGGTACGACATGGATGGCAGAACCGATATCAAGTGGTTTGATTCGATCGGTTTCCGCTTGTCAGAGAAAGCCGAGCGATTGGGGCGCTATACGGCGTCACTCGAAAAGATCGATGCGACGCACTCCTTGCTGGATACGCTGCGCCCTGCGCTGGCCTATGCTGAAGCGCGAGCCGCAGACTTTGCCAAGGATCTGAGTGAGCCTGAAGCTCTATCGAAAGCCGCCAACACCCTGACGGCGGACGACCCGTACAAACTTCTCAGCCTATCGCCGATCATCGCCGCATTGGAGGAAGAGGCGAGCGGTGCTGACACGGCACGCGCACTCCAACTCAAAACGCTCGCTGCCGCGATGCACGCAGATGGGCTTGGGATGGGCTGGATCCATTTCCGTGTAAACTCCAGCCAACTGCACAATGCAATCCGTCGCCGGATTGACCCTGACAACACGCTCGATCTCGCCAGCAAAGGCGCGATGGTGGCGCTGCGCGATATTCTCGCCAAGGTAACGCCGCTGCGCACCAATTTCGCCGCGCTGGCTATCGAAAGCTCGACTGCGATCCGCCAATTCATCGCGATGGCGCAAATCATTCAGCACGTCGATGCAGACGCGCCGATCCGTATGCTGATTGCGGAATGCGAACAGCCCTCAACCATTCTTGCTGCGCTCTATTTCGGCAAGCTGTTCGGTATAGAGGACAAGGTCGATGTCTCACCGCTGTTCGAGACCGAGAGCGCGCTGGAGCACGGCGGACGTTTCCTTGACGCACTATGCCGGGAGGAAATCTACCAGAAATACGTACGCCAGCGTGGGCGACTGGCGATCCAGACTGGCTTTTCCGATGCGGGACGGTTTGTCGGGCAATTGCCCGCCAGTCTGGCGATCGAACGCCTTCAAGGCCGCCTAAGCGAGGCGATGGACAAGAATGGCCTCAATGATGTTGCGGCGCTGATCTTCAATACCCACGGCGAGAGCATGGGCCGCGGGGCGCATCCAGACAGCTTCGAAGACCGTTTGACCTGGCCGCTAAGCCCATGGGCCAAACGGCGCTTTGTGCGCGCAGGAATCAAGCTTGAGCCTGAGGTCAGCTTCCAGGGCGGCGATGGCTACATGTTCTTCTCGACGCCTGAGCTGGCGCGCGCGACGCTGACCCGTATTGCCGAAATTCAGCCTTCGCATACCGATCCCGATGCGCCGACCGATCCGTTCTACCGCCGGACCGATTTGAGCCTCGACTTTTACCGCGCAATCCGCAGTCACCAGCGCGAGCATCTGGAAAGCCAGACCTATTCACGTGCGTTGACGGCATTCGGGCTCGGGCTGCTCAACTCCACCGGCAGCCGCGTTTCCCGCCGCCAGAGCGACATTCGCGCCGACCGCGAGATGAGCCTGCGCCAGATCCGCGCCATTCCGCACAATGCGATCCTGCAGCAGCTGGGTTATCCGGTAAACATCATCTCCGGCATCGGCAGCGCGGCAGATGGAAATTATGAAGAGCTTGCAGCTCTGATCATGGAAAGTGAGCGCGGGCGACAGCTGATCCGGCTGGCGCGAAGCTCAAATGCGCTGGCAAGTATCAAGACCGTTGCCGCGCATGGGGAATTGTTCAACAGCGCCTATTGGGCCAGTCGGCCTTACCGTGGAACGGAAAGCCATCTTTCCGATGCGTGCGAGGCGCTGGCAGAGTATCTGACAAAGGACGACCGGGCGGGCGTCTATCGCCGGTTGGCATCGCGACTGCGCGTCGATGCGCTGAAGCTATATCGCCTGCTCGATCTGATACCTGACGAGAATCCACTCGAAGATCGCGAGAATATCCGGCGTACTATTGGCGCTGCGCAGGCGCTGAGATTAGCCTTGTTGCAACATATGTTTCTGAAGGCTGTTTCAGTACCGGTGTTCAGCCGGGCCAACGACATCAGCCGCGACGATGTGTTGGAGATGGTCTTCTCGCTACGTGTCGATGATGCTCTTGCTCAAATGCGCCGCGCCTTCCCAACGCATTTCCCGCAGATCACCGATTTCGCAGTCGATGCGCCAAGTGACTATCCCGACAGCACCGGCGAAAGCTACGCCAATATTGCACGCGACTACATCGACCCTATCGAACGTGCATACGGGCTATGTTTGAGGTTATCTACCGCTATAGCGAACGAATTCGGCGCACATGGTTGATTTCATTAGGAATTCCGGGCTGGCTCGGGCGTGAAATAGAGGTAGGACTCACCTCCCTCATCCTTTAGCTCGACCATTACACCCGCAACATTACTCTTGCGTGATTGCGGCAAGTTATCATCGAGTTGCGCGACGTCGCTACCGCGCGGCTTTCCGCCAAGCACCTCAATAGCGCGTGTAATCAATCGAAGGCGCATCTCACGGATCTGATGCAAAGGCAGCCGGATTGCCTCGCCGGTGCGCTGCGCATTGTGCTCCCAAAAACGGCCAATCTCATATTCCAATGCCTCGTTTGCATCAGCAAGATGCTGAGCAGACTTTGCGAGAGCCAAAGGGTCAATCCAGTCTGCCTGGCTGAGCGCCTGACGAATGCGAACTCTCTCGAACCGGGCATCATCGTTTGAGGGGTCTTGCACTGCCCCCAATCCGCTTGCCTCGACCAAGCCGGTTAGTTCTGCGCGGCGAAATCCAAGCAGAGGCCGCACAATTCGCAGCCGCCCTGCTCCCGCATCATTGTCCCGACGCACGCCTGCCAAGCCAGCGACACCGCTGCCCCGGTTAAGCCGCATTATCAGCGTCTCCGCCTGATCATCGGCATGGTGGGCGGTCATGATGGCAGCCAAACTGCGATCATGCACCCATCGCTCAAACGCTGCATATCTTGCCCTTCGAGCCTCTGCCTGCAGATTGCCCTCTCCGACTTCAACGCTCAATGTTTCGCACTGAATCCCGCGCTCCTCGCACACTTGCGCAACGAATGCGCACTCGCCTGCGGACGCTTCGCGAAGCCCGTGATCAACCGTCGCGACTTCAAACTGTCCGGAGAACGTAGCATTCGCCAGCAGCAACATGGCAAGGCTATCCGATCCGCCAGACACAGCAAGGCCGAACCGCTGATCCATTAGGCCAGCGCACTTAATTTCCGCGCGAAAACGCGCGATCAAATCTGGATCAAGCCCCGTATCAATTACAGGTCACATTCTGGCGGTTGGCTTCGTACTGATCTTGAAGCCGTCCACTCGCAAGAGCCGGATAGGTATCACCAAATTCGGCAAGAGCTATGCACGCACGATTGGTGTCCTCCAACGCGATCATGGCTTCAGCAAGATAGAGCAGACTGTCACCTGCCCGCGCCGCTTGCTTGTCTACCTGATAGTTGCGCAGGAACCATGGCGCCGCCTCCCGCGCCTTGCCATCATCAAGGTATGCGCGGCCAAGCAGGTTGCGGCCATAGGTTGTGCGCCAGTGGTCGGGATGCTGGTCCACGAACAGGCGCAATTGCTGCTGCGCCTCAGGATAAAACCCGGCATTCCACAGCCGGAAACCGTACGTATATTCATCATCGCCCGCGTCATCCGTTTGCGGCTTCATGATTTCCTGCACAGCTGCCAAGCGCTCCTCACTTGGGCCCGCTACAGCCTGCTCCTCTGCTGCCGGAAGCTCGTCCGGTTCAGATTCTCCGCCCGTCATCGCCGACAAATTAGTCTCAGTTGCTGCCTGTTCTGAGGACGGGGTCTCCGTCTGCTCTGTTACAGGCGTGGGCATATTGGCTGCTTCGAGTGCCTCTACCCGCTCTTCGAGCAGCGACATGGCATTGTGGTTTTCCTCTCCGGCTGCGGTCAGGCGCTGCAATTGTGCTTCGATCGCATCGAGCCGCGCCAGGATGTCTGTCACGGCAGTAGTCGACGTGGCGTTTGCGGGGGTGTTTGGCGCGGTCTGCTGCGTATTGATCTCCGGCTCGAAGAAGCGCGCATCTCCTCCGGGAAACACCTTCCGCTGCAATGCGCGCACTTCCGCTTCAATCTTGCGCACGCGCGCTTCGGAGACTTCGTCTTGTGCCAACGCTGGAACCGGAGCAGTAAAAACCACCGCCACTGCTACAGCTACACCTGCCAGTCGCTTCATTGGGGACACATTCACTTCGCAAACTCCTAAATCTGCTGCAGTCCGCAATTAAACTCTCGCGGATGAACCTCAGACGAATCCTGCATCAATCCTACTGGAAAATCGACCCGATCACGCGTCAAAATCGTGGGTATCGTCAGCCAGGATCAGCAGACATTACGGTCGAACCCGCATCCACCGCCACTCGAGATCGCAATGCGTCTGCAGTAATCGGGATATCACGCACCGTGACTTCCTCTTCCGCAAGCCTAGGCGCAGCCTCGCCGCCAATAGTGATCGCGAACGCGTCAGGCCTACCGGTCCATATGCGCGGATCAGCGGCGTCGGCCGGCACTGTAAAGCTCTCACCAATGGCCATGAGCTTTTGCTCCAAACGCCGGCCATTGGCCTCATAGAAGCTCACCCAGACACCATCTTCCAGCGCGGTAAACACCACCTGATCGGGCAAGGTGCCCACATTCTGACTAGAGCCAGTTGATGCTGCTTCGGCCTGCGCAACATCCGTTTCTGCCGACTCCAAGCTTTCCTCAGAAACCAGGGGTACAGGATCCGCCCCCGGAGCGATAAAGCGACCGTAAAAGACATAGCTCCCAATAGCGAGCAGCAGGACCGCTATAGTTGACGCCCAAACCACTCCACGCGGTGGCGCTTTTGCTGGGTCTCCGGGTTCGAACGCGGGGGTATATCTGGGCCGACCAGCCAATGTATTGTCGAGCTCTGCCCGCAGGTCGTTGACAATCTCGCCTTCGTCCATGCCCAATGCACGTGCGTAACTGCGTGAAAAACCATACGCATATGTTCGTGCCGGCAGCTCGGAAAACTTGTCCTGCTCTATCAATTCAAGATGTCGCTCGGAAATCCGTGTCTGCTCTGCAATTTGCTCAAGCGATATGCCCCGGGCCTCGCGCTCCCGCTGAAGTCGCCGACCAACGCCTTCCAACGGAAGTTCATGATCCTGATTCTCGACGATTTCCTCAACCATAGGTGCGACCCCGTAGTATTCTTTTATCGCACTACAAGAAAGGCGTGGCGCTTTCGTGTCAAGCCGAGCGGCTCTTGCCTGACACGCATTAGCGGCAGAGCGTGACCGGTGTGCGAGCGGTCGAACGAAGTCACCAGTGTTAGTCCGTTTCTATATTGCGTTCGTCTGCCCAAGCCTTCAGCTCTGTGCGCAGATCTACGTCGGGGTCTGATAGCCATTCGGTCATCGCCTCGGTGATTTCTTTAAGGTCAACCCTTCGTACAAGTTCCTTGATAGGCCCGACACCGGCAGGTGTAATCGAAAGACGGCGATATCCGATGCCAAGCAAGGCCAATGCCTCCAGACGCCTGCCACCCATCTCGCCGCAAACAGCCAGATCAACGTTCTGCCCGACAAGGCTCTGCGAGACCCGGCGCATGAAGCGCATTATCGAT
The DNA here is from genome assembly GCF_001663155.1 of Altererythrobacter ishigakiensis. Taxonomy (NCBI): domain Bacteria; kingdom Pseudomonadati; phylum Pseudomonadota; class Alphaproteobacteria; order Sphingomonadales; family Erythrobacteraceae; genus Altererythrobacter; species Altererythrobacter ishigakiensis. The sequence goes on from NZ_CP015963.1 coordinate 2,449,814, forward strand.
GGGCTGAGCCAGTCGTAGCGTTCGGCAAGCTTAGGATTGGCGCGGTCCGCGGCAAACAGAAATTGGGTCAGATCATTGGTACCGACCGACAGGAAATTGACGCGCGGCGCCATGAGATCAAGCACCTCGGCAAGTGCCGGCACTTCCAGCATTGCGCCATACCGGATCGAAGCGGGCAACTGGCGCTTGGACTTGCGCATGAATTGTATCTGATCTTCAAAAACTTCCTTGGCTGCATCAAATTCCCATGGCTCTGAAACCATTGGGAACATCACATTCAGCTCGCGGCCCGCGGAAGCTTCGAGAAGGGATCGCGCCTGCGCCTTCAGCAATCCACCACGCTCCAATGCCAGGCGCAAGGCACGCCACCCCATGGCCGGGTTTTCATCATGCTCCGCCTGCTCTGACTGGAGATAGGGCACTGCCTTGTCGCCGCCGATATCGACAGTTCGAAAGATCACCGGCTTGTCGCCCGCTGCATCCAGAACATCGCGATACAGCCGGACTTGGCGTTCGCGCTGTGGCAGGGTTGCAGAAACAAGAAACTGAAACTCTGTGCGGAACAGGCCCACTCCATCTGCACCGGTCATTGCGAGCGCTGAAATGTCATCGCGCAGCCCGGCGTTCATCATTACCTGAATGCGCGTTCCACAGCGCGTGAATGGCTCCACGTCGCGCAGCTTGGCATAGGCAGCCTGCCTCTCCCGAGATTTCTCGAACCGCGCGTCAAATGCTTGCGCAACTTGCGGAGACGGGCGTATCGTGGCGGTTGCCTGATCAGCATCAAGCAGGATCTCGTCGCCGTCACGGACCAGACCGCGAATGCCGCGGGCACGGCCCAGGACTGGCACACCCATGGCACGTGCAACGATCACAACATGCGCCGTGAGCGAGCCTTCCTCAAGGATCACACCTTTCAGGCGCCGACGGTCATATTCGAGCAATTCGGCAGGCCCCAGATTGCGTGCAATCAGAATGGTATCCTTCCGTAGCCCTTGTGAGGCGGCCGTGCCTAATTGACCCGATACAATCCGGAGCAAGCGATTGGACAGGTCCTCCAAATCGTGCATCCGGTCGGCCAGCAAGGGGTCGTCAATCTCACGCATGCGCATGCGCGTGCGCTGCTGGACACGCTCTATCGCGGCCTCAGCGGTCAGGCCGGAATCAATCGCTTCGTTGATGCGGCGGCCCCAGCCCTCATCATAAGCGAACATTTTATAGGTCTCGAGCACCTCTTCGTGCTCACCGCCAACACCGAACTCCGCCTGGTTGGCCATATGATCGATCTGTTCGCGCATCTTGTCGAACGCACGATAGACTCTCTGACGTTCAGCCTCGATGTCGTCAGCCACAACATGATCGATTGTAATGCGCGGCTGGTGATAGGTTGCGCTGCCAATGGCGAGTCCCTTCACCAAAGCCAGCCCGGATACGGTCTGTGTGCCTGTTTGCCCTTCGCTCAGGCCACGTGCACCCTCTTCATCAATCAGCTCTGCATTGGCGATCAACTCTGACAGCACCATCGCTGTGGTTTGCAACGCTTCGATCTCGACGTCCTCGTAGCGCCGCGGATCGACATGCTGAACGTTCAGCACTCCCACCACACGCTCTCGATAGACAATCGGAACGCCGGCAAAGGAGTGGAATTTTTCTTCGCCTGTCTCAGGGCGATAAAGGAAATCAGGGTGTGCCTTTGCTTCGGCCAGATTCAACGTTTCATTGTTATGCGCAATTGTTCCGGTCAGGCCTTCGCCAATCGCCATGCGTGTCACGTGAACCGCGCCTTTGTTGAGGCCGCGGGTCGCAAACAATTCCAGCATTCCCTCGCGCAAGAGATAGATCGAGCAAACCTCGCTATCCAAACTATCGCCAACGATATCAACCACGCGATCCAGCTTGGCTTGCGCGTGCAATCGCGAAGCCATGACCTCGTGCAGACGAGTGAGGATCATGCGGGCCGAAGCTGCTGCTGTCATATGTGCGCTGCTATAGCAGGTTGTTAGCCAAGCGAAATGCTGTTCCGCAACAATTTCTCGCAGCGAGACGCAGGTAGGATCGGTTAATTACGAGAGTCTTCTGCTCGCCTCAGGCTTGCGCCAGCTCTTGTTTAATCTGCAGCTTGCGCTTCTTGAGATGTTGGATCGTCGCAGTATCAGGCGCAGGTCGGTTCAATTCCTCGCGCAGTTGCGCTTCAAGTCCGGCGTGTTTGTTCTGTAGCGCTTCGACATGGGACGTTGCCATCAACTCATCTCCTCTTCGCGTGAATACCGCAAGAGCGACTCGCCTACGCGCGGACGAGCCGCGTGAAAGGATCAAACCATATAAAGGTTAACTTGAAAAGAGCGCACCTTCACGTATGCCTTTAACGGCACCCGATTGGTGATGGACCAGGAAGGCAAGGAGGACGCCAAGTGAACGAGCAAGAGCTGCGCAAGCGATTGGAGCTGCTGCGCTCGGAACATCGTGACCTTGACGCCGCGATCACGGCGCTGACTGAGACGGGATCACAGGATCAGTTGCAGATCGCCAGGCTCAAGAAGCGAAAGCTTCGGCTGAAGGACCAGATTGCCATGATTGAGGATACCTTGCTGCCAGACATTATTGCGTGATTTGTCCGGTGAAAGCTTGGTTTCCGCTTACAATATCAACGTTTCCGTACCGCTTTGGGACAGCGACCTGTAAAGCCGCGGAAAACATGGTTGCCAGACTGGACGCCGGTGGAAACTCCATCTTAACCCAACCTCATGGCAAGTCCATCAAACCTTTCGCGCCCGATCATTGAGTCGCTTTACAGCGAGGCGTTGCTACTGGCCGACGAAGTTCGTTCGACGTTCGCGTTGGGCATGGGAGACGTTGCGCCTGATGCCAGCGACCGCCTGCGCCTTGCGCTTTCAAGCGAAGGTTTGAAAGCAACAACGCGCATGATGCATGTTTTGGCATGGCTACTGAACCAACGGGCCTATTTCGCCGGCGAACTCAGCGATTCACAGCTACGTAGTCATGGTCGCCTGCCTGATGATCGTCCCAGCAACGAAGACGACCTTGAGTTGATGGAACAACCAACGCGAGAGCTGATCGAAGAAACGATCCGCTTACATCGCCGGATTGCGCGACTCGACCAGGCCTGGGCGGATGAATTCGATGCGCAACCAGTGGTACATTCGATGCGCGCCCGCCTGGACCGCGCCATCAGTATGCACTGATTGACATTACGCCGCTGCCAGCGCCTTTCGCCAAGCTGCCAAGCGCCCTGAGCGAATTTGCTCCGGCATGGTTGGCGCGAATTCCTGCAAATGTCCGCGCATAGCCGTCGCCGAGCTTTCAAGATCGGCATGGATGCCAGCACCAGCAGCTGCAAGCATAGCAGCGCCCAATGCCGTGGTCTCGACGAACTCAGGTCGCTCGACCGGCAAGTTAAGAATATCTGCCAGGTCCTGCGCCATCCAGTCGTTGGCACTCATCCCGCCGTCAATCCGTAGTCTTTGCCAGGGCGCTCCGTCGGCGGCGAACGCGGTGGCCAGATCGTGCGTCTGATGCGCCATGGCTTCAAGGGCGGCGCGGGCGAGCTCCGCCTTGCCGCTGGCAAAGCTAAGCCCGTTGATCACGCCGCGTGCTTCGGCACGCCAATGCGGGGCACCTAATCCACTCAAGGCAGGGACAATTGTTACGCCGCCGCTATCAGGTATGGATCGCGCCAATTCTTCTGTCTGGCTGGCAACATCGACAATACCGAGTGAATCACGAAGCCATTGCACAAGGCTGCCCGCGACAAAGACAGAGCCCTCCAACGCATAGGTGCGCTGACCATCAATCTGGTACAGCACCGTACCCAGCAACCGGTTGGCTGAGCGCGGTATCTCGCCCCCTTTGTTGGTCAGCACGAAGGCACCAGTGCCGTAAGTTGATTTGGTCTCCCCCGGTGAAAGGCAGGCCTGCCCTATCGTCGCCGCTTGCTGGTCACCCGCAAGGCCAGTGATGGGAATCTCGCGACCAAGCCACTCGGCCTTTGCAACAGCGATTTCGCCTGCGCTATCAACGACATCTGGCAGCGCCGAACGGGGCACGCCGAACAGGTCGCAGAGTTCCGAGTCAAACGCAGCTCCATCAAGCGCGAGTAACAACGTACGGCTTGCATTGCTGGCATCGGACACATGTTCTCCACCCGACAGCTTGTAGATCAGCCAGCTCTCTATTGTGCCGAAGGCCAGTGATCCGCTCTTGGCGGCAGCTTGGACTGCCGGCTCATTGTCCAGCATCCAACGCATTTTTGTTCCGGAGAAGTAAGGGTCAAGCAAAAGCCCGGTGCGTGTCTGGACTTCTTCCTCATGCCCTGCGTCACGCAATTCCGCACAAAAGTCTGCGGTCCGGCGATCCTGCCACACAATCGCCCGGCACAGCGGCTCTCCCGTCGCTTTGTCCCAAGCCACCACAGTTTCACGCTGATTGGTGATCCCGATGCAGGTGATCCTGTCGGCCTCACCCGCCTGCTCGGTGACATCGCGCACGCAGGCGAGAGTCTTCTCCCAAATCTCTGACGCGTCATGCTCGACCCAACCGGGCTTGGGATAATGCTGTTCCAATTCGCGCTGCGCCACATGATGCAGCTTGCCCGCATGATCAAACAGCATCGCACGTGTCGATGTCGTCCCTTCGTCCAGAACAAGAATGAATTCGCTCAATTCTCTCTCCAAATTAGCTGGCGTGACATGTGCACGACCTTCCCCCATATGCAAGTCATGGCTTTACCACCCGAACCTTGGCCCACGGGCATCGCCGAGCAATGCGAGCCGCTGGTGCGGCGCGTCCTCGCTCCTAACCCGTCACCCTATACCTATACCGGCACGCAGACCTATATCGTGGGCAATGCGGGCGATGTGGCGGTGATTGATCCGGGTCCAGCGGAACCTGAACATATCGATGCCATCGTCGCTGCGGTTGGCGATGCCAAAGTCACCGCGATCATGTGCACGCACACGCATCGCGACCACTCTCCAGCTGCCACCCCCTTGGCAGAGCGCACCGGCGCACCGATTGTGGGCTGCGCACCGTTGGTGATCGACAGTGATCTGCCGCGCAGTGACGAAGCATTCGACACCACCTATGCGCCGGACCGCGTATTGGTAGACGGCGAAGCGATGACAGGCGAAGGATGGACACTGCGCGCGGTTCACACCCCTGGCCACACGTCAAACCACCTCTGCTTTGCCTTGGAAGAGAGCGGCGCACTGTTCACCGGCGACCATGTCATGGGCTGGTCCACCAGCGTCGTCATTCCGCCGGATGGCGACATGGGTGACTACATGGCGAGCCTGGAACGACTGCAAGCGCGCGAGGACCGCGTGTATTATTCAGCACATGGCGAGCCAATTGAAAAACCGCGTCAGTTGGTGCGCGGGATGATGGGCCATCGCCGCCAGCGCGAGAGCCAGATATTGCGACTGCTAGGCGAGCAAGCGCGAACTATCCCGGACTTCATTCCGGAGATGTATAAGGGTTTGGACGAACGCCTGCACAAGGCCGCGCAGATGAGTGTGATGGCGCATTTGCTTGATCTGGAAAAACGCGGGCTTGTGGCGCAAGACACAAACGACACCTGGCACGCGAATTGACGCGAGCGGCATTGCGCAGCTAACCTGACCCCGAGGACACTGGGGGAAAATCATGGCAACTTTGGCCGACAGCAAGCCGTTGGGCTATTCTGGCGAGAGCACGCGCTTCTTTACTATCATGGCATGCATCATGTCGTTGGTGATCGTAGCCGGATTTTCAATCCAGCTTGCCATGGGTCGTTCCAGCTTCGATGTGCCTTGGCCCTATCACGTACACGGCGTGATTTTCATGAGTTGGCTCGGGCTGTACCTGGCACAACACCTCTCTATGGCGAGCGGCAATAAAGCGCTACACGTCAGGCTCGGTAAGCTGTCCTATATTATGATTCCCGCGATGGTTGCGGCCGGCACGCTCATCATGATCGCCGTCGCCCAACGCACCGGCGGCCCGTTCTTCTTCCATGTCAGCGAGTTCCTGTGGAGCAATCTGGCTTTGGTCTGGCTATTTGGCGGGCTCGCATTCTGGTCTCTCAAGAGCCGCCGCTATACAGGCTGGCACCGCCGCCTGATGCTGTGCGCGATGGCAATCCTGACCGGACCGGGGCTTGGCCGTCTGTTACCCTTGCCGCTGATGATCCCGCATGCGTGGACAATCACGACCGTCTCGACCATGATCTTTCCTATCATCGGCATGATTGTAGACTGGCGTAAGAACGGTCGAGTTCACCCCGCCTATTTTTGGGGACTGGGGCTTTATGTTGTGGTGTTTTTGGCAACGGTCGCGATATCGCACACTGGGCCGGGCATGGCAGTGACAGAATGGCTAATCGAAGGCACTCCAGGTGCAGATCGCCCTATAGAAGCCTTCCTGCCGCCCGGGTTCAGCATGTAATTAGAGCGCTTTGCGTCAGCTATATTCCCCCTTCGCAAACGCTTCGGCCATGGCAAACTTCTGGATCTTGCCTGATCCGGTCAGCGGAAATTCCTTCACCCACACCCAATGCGCGGGCGTTTTCTGAGGCGACAGCCGTTCCCGGATAAAGGCACGCAGTTCGCCATCCTCGGGGCGCTCAGCGCCGTCCGCCAGCCTCAAAAACGCAGCAACAATCTCGCCCCATTTCTTATCCGGCACACCTGCCACCGCGATCTCTGCAATGGCTGGATGCTCTAGCAGCGCAGCTTCAATCTCTGCCGGGAACAAGTTCTCGCCGCCGCGAATGATCATCTCTTTCACACGGCCCGTGATCTTCACATACCCACGACTGTCCATGCTTCCCAAGTCACCGGTATGCAGCCAGCCATCGGCATCGATTGTTTCAGCCGTGGCCTGAGGATTGTCGTTATAGCCGGTCATCATGTTGAAGCCGCGCATGCAAATCTCGCCCTGCTCGCCCGGCGCGCAAATTGAATTGTCCGAGGGATTGCGGATCGCGACTTCCATATGGCTGCACGGCTGGCCGATTGTCTCGGTCAAGTCGGCACCTTGATCTGTCGGCCAAGCGGCAGTGATGGCTGGCGAAGTCTCGGTCTGGCCGTAGACGATCAGGATCGGCACCCCGAAAACCTCTTGCGCGGCGCGATTGAGTTCCGGTTGGACCATGGCCCCGCCACTTACGATGGTCTCGACACAGCGCACATCCGTGCCTGTGGCTTTTGCCGCCTCGATCAGCGCAAAGATCATCGTCGATACGCCGCCAATGACTTCTGGCTTTTCGCGGGCGATGCCAGTCACGACCGCCGCCGGATCGAACAATGTTACCAAGAGCAAAGTCGCACCATGGCTCAAGGAGCCCAAGACGCACACTGCGCTGCCCGCCGTATGAAACAAGGGGAACGGGCAGAGCACCTGTTTTCCCGGAGCGAGATTCCAACGCACAAACACATCGTGATTGCTTTGCACCAACCCGTGCTGATGCAGCAGCACGCCCTTGGGAAAACCGGTGGTGCCAGAGGTATACTGGATCATGCAGATGTCATGCGGCTTGGTTTCGCGCAGCGCGCCATCGCCCTCGCCTGCGAACAGCTCGGCATGGTCTTCGATATCAATGATGTAGTCTTGCGCAGGCAAACCAGCGGCGGCTTCATCGACTATGGGTCGTAGTGCGCTGCCGCGCACTTGCGGCTGGTAATAGACGGCCCCCGAACTGGATTGCTCAAGCACATATCGCACTTCGCGCGGCGTGAAGGATGGATTGACCGTGACCAGCGTCAGCCCTGCCATTGCTGCGCCTAGCTGTACGATCACCCATTCAGGGCAATTGCCCGCCATGATCGCGATCCGCGTGCCAGCGGGGTGCCGCGCCGCCAATGCTCGCCCGCATCGCTTCGCATCACCTAACAACTCGGCATAGGTCCATTCGCGCCCAATCGAGCCATCATGCAGCATCTCGCGAAGTGCCAAACCCTCCGGTCGAATTTCCACCTGTTCGCGCAGCATCGCTTCGATCGTGCGTTCGCGCATTTCGGTGTCAGCCTGCGCCGGGCAGTAGGCTTCTTTCAGGTCCAGCTTATACATCGCAAATCTCTCCCGCCTTGAATGCTATCACAGTTGCGACCTAAAGCGCTCGCAAAATGGCACATCCTGCCTATATGGGAAGCAGAATTTACAGCTGACTGGACACCCTGAATGAGCATCGAGACCAAAGTCCCCACCGGTGAAGACCTGCTCGCGGAAATCGACCGCCTGCGCAAAGAGCGCAATGCGGTAATCCTCGCGCATTATTACCAGACGCCCGATATTCAGGATATCGCGGATTTCGTTGGGGACTCGCTCGAACTGTCGAGAAAGGCCGCCGAGACCGATGCAGATGTGATCGCATTTTGCGGCGTGAAATTCATGGCCGACACTGCAAAGATACTGTCGCCGGAAAAGATCGTCGTGCTGCCAGATATGGACGCAGGCTGCTCACTCGAAGACAGCTGCCCACCGGAGAAATTCAAAGCTTTCCGCGAAGCGCACCCGGATCATATTGCGCTGACCTACATCAACTGCTCGACCGAAGTGAAAGCGCTGAGCGACGTAATCGTCACCAGCTCCAGCGCGGAAACGATCCTTCAGCAGATTCCTGAAGACCAGAAAATCATTTTCGGGCCAGACCGCCACCTGGGCGGTTATCTCAGCCGCAAGTTTGATCGCGAAATGTTGCTTTGGCCGGGCGTATGTATCGTCCATGAGGCCTTCAGCGAAACCGAATTGCTGAAGCTGAAGGAACAGCATCCGGGCGCACCGGTCGCGGCACACCCAGAATGTCCGCCCGCGATCATCGATCATGCGGATTATGTTGGTTCGACCAGTGGTATCCTGAAATTCGCACAGGAGTTTGAAGGTGATACGCTGATCGTAGCGACCGAGCCGCACATTATGCACCAGATGGAGAAAGCTCTGCCGGAGAAGACCTTCATTGGTGCGCCAGGCGCAGACGGCAACTGCAACTGCAATATCTGCCCCTACATGGCGCTCAACACGATGGAGAAGCTCTACGTCGCGCTGCGCGATCTGGAACCACGCATCGAGATCGAGGAAGGCCTGCGGTTGAAAGCCAAGGCGAGCCTGGACAAGATGCTGGAAATGGCAGGCAATACCGTTGGGAAAGGCGATTTGGGCAAGATCTAACGTCCCGCCGGTCTCGTTCCCCGCGCCAGCACCAGCGCGCTGCCGAGCAGCGCCATGCCAGCAATATCGAGCAGGGTGAGCACTTCGCCAAAAATCTGGTAGCCGATCAACGCCGCCACGGCTGGCTGTGTCAACAACGCAAGTCCGATCACCAGCGGCGGGAAGTGCCGCATGCTGAACACCAACAGCCCCTGCCCGACAAGCTGGCTGGACACGAACAGCACCAGAATCGGCGTCCAGTCAGTTGGCCAGATCGGCTCCCCCTTGACCAATGCTATCGACAGCAAGACCGGGCAGGCAAAGATGCTGACCCAGACCAGCAGGCTCCATCCACCAACCGTTTGCCGGGCGCCCTGCAGATTGACCAGATAAACCGCGTAAAGCAGACCCGCGGCAAGGCAGAAAAGATCGCCCATCAGTGTGGTGGCCGAAATATCTGCACTACGCCCCATCAGGATCGCTGCACCCGCTATAGCAAACACGATCGCGGTCCATTCCATCCCACGGGGCAAGCTGCGCGCGATGATGAAACCCCAGAACAGCATGACAATGCTACCCGCATTGCCGAACAATGTGGCATTCCCCAGCCGGGTCATTTCGATCCCGACGTGCCAACTGGCAAGGTCTAGCCCGAATGCCACCGCGCCCAATGCGACAAACATCAAGGTTCGCCGGGGAATGCCGGTCAGGGCCTGCCCGCTAACCCGCGCGAACACCGCCAGAAAAGGCAAGGCCAGAAACAGTCTCCAGAAACCGGCTGAGACCGGCCCCGTATCTGCCAACCGAACGAGCCATGGGCCGAGCGCGAGCGCGACATTGCCGGCCAGCAATGCCAACAAAAACAGCCACTGGCGCGGCTGAACAAGATTTGCTTCTGGCGACCCCTCATTTTCCATGGTTGCGCACTAGCCGCTTCGCCCCCAAGTGCCTATCACAAAGAGACGAAGACGAAGGAAATTCATTTGTACGACACACTGTTTCAGCCACTCAAAATGGGTGCACTCACCGCCAAGAATCGCATCTTTATGGCGCCGCTCACACGCGGCCGCGCGGCCGATCCTATGTTCGTGCCAAACGAATTGATGGCTGAGTACTATGGCCAGCGTGCAGGTGCGGGTATGATCCTGACTGAAGCGACGGGCATCAGCGTTGAGGGACTTGGCTGGCCGTCAGCTCCGGGGATCTGGAGTGAAGAGCAAACCGAGGCATGGAAAGCCTCCACCAAGGCGGTGCATGATCGCGGCGGCATGATTGTTATGCAGTTGTGGCACATGGGCCGGATTGTGCATCCATACTTCCTTGGCGGCGAAGCGCCCTTTTCTGCCAGCGCCACAAAGGCTCCGGGCGAAGCGCACACGCCGGAAGGCAAGAGCGAATACGCCACCGCACGCGAGATGTCGCATGAGGACATCAAGCGCACAATTGGTGACTATCGCCGTGCGGCAGAGAATGCCAAGGCTGCCGGGTTCGACGGCATTCAGCTTCACGGGGCGAATGGGTATCTGGTCGACCAGTTCCTGCGGGACAAAACCAATCTACGTACCGACGAGTATGGCGGTTCGCCCGAAAACCGCACCCGATTCATGCGCGAAGTGCTCGAGCAGTTGATTGACGTGTGGGGCGCGGACAAGGTTGGTATTCGCTTGTCACCCAATGGCGATTCTCAGGGCACCGATGACAGTAATCCGCCAGCAACTTTTGGTGCCGCAGCCAAGGTTTGTGAAGAGCTGGGTCTTGCATTTGTTGAATTGCGCGAGCCGGGTCCAGAAGGCACGTTTGGCCAAACCGATGTGCCCAAGCAAAGCCCCCTGATCCGAGAAATCTATTCAGGTGCGCTGATCCTGAACAGCGATTACACCGCCGAAGAAGCTGAAGCAGATGTGACTTCTGGAAAGTGCGACGCAGTCAGCTTTGGCCGTCCATACATCTCTAATCCAGATCTGGAAGAACGCATCAGGCAAGGTGCGCATTGGAACCCCAACAAAGACGTTCCGAAGAGCTGGTACTTCCCTATCCCTGAAGGTTACGTCGACTATCCAACTCTCGCTGAAGAGCAGGCTACGGCCTAACCTTCCGGCGTTGCTGGCGGTTGAGGCGGCGCGGGCTGGTTTTCGGCGCCGTCACCGCTAGTCACTGTGACTGTGGTCTCAACCGTGGTCGAGCCATCGTCATTCTCGCTTACAGTCACAGACTGTTCTCGTATGACCGGTGATTGGGATCGCAACTGGTCCAGAGGCAGCATATCATCGCTGATCGAACCGCCCAGAACTTCCCCTTCGGCTTCACGCCCATCTTCGCTTCGATCCGGCAAACTGTCACCGCAGGATGACAGTGCTATCACGCCGAACATAGAGAAAAATTTCAAACGTCGCATGATCGTCTCCCGGCGACTTCAGCTAAATGTTTCAGAAAATCGGGCGCCTTGGCCATCAATGCTTCGTCCCATTGCTGAGGCGTGATGTCCAGTCCCAGCCGCTTGAGGCTGGTGACGCCAAATTCGTCGATTCCGCAAGGAACTATACCGGTGAAATGAGAAAGGTCCGGATCAAGATTCACTGAAAAACCGTGCATCGTCACCCATCGCCGCACGCGGACACCAATGGCCCCAATTTTGGCTTCACGACCGTCAATATCAGTTGTCCAGATCCCGACACGTCCGTCAACCGCCCAGCTTTCGATCCCGAACGTATCGAGTGTGCTGATCACCCATTGCTCGATCCCGTGCACGAAACAGCGCACGTCTTTGCCGCGCTCTGTGAGGTCCAAGAGGATATAGCCAACCCTTTGGCCCGGCCCGTGGTAAGTATAGCGACCGCCCCGCCCCGCTTCGACCACTTCGAAACGCGGATCGAGCAACTCATCGCGGGCTGCGCTGGTTCCAGCAGTGTAAACCGGCGGGTGTTCAAGCATCCACACCAGCTCACGCGCATCGCCAGCCGCAATCGCGGCATTGCGCTGCTCCATTTCAGATAGCGCTTCACGATAGGGCACCTGGCGCGTTTCGCGCCGCCATTCGATCGCATCTGTGATTTCACTGCTCATCATTGATTGCGTGGGGGCTAATGCCTCGCTTATCAAGTGCAAATCCGCGAAGGGTTGGCGAAGGAGCGAGAGCAATGAAGTTCGATATGGGACAAGCATGGACTGATGCGGTAGCTCTGCTGTCCAAGAATCGCGATTTGGTTGTAATTCTTGCGGCGGTCTTCCTGTTTCTGCCTTCGCTTGCTTTGGGCGTGCTTGCTCCAACGACCGAGCTCGAAGCAATTATGGAAGCCAATCCAGACGGTTTTCAGGAAGCGGCTGCCGCTTATGCGGCAGAAAGCTGGCCATATATGCTGGCCTACCTCTTGTTCAGCTTCGTCGGAACTTTGGCGATACTCGCCCTGCTTGGACGCCCACAGCGCCCCACTGTTGGTGAAGCAATTGCTATCGGTTTCAAGACCCTGGTCCCCTATCTGTTGGCGTCGCTTATCACCGGGCTGATAGTTGGTTTCGTTGTCGCAGTCCTTGTCGCGATAGGCTCCATTGCTGGCGCAGCGGCTGCAGCTCTGCTGGGATTCGTTGCTTTTATTGCGGTTGTATTCCTGTTTTTCCGCCTGATTTTGATTGGACCGATCATGGCGATCGATGAGGTGCTCAATCCAATCAGAGCAATTGGCCGCTCATGGAACCTTGTCAAAGGCAACACGCGCTATGTGGCTGCCTTCATGATCTTGCTGTGGATTGCGCTGATTGTATTATCGATTGTTGGCGGGATGATATTCGGCGTTATAGGCGCCCTCGCGCCGGCAGGTTCGATCGCAACCTGGGTAACAGCTCTTTTCGAAGCTCTGATCGGCGCAATCGGTTCAGCTGTGTTTCTGGCTGTTTACGCTGCGATCCACCGCCAGTTGAGCAGTGGTGCACCCGAACAGGTCAGCAAGACATTCGAGTGATCATTTCTCAGGCGAGTTCTCAGCCTTCCAGCCCCAGAACAATTTGCACGGCAGAATATTGAGCCATTCGAAGCCCTTGTCGATTCGTGCATAGTACGGCCGCATGTAATCAAGGCATGCCGCAGTGAACTGATAAACCAGAAAGGCACCGCCGGGACGCAATGCGCGTTGCGTCGCTTCTCCAATCGCGGGGGCTACACCTGCGGGCAGCGTAGAAAACGGCAAACCTGACAAGATAAAATCCGCATGCTCAAACCCATGGTCGGCGATAATCTGTTCAACATCAGCAGCAGACCCGTGGACCGCAACAAATCGCTTGTCGCGGATCGTTTCACGCAAATAGTCGATGTAAAGCGGGTTGGTATCGATAACGATCAGCGTAGCGTCACCGCGCAGCCTTTCCAGTACGGGACGGCAGAATGTGCCGATGCCAGGGCCGTACTCGACAAACAGATTACAGCTCCCCCAGTCTACCGGCTCAAGCATCTTGCGCACCGTAAAGCGCGACGAGGGAATGATCGAACCGACCATGCGCGGGTGCTCGATAAACCCGCGCAAGAATACCGCGCACTGCCCAGCGTAGAGTGACAAGCGGTCAAACAAACGCCGTTTGATTTCAATTGCTTTTGTAGTCATGGGGCAGGAACTCGCTCGGAGGAGTATTGGTTGGAAATTCTTCGAGGGTGGATCGCAGATGCGCGAGTGTATTGCAAGCACAGCTCACCTCGCCTAGCGCACGGGTCATAATGGCTAACCGCGATCCTAACCTGTCCGCAGCCCCAGCGAGGCCTGGTTTGCCGAGCAGCATTCCGCCCGGCCGTATGGCGTTACTGTTTTCCGTCATGTTGGTGACGGCAGCTGGCAATACCGCGATGCAATCGGTTATGCCGTCCATCGGCACGCAGCTGGGCGTAGAGGATTTCTGGATTAGTCTTGCCTACACTTGGTCGGCACTACTGTGGGTAACATGCGCGCCTATCTGGGCGCGGCGGTCCGACAAGCGCGGACGCAAATCCATGATGGCGCTGGGAATGGTTGGCTTCATTTCCTCGATGAGCCTTTGCGGGCTTGTTCTGTGGTTTGGCCTCGCAGGATTGTTACCTGCGCTTTGGACATTGCTGCTCTTTGCGGCCGCGCGCAGTCTTTATGGCGGGTTTGGGTCGGCCGCGCCGCCTGCGGTCCAAGCCTATGTTGCCGCACGCACAGCCAGATCAGAGCGTACCAATGCATTGTCTTTGATCGCGTCGAGTTTCGGCTTGGGAACCGTTCTGGGCCCTGCGCTCGCACCGCTGCTGATCTTCCCGGGGATGGATCTGGTTGGCCCCTTTATCGCCTTCGCTGCGATAGGAGTCCTTGCATTGGTCGCGCTTCGTTGGCGTTTACCCAACGACGAGCCGCAATTTGCCGCGCGTGGCAAGACTTTCAGCGAACCCTTCAGTGCAAGTTCGCAATCCGGCGAAGGGTCCGGCGATGAAGACGAAGAGGAAAGCGAGGGCCCGCACAAGCGATTGAGCTGGTGGGAGCCTAGGGTCAGGCCCTGGGTCGTCGCAGGCCTGGTAGGCGGGCATGCACAGGCCATGGTACTGGGCATCGTCGGGTTCCTTGTTTTGGACCGGCTAGGGCTCCGTAGTGACCCGCTAAGCGGGGCAGGGCCCGTTGGCTTGGTTCTAATGGCAGGGGCATTGGCAACATTGGTCGCACAATGGGGTGTAATTCCGCGCTTTAATCTGGGCCCTCGTGCTGCAACATTGGGCGGCATTGCCCTGGCCGGTTTGGGTGTTGCCATTTTCGCGGTGAGCTTGACGCTTAACGCCATCGCGTTCGGTTATGCAGTGGCATGCCTCGGTTTTGGACTTTTCAGGCCGGGTACCACATCGGGTACTTCGCTTGCTGTTACGCGCGCTGAGCAAGGAGAAGCATCAGGTATTGTCGCCTCGGTCGCGGGCGCGGCTTTCGTTTTTGCTCCTGCGCTTGGCGTATGGCTTTACAACCTTTCAGAACCGCTCGCATTTGGGCTGGTCATTGGCCTATGCCTTGCTGTTCTGGTCGTAGGCTGGAAGCAGCTTACCGCAGACGAAGTTCTAACGACGGATCGCCGCTGATCCGTCAAAGGATTTCGCGAACCACATCCTGCGGTCGGCACAAGCGCACACCCTTGTCGGTCTCGACCAGCGGACGTTCAATCAGAATAGGATCAGAGGTCATCGCGTCCAGCAAGGTATCTGCGTCAGCTACAGGCAGGCCGCGCTCAGCGGCATCGGTGCCGCGCATCCGCAAACCTTGCTGTGGTGTAATCCCAGCATCGGCATAAAGCTGGGCGAGCTTGTCGCGGGCGGGCGGGTTCTTGAGATACTCGACTACAGTCACATCCGCCCCGCTCTCTTCCAGTATAGCGAGCGTTTTGCGCGAAGTCCCGCATTTGGGATTGTGCCAGATGGTTGCCTTCATGTCGCAGTCTCCTTGGCTGAGCAGATGTTCGGGTCGCCCTGCGCACTAATCAAACAGCTTTTTTACCTCAAGCGCGAATTGCTTCTTGCTTTTGCGAATAATTCTCAATAGCGAAAATGGCATCGATCACGACTCGACAAAGATTGGACTTTTGAATGCATTTCCTCACCAAAGCCCTGCTTCTCTCTGGCTCGGCGGCGTTGATGCCAGCGGTCTCTGCACTTGCAGCCAATGCGGATAGCAGCGAGGTTCAGGCTTTGGCTCCCGATAGTGAAAAGAATGAAATCATCGTCACAGGAACGATTCTGCAGTCAAATGAAGTCAACTCGGTCAAGACTCCCACCCCGATCATCGACGTGCCGCAAAGCCTGACAATCACGACCGAAGATAATATCCTCGATCGCGGGTTCACGAGCATCGGGCAGATCGTTGATTACACCCCGGGCGTGAACACGTCGCAAGGCGAAGGTCACCGCGACTCGATCGTCTTTCGCGGGGTCCGTTCAACCGCAGATTTCTTTATCGACGGAATGCGCGACGATGTTCAGTATTACCGCAGCCTCTACAATCTGGATCAAGTAGAGATTTTGCGCGGCCCCAATGCGCTGTTGTTCGGACGAGGCGGCACAGGCGGTATCCTCAACCGCGTTACCAAGAAGGGAATCGTGGGCGACACTTTTGGTGGCGGTCAGATCGCAATCGATACATTTGGCGAATATAGCGTCCAGACCGACATCAATCTCTCATACGGTGATTCATCGGCTTTTCGTTTGAACGCGATGTATGAACAGCTGAACAATCATCGCGACTTTTATGATGGTGAGCGCATCGGTATCAATCCGACTGCCCGATTTGCAGTCGGCGAAGATACTTCGCTCGACCTATCTTATGAGTATGTCGATCATTACCGCTTCATTGATCGCGGTATTCCAACCGGAACAGACGGACGCCCGGTCGATGAATTCGAAGAGATCGTATTCGGCGATCCGGAGCTTAACTTCAACGATCTGGAAGCCCATTTGCTGCGCGCCAATCTGCAGCACGATTTCACTGACAATTTCAAAGGTGTCTTTAGCGCCTTCTACGGCGATTATGACAAGGTTTACTCCAACTTCTATGTTTCAGGGTACGATCAGGCAAATTCACCCGATGTTGTCACCACCGATGGCTATATCGACGCAACACAACGCGAAAACCTGATCCTGTCAGCAAATTTCATCGGCGAGTTCGAGACTGGCGCGATTTCGCACACGCTGCTGTTTGGCGCAGAATACATCAACACATCATCAGACCAGGACCGTTTCAACCCGATCTGGGATCAGACTGATGACGACAATGAAGTGTTTGCGATCAAGCGGCCACTCAACTTGCGCGGCGGTGTGGGGATCAATGCCATGGGCGATGTGACGACTGTCGACCTGAGCACTGATCTGAACGATTTCACGAAAGTCGATATCGATGTCGTCTCGCTGTACATCCAGAATGAGGTTGAATTGACCGATTGGCTCCATCTGGTCGTGGGCGGTCGCTATGATAGTTTTGACATCGAAGTGAACAATGTGCCGGCCAATGAGATCCGAACGCGCAAGGACGAGGAATTTTCGCCTCGCGGAGGTCTGATATTCAAGCCGATGGAAAACCTCTCTATCTATGCGAGCTATTCAGAGAGTTTCCTGCCGCGTTCTGGCGAACAGTTCGCAAACATAAATGGCGCCAATAACGCGCTCGATCCTGACAAATTCACCAACCTTGAGGCAGGGGTGAAATGGGATTTTGCCGACCGGTTGAGTTTCACGGCTGCAATTTTCGAGATCGAGCAGAGCTCACCGCAGCCTAACGACAATGATCCATCCACACTCGACGTGATTGATTCCAAGATCGATGGATTCGAATTGCAGTTGCAAGGCGAAGTGATGCCAGGCTGGACTGTATCGGCAGGCTATAGCTTTCTGGATGGCGAGCAGCAGAGCCGTAGTGGACCAACAGGACTGCGGCCACGCGAACTGCCCGAAAACATGTTCTCAATCTGGAATCAGGTCGAAGTAACGGACCGTTTCGGCCTTGGCCTCGGCCTTACACATCAGGATGAGAGCTTTATCGATAACGGCAACGACGCTGTCCTTCCCGCTTATACGCGCATTGATGCTGCGGCCTTTTTCGATGTGTCGGAAAATCTGCGCGTGCAAGTGAATGTCGAAAACCTGACCGACACGCTCTACTTCCCGAACAGTCACGCTACCCATCAGGCATCGGTTGGCGCGCCCATTAGTGCGCGCTTCGCGATAACTGGTCGGTTCTGATCGATGGCTAGCCTTCAGGCTCCCCGGAGCTTGAAGGCGCGCGGATGGCGGGAACTTCGCGAGCAGCGTCCTTACTGCTGATTCCCGGTGCTGGTGCAGCGCTGATGGTCTCCAAACGCCGCGCAACCCGACCTGCTCGCTGAATGGCGCGCACCAACCGCGGGTAAACTCCGCAGCGGCACACATTCGGAATCGCGGCATTTATCTCGGCTTCGCTGGGGTCGGCGTTGCGTTCGAGCAGCGCTGCAGCGGCGATCGCGATTCCCGGTGTACAAAAGCCGCACTGGATCGCCTGCTCGGCGACGAGAGCCTGTTGCACGGGATGCGATCGATCACGCGACAAGCCTTCAATCGTTGTAACGAAGCGCCCTTCGGCCTCGGCAATTGTCACCAGACAAGACCGCAAAGCCGCGCCATCAACAATCACCATACAAGACCCGCAGTCTCCATTGCCACAGCCATACTTGGTGCCAGTGAGGTTTGCCGCATCCCGCAGCGCCCACAGCAACGGCGTATTCGGATCCATGTCGAATTCTAGCGGACGATCATTGATGGTCATGCGTGGCATGCCCCAGCCTATCGCACGCGGCTCAAAGAGCAGCAAGCACTGACCGCTTTTGTGTTGCACAATTGAGCTTGCCTTGCCTGACAAGTTCTCTAGTCGGAATGACATGAGTGAGAATGCCAAACTGACGCGCGGATCAATCCGCGGGCATCTCGTCACTCAAACACTTCCTGCGATTGTCGGCGTGTCCGCGATCATGTCGATCGGGCTGGTCGACGCCTATTTTATCGGTCAGCTCGGGCAAGACGCACTGGCGGCCATATCTTTCATCTTCCCCATCAGTGTCGCGATAACCAGTCTTGGCGTGGGTATGATGGTGGGTATCAATTCCGTCATATCGCGGGCCTTGGGCGAAGGTGATGATGAACGCGCATTGAGGCGAGGCAACTTCGGCATAGTCCTGTCGGTGTTCTTCGGTCTGATCCTGGGAGTGTTGCTTTACGCCTCACTCGATCCGCTGTTTGCTTTAATGCAAGCCAGCGAGCGCGAGCTGCCTCTTATCCGCGCTTACATGCAGCCTTTCTCCTTCGGCTTCCCGTTGATGATGGCAATCATGGGCATCAACGGAACACTTCGCGGTCAAGGCGAGGCGCGCAAGACTTCTTACGTTTCTGTGACCTATGCCGCCGCGAACTGGGTGCTCGACCCGATCCTGATTACCGGTACGCCAGACTTTCTGTTTGGAGGCTTCGAAGGTTTCGGCATGGCGGGCGCCGCCTATGCGACACTGATCGGTTGGACCTTTGGCATTGCCATGGGGCTGTGGCTGCTTAGCAAAACTTCCATTCCACTTAGCCTCAGCAAGATAAAACAGTGCAATGTGCGGGAATCCACATCGGAGATCTTGCGGGTGGCGGGGCCTGCCTCTTTCAGCAACGCGATCAATCCCATCGGGCTTTCAGTCCTAACCGCTCTGATCGCTTCAGAGAGCGCTGCCGCAGTGGCTGGCTTCGGCGCTGCAGGCCGCGTTCAGAGCTTTGCGACTGTGCCCTTGCTGGCGCTTTCAGGTTCGATTGGCGCGATTGTCGGACAGAATTGGGGGGCAAAACAGTTCGGCCGCGCACGAGAGGCGATGTGGCTCGCCGGGCTGTTCTGCGTTGGATACGGGCTCATAACTGCTGCACTCCTCGCTTGGGGAGGTGCCTGGTTTGCAGACATGTTCTCCGAGGATGCACAGGTCACTGCACAGTTCGCCAACTATCTACGGATCGCTGCCTGGGGGTACGCGGGTTTCGGCCTACTTATTGTCGCCAATGGTGCTTTGAATGCGCTTGGCAGAGCCAGATATGCCCTGATGCAATCAGCTGTACGGGTTTTCGTGGTGATGCTGCCGTTGGGCTGGCTCGCACGCGAGTATTTCGGGATTGGCGCGATCTACGGTGCAGAGCTGGCTGCGAATGTAATCGGCGGCTTGATTGGGGCATTCGTAGTATGGCGCACAATGCGGCGAAGCTAAAAAGGGTTCGTTAACCATCTTCAGTCATAGAAGCTCACGTGCACATAATGCCGAGGGCCCAAAATGGATGACCTGCTAGCGGACTTCATAGAAGAAACCCGCGAAATGCTGGAAGCGAGCGAGAGCGAAATCGTTGCTTGGGAAGCCAACCCGGCTGACCGGGCACGCCTCGATGCGATATTCCGCTTTGTCCACACGGTTAAAGGCAATTGCGGCTTCTTCGACCTTCCGCGGCTGGAGAAACTCAGCCACGCAGCCGAAGATGCTCTTTCCGATGTTCGCAATGGCCGCCGTGGTGCGGACAGCGCACTGGTCACTGCCGTGCTTCATATCATTGATCGCATTGCTGACATGGTCACAGCCATCGAAGCGAATAACGATTTTCCCGAGGGTGGCGACGAAGCGCTGATTGCTGCGCTCGCACCATCAGCCAGCGATGCTCCGCTTGTTGGGGAAACGCGTGCAACGGCGCCCGCTGCAATGTCTGCAGGCGATAATGCCATACACACGGCGGCGACGCCCCGTTCCATACGTTTGCCCGTCGAATTGTTGGACCGGGTCATGAGCGGCGTCTCTGACATGGTCCTGGCACGCAACGATCTGGCGCACCGCCTTCAGGAGGCAGGCAACCAACCAATGGTTGATGGGCCGTTCGAGCGTTTGTCGGGGATCCTCAACGATGTGCGGGATGCGATCACTCGTATGCGGATGCAGCGCATCGAGCATCTCTACTCACCAATTCCGCGTCTTGTCCGTGATCTGTCAGCCGATCTTGGGAAGCAAGTGATGGTCGATCTCGATGGGCGCGATGTTGAGCTTGATCGGGAGATGATCGAGATTATGCGGGACCCGATCACGCATATCATCCGCAACGCTGTTGATCATGGTTTTGAAAAGCCCTCGGATCGACTGAAAGCTGGCAAACGCGAGATTGGACTGCTTTCGATCGGAGCGCGGCAAGCTGGGAACAAGATATCGATCAGTATTCGCGACGATGGCCGCGGGCTCGACGAGCAACGAATTGCAGAAAAAGCGGTCAAGACCGGCACGATCAGCCCTGTTGAACTCGAAGCGATGAGCCGCGAAAAGGTTCTAGATCTGATTTTTGCCCCTGGCTTTTCGACCGCGGAAGAAGTCAGCGCGGTGTCTGGCCGTGGTGTTGGCCTGGATGTTGTTCGCGACAACCTTGAGAAGATCGGGGGCGAGATTCGCGTGTCCAGCGTTCAAGGCGAAGGCACCAGTTTCTTCCTGCAAATACCGCTTACACTCAGCATTATTGCAGGTCTCACACTGAAAGTCGGCGGGCAACGCTTTGTGGTTCCGCAATCCTATGTCGAAGAGATTGTGCGGCTGCGCGGAGAGAACGCTGCAATCGAAGATATGGGCGATGCAACACTGGTCACGTTTCGCGATCAACGCGTTCGTATGGTTTCGCTGGCAGACGTGTTGGGGATCAAAGCCGATGTCGCTAGAGAACGTGCAAACCTGCTCATCCTTCGCTTGGCCACCGGGGATCTATTCGCGCTTGCAGTCGATCAAGTTCAGAACAGCAGCGATATTGTAGTCAAGCCGCTTCCGCCGGCGATCATGGCTAGCGGCATCTATTGCGGATCAACCCTACTGGACGATGGGCAGCCCATCCTTCTGCTGGACATCCCGCATATCGCACAGTCGCACAACTTGATGACCGAAGAGCGTACGCGCACAGCACAGATGGTGGATGAAAGTGCTACGGAAGCAAACAGCCCCGCTGACCGTGCGATGCTATTCAGCACGCTTGGCGGACAACGGCGGCTCATCCGGCTCGAACTGGTAAAACGCATTGAAACCGTGGCTGCAAAGGCCATCGACCAAACGGGTCGCCAATGCCGAGCAGTTATCGATGGAGAGATACTTCCGGTCATCGGAATAGAGGACCAGACCAGGCTCGCCGGATACATCCGCTTATTGCGGCTTACCGACGGGATGAGCGAAGTGCTTTATGCTGTCGACAAAGTTGAAGATGCCGTCGATCTGACCAACGAGCTTGTCCATGTCGATGAAGCTGATCCGCTGATACAATCCGTGACGCTCGTAGAAGAAGAGAGCGTTGCTGTTATAGATAGCCACAAGCTCTTCGCCGCGCATGGCGCGCTGCCAAAACAGGTCACCAGCAAGACATGCAAGCTGCCAGATGACGATTGGGCAAAGAGCATTTTGGCGCCGTTGGTCGAGAGTGCCGGCTACAGGCCGGTTTTCGAAGCGGATTCCGGCACAAGCGATATTGAGATTACCATTGATCAACTCGAGACGACCGCGACCAGAAAATTAGTGATCGCGTTGCGCAGTGCGCCTGATGATCAGGTGCCTGAAGGCGAGCACAGCCGATCAATTTATCGCTATGACCGGGAAGGATTAGTCGCGGCACTGCGCCTTGCCGGAAAGGGAGAGGCGGCATGAGTGAACTCCTCGTTATGTCGATGCTTGCGGAAAGGCGCTGCGCATTACGCGCCGGCGATGTTGGCTCTGTGATCGAGGCCGGCACGATAGCACCGGTACCTCGTGCGCCAGCTCACGTGATTGGCATCACAGCTCTGCGCAGTCAGGCCATGACAGTAATCGATTGCCGGATAGCCATCGGCAAAGAGCCGTCGCAGTTTCCGTGTGACAGTCATCTCGCGATCGTGGAGGTCGAAGGGCATTCCTACGCGCTGAGATTGGACCAGATTGACGACATCGGGATTGCGCAATCCGATCTCGCGCCAGTTCCTGGCGGATCTGGTGACGATTGGAATCGCGTATCTCATGGCATGATTGAGACTGATCGCGGACCGGCATTGCTGCTCAATGTCGCGCAACTCATTGCCGGAACTCAAGAAAATCTTGAGGTGGCAGCTTAATTCTATGGTTACTGCTTCACTCTATATTTCCCCGCAAACGAAACAGGGGTTTGCATGAAAACGTGTTTGATCGTCGATGACTCGCGGGTGATCCGAAAGGTCTCCAGGCATATTCTGGAGACGCTAGGCTTTGCCGTCGAAGAGGCCGAGAATGGCAAGGACGGGCTTGAGAGATGTGCCGAGACCATGCCCGATGTCGTCCTGCTTGACTGGAATATGCCCGTGATGAGCGGCATCGAATTCATCACTCAGCTGCGCAAGCGCGATGGCGGGGACAAGCCCAAGGTCGTGTTCTGCACAACCGAAAATGACGTAGCTCATATTCGCGAAGCAATCAGTGCCGGAGCGGACGAGTACGTGATGAAACCGTTCGATCACGAAACACTTCAGATCAAACTGCAACTCGTTGGATTTGCATGAGGGACGGTTCGATGGAACCGAACAGATACGCCACGGGAAAACCTGAAAAAGACCGCGCGGAGACTCTTGGCAAGACAATCCGCGTCATGATCGTTGATGACTCTTTGACGGTCAGAACAGTATTCTCACGCCTCGTCCAAAGCGATCCCCAGCTCGAAATTTCGGCCACTGCCAGCAACGCCGAACGCGCGATCGCGATCTTGCGCGACAAACCAGCCGATGTAATTCTGCTCGATCTGGAAATGCCGGGCATGGGCGGTCTCGAGGCTTTGCCGACCATTCTCAAGACAGCAGCAAGCGCCCAAGTTCTGGTTGTTTCATCGCTGACGCAGGACGGCGCAGAGCACAGTCTGGCCGCACTTTCGATGGGTGCAGCAGACACGATGCTCAAGCCGCGTCCAGGCGGTTTTGATGATTCATACCGGTCGAGCCTGCTTGCTAAGATCAAGGCGCTCGGCGGTTACTCTCCCGATGCATATCGCAAAAGCGAGAGGACGTCGCCGGTCGCACGAGCTGCATGCAGCGCCAAGATCCCGGAAGTTGTTGCGATTGGCGCATCAACCGGTGGGATTCACGCCCTCAACATCCTGCTTCGCGGCTTGCCGCAGCAATTCGATCTACCGATTGTTGTCACACAGCATCTACCTGCGAGTTTCATTCCGGTTTTTGCCCGTCAGGTTGAAATGGCGGCAGGACGCAAGACCCTGATCGCTGAAGATGGAACCACGATCCGAGGCGGAGAAATTGCCATAGCTACCGGTCACAGCCACATGGTTGTGAAGCGTCAAGGCAGGCACTTCGTGACCGGGGTAGACATTGGGCCTGCTCCCAGCGGTTGCCGTCCTTCTGTGGATCCAATGCTGACGAGTCTTGCGCATAATCTTAACGGTCACGCACTTGCGGTGATCCTGTCGGGCATGGGCAAAGATGGGAAACTGGGGGCTGCCGATCTCGTCGAGGCAGGCGGCACAGTGATTGCACAAGATGCAGAAACTTCGGCCGTCTGGGGCATGCCAGGAGCCGTGGCAAAGGCTGGCCTCACTAGTGCAGTCTTGCCGCCCGAAGGTCTCTTGAACGAGATACTGGATCGCTGTGGGGTGGCCGCATGGAAGTAAGCAGCGCCTCGTTTCAGGTAATCTCGGATCTGCTCGCAGAGCGGACAGGCCAGCAGTTGACCGACAGTCGCAAATGGCGTGTCAGTACAGCGCTTTCTCGTGTGTTTAGGGAACGTGGCATTTCGAACGTCGATCAGCTGGCCTGCCTGCTTGCGGGGCCGTCAGATCCGGATCTCGCTCGCGATGTAGTCGAAGCTCTACTTAACAACGAAACCTATTTCTTTCGCGACAAGCCAACCTTTGAGCAGATCCCGGCGAACATTCTGCCGAGGCTTGCCGAACGGCGCGCCCACAAGAAACGCCTGCAAATCTGGTCTGCGGGATGCTCCACTGGACAAGAAGTGCATTCGCTTGCGATCCAGTTCGCAGAGAACCCTGCATTGTGGGACGGATGGGCGATCGATATTCTCGGCACTGATATATCGACGCAAGCAATCGCGACCGCACGCAGCGGCCACTATAGCCAATTCGAAGTGCAACGCGGTTTGAGCGTTAAGCAGATGCTCGATCATTTCGATGAGACAGCTTCTGGCTGGCAAATGCGCGCCGACACACGATCAATCGTAAGGTTTCAGAAGCACAATGTGCTCGACTTGCCCCCAGGAAAACAGCCTTTCGACTTGGTATTGTGCAGGAACGTATTGCTCTATTTCGACCCCGCAACCCGGCGCAAAGCCTTTGACCGACTGCATAGCGCGGTCGCGTCCGATGGCTTTTTGATGCTCGGTGCAGGGGAAACTGTGATCGGTCAGACTGATCGTTTCGCGCCTCAAAGCGGCTTATCAAGTCTTTATGCACCCGCCACGCAGGATGTATTCGCGTGAGCGAGCTTCAGCAACAAAAATCAAAGTAAACAGAGGGTTTACTCTTCCTTAGCGAATGTTCGCTACGCCCGCACCTTGAACAAGAAGTGTGCTGACCTAAGGGGCATTCGACATAGCAATGAGCAACGGTTTCGCTGCAAGACCACTTTTCGAAAGGGGAGCGCCGCTCGCCATGCTGGCGCTCGTGCTTAGTGCTGTCGCGATCACACATGGGTTGACTGGCAATATGATCTTCGCCGTGGGTGTAGCAGCGCTGATCGGCGCGATTTGCATCGGCGGATTTCGTCTGGCGGACCGAAGAATTGCTTTACAAGGATGCTTCAAGCCCGACCTGGACAGTCTCTCCGATCTGCCTAACCGACGTGCGTTGCACCGTGACTTTGCCGCATCAAGCTCTGGTAGCAACGAAGTGGCGATGGCCTTGATTGATCTTGATAGATTCAAACAGGTCAATGACCATTTCGGCCATTTCGTTGGCGACGAACTGATCCGAAGATGCGCAGAGGTAATCAGAGACAAATGCGGTTCTGAGGCGCATTGTTATCGCCTCGGTGGCGACGAATTCGCAATCCTGATGTCTGGCATCGCTTCGGGCACCATCGTAGAGGGGATCTGCCGCAAGATCATTTCGACACTTGAGAAACCCGTCACCATCAGTTCTCGCGAAGTCGTTGTTGGCGCCAGCATTGGCTTAGCCAAATCGGTTGGTGCGGACGGCCTTACATCATCGGAACTGCTGCGCCGGTGTGATGTGGCTATGTATGCATCGAAACGTGCCGGAAAGATGCGTTGTACATGGTTTAGCGAGGGCCTTGATCGCAATCGAGAAGCCATGCTGGAAATGGATGACGAGCTGCGCAAGGCGCTTACCAATGAAGAATTTGTCGTACACTATCAGCCGCTTGTAGACGCTGAATCTCGCGAGATCGTCGCCATTGAATCGCTCATTAGGTGGGAGCGCCCTGATGGACAACAGGTAGGTCCAAATGTGTTCATTCCGGTCGCTGAGGAATCCGGATTGATCAATGCTATCGGGCTGTGGGTCTTGCGCCGAGCATGCACGGATGCACTCGATTGGGAAGGCATCATGCTTTCGGTAAATATTTCGGCCGCCCAACTGCGAAACCCAGAATTCCCTGTCCAGCTAGGTCATATCCTTGAGGAGACGGGTTTCCCTGCCGAGCGACTTGAGCTTGAGATTACAGAGACCTGCCTTGTGCTTGATCCTGTGGTTGCGGAGCGCAATCTCGACGTCATCCGTGGCTTCGGCGTCAATGTCTCGCTGGATGACTTCGGCACGGGATACGCCTCCATCGGTTTTCTGCGCCAGTTTCGTTTCGAGAAGCTGAAACTTGATCGCTCATTAGTTGTCGACGCGGAGACCGACGAAGGATCGCGCGCCATGATGCTCTCCAGTGTAACCGTGGCACGCGCACTCAAAATGGGTGTGGCCGCAGAGGGCGTCGAAACCGAAGAACAAGCGCATCTGGTCAGAAGCGCCGGCTGCGACCAGATTCAGGGTTGGCTCTACTACAAGGCGATGCCAGCCAGCGAAGTTTCACAGTATCTGCCATCGAACGATGAGACTGACCTGTCTGCCGGATCAGTCCAGATCAGAGGTGCCGCATGAGCGCTATCGAAGACATGACCAAGCAGCTGCAAATTGAGACTGCGCAGGAACTGGAAGCCTCCAAGGAGTCTGCTGTCAGCTCCCGTTTTCGCCTGAAAGCTTGGTTTCATGACCTGCCGCTTGCCGGAAAGATCCGCACTGTTTTCGGGACGTTCCTGGCTTTGGTCGTCGCGATGTCACTCGTACTCGGAATTGGTTTGTTCGAGCTTTATGGCCGCTACACCACGAGCGCTGCGATTGTCGAAGCAACAAAGACTTCTGCCAACATGCGCAGCACCTCAGGCGAATTTCGCTATAACGCTGTGCGGTATATCTTCGGCGGCGAGGAAGCGGCACTAGAGCGGCAACGTGAAAGCTACGCACAAGCTCAAGAAGAGCTCGAGCAAATTAGTACAGTGGTGGAACAACACCTCCCCCAACTCATCGCTCAGACCGATGCGATCGGAGGCAGCTTTGCAGCTTATGACGCCAAGTTCGATGAATTGCGCGCGAGTTTGGCCCGAGAAGGTCAAAGTGAAGGATCTGTTGCGCTGGCGTACGAGTTATCAGCCCAAGGCGATGCGCTGTTCGCCGAAACTGGTCGGCTTGAGCGCGACATGTCCGCCGCTGTCCGTCAGATAGAGGCGAGCGGGCTCGAATATTTCTTCAACATGATTGCAGCTTTTGTAATCGTGATTGGATTGGCTGCCGCCGTCATGGCCTATGGCCTGCGTTATCTTTCCAACGACTTCGCCAAGAAAGTGTCCGAAGTGACGTCCGGCATGACCAAGCTGGCCAATGGCGATGCAAACTTCGAGATTAAGGGAATAGACCGGCGTGATGAGATCGGTGAGATGCTTCGCGCGCTTGCCCTCTTCAAGCGTGCGAATGTGCGGCTTCAGAAGTGGGCGAAGGAACGCGCAGATAGAGCAAAGGCAGATGCCGCAGAGCAGGAACGCATTCAGGAGGAAAAAGCGCAGGTACTTCGCGACTTTGCCGCTCAGTTTGAACGCAGCGTGGGCGATATCGTGGGCGGAGTCGCCGCTGCTTCTAGCCAGCTGCAAATCACTGCGACCGAAATGGCAAAGTCGGCTGAGGAATCCACTCATCAGACTTCACTGGTCTCAAAGTCAATGGAAGAGGCCAATGCGGGCGCAACAGCAGCGGCCGCCGCAAGCGATGAATTCGCTATGTCGATTGGCGAAATCAGCCGCCAGGCAGCGTCGTCTGCAGAGCTGGCTCGTGAAGCAAGCTCCACTGCAAGTGATGCCGACAATACGATTTCAGAGCTCGCCGCATCTGCTCAGGAGGTAGGCCAGATCGTCGAATTGATCCAGACGATCGCCCAACGAACAAACCTGCTTGCGCTGAATGCGTCGATAGAGGCCGCGCGCGGAGGCGAAGCCGGGCGCGGGTTTGCTGTCGTGGCATCCGAAGTCAAAGAGTTGGCGATGCAGACCAGCCGCGCAACAGAGAAGATCTCCAACCAAATCCAGTCGATGCAAGACACCACCGGTGCGAGTGTTACTGCTCTGCGCTCCATCGCTTCACAAGTAGACCAGTTGGAGAGCACAGCGGTCGCAATCGCCTCTGCGGTGGATCAGCAATCTGTCGCGGGTCAGGATTTGGCTCGCAGTATCGAACTCGCTGCCCAGGCGACTGACGCTGTATCCAGCCACATCGACGATGTGCGCGAGCTATCCCTCTCAACCGGGGCAGCGGCAAGCCAGGTACTCGGAAGTGCGAACAACCTGGAAGAACAGTCTCGCATGTTGAACAGCCAAGTTGAGACCTTTCTCAGCAAAGTCCGCCAAGGCTGAGTTCAAACCGAGACTAAGACAAATGAAAAAGGGCGCCTTGCGGGGCGCCCTTTTCAATATCGGCTTGATTGTTGGCCTTACTTGACGAGTTCGACTTGCTCGAATTCCAGTTCGACCGGAGTGGCGCGGCCAAAAATCGAGACCGAAACCTTGACCTTTGCCTTGTCGAAATCGAGCTCTTCAACGACACCGTTGAAACTCGCAAACGGTCCGTCAAGAACCTTGACCTGATCACCAATCTCGTAATCCACGTTGATCTGCTGTTTAGGCGCGGCCTTCGCTTCTTCAACACCGCCAAAGTAGCGCGCTGCCTCTTTCTCGCTGATAGGCTGTGGCTTGTTCCCCGAGCCAAGGAAACCGGTAACTTTCGGCGTATTCTTGACCAAGTGATAAACATCATCGGTCATTTTGAGCTTCGCCAAAACATAGCCGGGCATGAATTTGCGCTCGACCTGAACCTTCTTGCCGCGCTTAACTTCGGTAACCGTTTCGGTCGGGACCTGGACGTCCTCTACCGCTTCGGAAAGTCCAAGTCGTTCGGCTTCGTGAATGATCGCATCGCGAACCTTGTTCTCGAAACCGGAATAGGCGTGAATGATATACCAGCGGGCCATCGTTGGATCAGTCCTTCAATCTTAAGCGAGCGAAAGCAGCCATTGGACGACTGCATTGAATACCGTATCGATGCCGAGGAAGAACAACGACAGCAAAACCATCATGATGAAGACGAAGATTGCTGTGCGGATCGTCTCTTCACGAGTCGGCCACACCACCTTGCTGGTCTCGCTGCGAACCTGATTCACAAATTCAGCAGGCGACGTCTTGCGCTTTTTCTCTTCGGCCATCGGTCCTTGAGCCTCTTGTCCTCGGAACAACTTCATTGCTCTTCCGCTAATGTCTTTCAGGTAGGGTTTCTCGCCGCCCCGAACAAGGTCCGGGAGGGGCTGCTATCTGATTCCAATGTCGGAAGACGGGAAGGCATCTAGGCGGCGCGTACAACAATTGCAAGTAGGAGAAAGTGGGATTCGCGCTTGAACAGACCAAGTCACACCACTAGCGTGCGCGGCTTATCTTTGGGTTGCTCTTGGGGAAGCCACACATGGCAGTAGCAGATACAGCGTCAGTCTCTCTGATTGATCGCGTTACGAATATTTCCGATTTCATCTGGGTGGGCACATGGAATGGCGCAGAAGTCCTGCCTTTCCCGCCGATGACGATTATCCTTCTGGGCGTTGGCCTTTGGATCATGATCGGCCTGAAATTCTACCCGATCCGCAAGCTGGGCAGTGCCTTTGCCGGGCTATTTTCCAGCCGCAAGGGCTCTGGCGAGGGTGAAATCTCCCCATTCGCGGCTCTTTCGACCGCGCTTTCCGGACAAGTCGGCACCGGTAACTTAACCGGTGTGGCAACGGCGATCGCACTCGGTGGACCAGGCGCGATATTCTGGATGTGGATCACTGCACTGTTTGGAATGGCACTGGCTTTCGCCGAAGGTTCGCTCGCAATCCGATACCGCGAGACGACTTCGGATGGTGTGAAGCGCGGCGGCCCGATGAGCTATATCATGATGGGGCTGGGCCCGAAATGGACCTGGCTGGCGATCCTGTTTTGTCTGGGCACGCTGTTCTCGGCAATGGTGACCGGCAACACAATTCAGGCCAATGCAGTCGCGGATGGCCTTAACGAGCTGTTCGGTATCGAGGAATGGCTCGGCGGACTGATCGTGGCAATTCTGGTGTTCATTGTAATTATCGGCGGCATCAAATCGATTGGTAATGTGGCGGAAAAGGTCGTTCCGTTCATGGCGGCGGCCTATATCCTGATGGCGTTCATCGCCTTGGTCATAAACTATGCAGACCTGCCGGCTACTTTCGGACTAATCTTCCACGGTGCGTTCAATCCGCAGGCGGCAACCGGCGGTTTTGTAGGTGCGGCAATCATTCTGGCAATTCGGGCAGGTGTTGCTCGTGGTTTGTTCTCGAACGAAGCCGGTCAAGGCTCGACAGCCATCGCCCACGCCGTGGCACAGACCAATGACCCGGAGCAGCAGGGCCGGATGGCGATGCTCGGTACATTCATCGATACGATCGTGATCTGCACCATGACCGCGCTGGTTATCCTGACCGTTCAAGGCAATTTTACCGGCGGCGGCGAAGCGGTAGCACACGCTTGGAATTCCGACCTCGAGGGTTTTGCGATGACCAGCGGGGCTTTCGCAGCGGCATTCCCGTTCGAGATCGCTTCGATCCCGATTGGCACCCTGATCGCCAGTGTCGCGCTCATCCTGTTCGTGTTCACTACCCTGCTCACATGGAGCTACTATGGAGAGCGCGCGATCACATTCATGTATGATCGCATTCCAGGTTCAACCCGCGGTGGCGAAAAGATCCTGCACATGATCTGGCGCTTGCTCTGGTGTGTTGTGATCTACGTTGGTTCGACACAGGACCTGCAGCTGGTTTGGCGCCTTGGAGACATTTCCAATGCGGCGATGGCGCTGCCTAACCTGCTTGCTCTGGCGCTACTTTCCGGCGTGGTGTTTAAGCTGGCTCAGGGTGACAAAACCGCCGGCAATGATTTCCACGCTGACACCAAGGAAGAGCCGGAGGAATACTAACGGCTTTCAATCTCGAACAAACAGGGCCGGCCCAGCGATGGGTCGGCCTTTTTGCTTTCGAAGATCGAAGAAATGGCAGGGGCGACAGGATTCGAACCCGTGGCCCTCGGTTTTGGAGACCGATGCTCTACCAGCTGAGCTACGCCCCTGCACGAGGACACGCCCTCTATCGCCAAGCAAAGCACATGGCAACATCAATAGCGCCCAAATCATCGTCGGGTGCGATTTCGTTTGGCCTTACCCCTACCCTGACTGCTACAAAGAGCAGGCTATGCATTCGCCATTTCCCGCGCCCATTCCAACAGAGATGCTTCTGCTCGCTTACCGTAGCGGTATTTTCCCGATGGCAGACCGGCGCGATGACCCTGAAGTATTTTGGGTCGAGCCCAAGGATCGGGCGATTATTCCTCTCGACAGGTTTCACGCATCGAAAAGCCTACGCAAAGCCATTGCGAAGGAAACTTTCCGCGTCACGATCGATCAGGCGTTCGATGAGATAATCGAAGCGTGCGCCAAACCGCGCAAAGACCATGCAGAGAGCTGGATCAGCGATCGGATCATTGCCAGCTATCGGAATTTGCACCGAGCGGGACACGCCCATTCAATCGAATGTTGGGAAGAAGATCAGCTGGTTGGCGGCCTTTACGGCGTTTGCTTTGACCAGGTCTTCTGTGGCGAGAGCATGTTCAGCGAACGCAGCAACGCCAGCAAGATCGCCTTGGCTTGGCTTGTCTCGTTAATGCGGCGGGCCGGATATCGCTTACTCGATTGCCAGTTCATGACCGATCATTTGCGCACACTGGGCGCTGTGGAGATTACGCAGAAACATTATCTCGAAGGTTTGGCTCAATGTGCGGGAGAAGCCGACATGACCCTGCCACAAGCTTTCAGCGATCAGATTCGCGAGGCCAAGAATGCTCACTCTTCGCCGGGAAAACTCATCGCGCAATCCTTGACCCAAACATCGTAGATTGGATGTTCGACAACGTTCAGGCTTGGAGATTCTTTGAAGAGCCAGCCAGAGAAAATGCGTTCGAATTCATTCGAGCCGCGTGGCTGGACATCAACCTGTACGAATGCACCGGTCTCACGCTGCATCTCCCAAGGAGCAGTTCGTTCACAAGCGCGGAGACTGATACGAATGTCACCAAAAGTGAGCGTTTCGCCCGGCGCTAGTTGGATGTCCTGACTTGAATTGTTGCGCTTGTTCAGCAAGCCCAGCGTCCCGACACGCTCCACCATCGGAGTACCGACAGCTTCCGCTGTCACAGCATCGATAAGTTGTTCCGAAGCGCCTTGAGCGCCTTCGCCTGCAGTCGTTGCCTCAGAAAGGGGTGATCCCTCGAGAATATACCCATCATCAGGCGCACCAGACTCCTCGCCACAACTGGCAGACAAGCAGGCCGAGATTGCGACAAGTCCGAGATGCGCCGCGCGCATGATCAGCTTTCCGGGCTCCAGGCTTCGTAATCGCCGGTCGCTTTCGCACGTTTACCACCGCGCTCCAATGCCCCTTGCGGCCGATATGCGGAAACGGTGCCTGTCGCATTCGGCGTGTAATCTGCCTCCCAGATCTTCGCGGGTGGCAAACGACTTTCCGGCACGTCATCGAACGAGCCGTGCAGCCAGCCATGCCATTCAGAAGGCACGCGGCTGGCGTCATTATTGCCATTATAGATCACCCAGCGACGCTCTTTTTCGCCTTCTTTCGGCTTAGACCGATAGTATTTGTTGCCCTGCGCGTCGGTGCCCACATGTTCGCCTTTGCGAGCTGTGTAGAGCATGGTGCCGATGGTCGCGCCATCCCACCAGGTAAATATTTTGCCGAAGATTCCCATAGCGTCGCAGCGCTTAGCCCAATGCGATGCGCGGGCCAAGTCGGAAGATTAGTCAGGAAGTGAGTATTCCACCTTATCACCGGGCTCAATGCCCAGGGCCGCTGCCCTGCCGCCGCGCAACTCAAGCACAGCGCTGGTCAGTCCGGCGGACGACACCGACAGGAGCGAATAAGGTTCCGTGTTCGCGGCGATGTTGGTGATCCGCCCGTCAGTGCCGACGAATATGATATCGAGCGAAAGCGGCGTGTTCTTCATCCAGAAACTTCGCGGTTCTGGCCCGTCGGAAGGAAAAAGCATGCCTTCAAAGTCACCAAGCTCGTTTCGGAACATAAGCCCCCGCGCCTGAGCTTCATCGCTTGCCGCCAATTCAACGCGAAACGCGTGCATGGTTTCGCCGGATTGAACCTGAAGGTCGATCACTTGCAGGCCGGAAAGCGGATGCCGGTCGACAGTCGCAGTTGCCGGACCTGTCTCGGCTGAACCACTTGCGACCTGCGCCTCTGACGCAGGAGAGCATGCTCCCAGCGCCGCCGAACCCAACAACATGAACAATTTAGCGATCATTACTGCCAATCCTCAGCTTCGTAGGCCCATTCTTCGGCTTCTTCTATGCTACCAGCATCGATGATTGCCTTGGCCATGCCAAAGTCATGGCCTGCGCGAACCATTGCTGCAATCTGTTTCTCACGCTTCTTCGGATCTCCTTCCTTCGCAGAACCGTAGGTACTGACAAAGGGGCCAAAACTGCGCTTGCGGGCAAGCAACAGTGCTGCCTTCCGTGCATTCACCTCATCGGGAACGAGCTCGCTGCGGATGGCTTCGTCGATCCCGGCTGCACGAAGGGTCTCGTCAACTCGCCGCCGACCATATCCCTTACGCAGAAGACCCGCTGTTCGTGCCTGTGCATAGGCCCCGTCATCAATGTAGCGCAGCTCAACCAGCCAGTCGGCAACAGCATCGACATCCAGTTCGCCGGCATCTTCCTTCACGCCGCGCTCGCGGACCTTACGATGTAGATAGCTGACCAATTTTGCCCGCGTTGTCGAAAAGCGCGCAACATAAGACAGCGCCAAATCGCGCAATTCAGTCTGATCCAAAGAGGATAAGTTACGTCGTTTTCGTGACATGCCGCTTTGCTTTGCAACCTTTTCGCCTTATTCGTGCCACACTCATTATCAAATGGGAAAGACGGATTGGGTGCAGGATAAGGATTTTTCCTGCATTGGGGACAAGACAGGCGCTGTAAAACGTGCCACAAGTGACGGGTTTCGCTAGATAATTATGACCGACGCCGCATTGCAGCCGACGCCGAATGATTGTCCTTTGCCAAGGCGCAAATCGGACTTTTCGACCTTCAATGAAGCAATCGATTACGCAGCGAAGAGCCAAAAAGGGCTCAACTTTCACGATATGCGGGGCAATTTGGCCCGCGTTTACCCATATTCCGAGATGCGAACTGACGCGTTGACGATGGCGCGCCAATTGGTTTCATATGGCATTGGTAAGGAAGATCGTGTTGCGCTGATCGCGGAAACCGGCCCGGACTTCGCGGCCATGTTTTGTGCGTGCGTATATGTGGGTGCATGGCCGGTGCCGTTGCCCTTGCCTACCAGCTTCGGCGGCAAAGAGAGCTATATTGACCAGCTTACTGTACAGCTAAACAGCTCTGATCCCAAAGTTCTGCTCTACCCAGAAGAAATCGGCGAAATGGCTGCGGCAGCTGCCGAGAGACAAGGTTGCGATGGCGAATCTTACGAGCAATTCAAGATGCGCCCTGCACCGGAATGCGAATTTCCGGAAGCTGATCCGGAGGACATCTGCTATCTCCAGTATTCGTCTGGATCGACACGCTTTCCAACTGGCGTTGCGGTGACGCATCGCGCACTTCTGCATAATCTCTACGGCCATTCTACCAGTATGCATGTTGGAGAAGGTGACCGCTGTGTCAGTTGGCTGCCGTGGTATCACGACATGGGCCTCGTCGGTTGTTTCCTGTCGCTGATAGCCAATCAGGTGAGCTGCGACTATCTGAAACCCGATGCATTTGCGCGCCGCCCGCTGGCTTGGCTTGACATGATCAGCCGCAATAAAGGAACCACGCTCTCTTATTCGCCAACATTTGGTTATGATATATGCGCCCGCCGGATCTCCAGCCAAAGCAACGTGGCCGAGCGTTTTGATCTATCTCGGTGGCGTGTAGCAGGTAACGGTGCGGATATGATCCGTCCGGACGTCATGCAAAGTTTCGTCAACGCTTTCAGCGAAGCAGGTTTCAAAGCCAGCGCCTTCACACCAAGCTACGGCCTTGCGGAAAGTGTCCTTGCAGTTACCGTGATGCCGCCTGGTGAAGGTATTAAGGTTGAACTTGTTGAGGAAGAGCGCCTTTCTGGCACTCCGCGCGATCTGTCGCGTCCAGCTCGCTATCGCGCGATTGTGAACTGCGGCAAACCTGTGCCAGACATGCGGATAGAAATTCGCGGCGAGAATGGTCAGGCGAAAGGTGATCACCAGATCGGAAAAGTTTGGTGCGAAGGCCCAAGCGTCATGCACTCCTATTTCCGCAACCCCGAAGCCACTGAAGATTGTCTGGTTGATGGTTGGCTCGATACCGGTGACATGGGCTACGTAGCCGACGGCTATCTATTCATAGTGGGCCGCGCCAAGGACATGATAATCATCAATGGCAAGAACCACTGGCCACAAGATATCGAGTGGGCTGTGGAACAGCTCCCTGGTTTCAATCACGGCGATATCGCGGCCTTTGCAGTCGAAACGGACAATGGCGAAGAGGCGCCTGCCGTTCTGGTTCATTGCCGCGTGTCAGATCCGGAGGAACGGATCAAACTTAGGAATGAGATCGCAGACAAGGTTCGCGGCGTTACCGGGATGAGCTGCGTGGTCGAACTTGTTCCGCCCCGCACGCTACCACGCACCAGCTCAGGCAAACTTAGCCGCGCAAAGGCAAAGAAGCTTTATCTGGCTGGCGAAATTGTACCGCTTGATCTGGCCGCCTGACATCCGCCTATTCGGTTGAAGTCGCCCAGGTGACTTGCAGCGTTCCGGCTCTACGCTGAACTGTGCTTGTCACCGTGATTCCAGCTGATGAAAGCATGCGCTGGATCGCATCCACTTCATATGCGCTGCCAGCGATTGCCACCGGCAGATTTAGTCGGCGGGCAGCCCAGACAATCAATTCTACCGAAGCAACGCCGGCTTCGTCAGGCTCGCCATCTACGAA
The DNA here is from genome assembly GCF_001663155.1 of Altererythrobacter ishigakiensis. Classification (NCBI taxonomy): domain Bacteria; kingdom Pseudomonadati; phylum Pseudomonadota; class Alphaproteobacteria; order Sphingomonadales; family Erythrobacteraceae; genus Altererythrobacter; species Altererythrobacter ishigakiensis. The sequence goes on from NZ_CP015963.1 coordinate 2,486,040, forward strand.
AGTCACTTGCGGCAAAGCCAGACGCGGAGGTGTCAGCTCAATAGTCCATTCGGGTTCAGTAGCGGCAATCCGCATCTCCAATTCGCGGTAAGTCGCAAGACTCGCACCATCTAGGGGGCGTGCCCGGACAATGGCGCGGCGGCGTTGACGATCGATTGTCAGTTCATCCTCTGATACGCCCGCCACAAGAGAAAGACGCTCAGCCAACTTCTCTGCGCGTTGTAGGGCAGCTGCCTCCTCTCGCGCACGTGTCGCAGAAAGTTCGGCTTGCTGCGCCGCAGCCGCGCTGCGGCCGGATTGTACCTGATTGATAGAAAGCTGAACCGGTCTGCCTAGAACGCGGGTCAATGCGCGCTCTCCATCCAGTTCAGCATCTGGTTCAAGCTGCGGAGTAAAGACGTTTGCATCCACGCGGACGGGGTCGGAATCAAAATCGATTTCAACCTGCCCCAAGCGCGAACGGGAATCAAAAATGTCGAGAATTTCCCCGCGTACCTGCCGCTGCGCGTTCGTCTCAAAAGCGATCGACTGAAGTGAAAGGGTCAATGGAATCGCGAGCGCAACAATCACAGCGATCACCGCCACGTTCTGAAACATCGTCTGTTTGCCGCTCAACGCGGTTCGGAAGCCGTAGAGGCGTGCCATACCCCACGCGGTAAGCGCGATTGTAATGAGGTTGGTCACATAAAGTAACAGAGCCCCCGAAAATACGGTCCAGTTCCACGTTGCCAGACCAAACCCGACCACAGCTAGCGGCGGCATCAAAGCGGTCGCAATTGCCACACCCACAATGGTACCTTCGCGCCCTCGTATCATCGCGTAAGCGCCGGCAAGAGCCGAAAAGAAAGCCACGCCGAGATCGAAAAGGTTGGGCTTCGTTCGCGCCGCGATTTCAGGTGTGATTGTCTGGATTGGGGAGAAGAATACCACCAATGAACACAACATGATTGCCATGACGGTGCCCCAAGCAAGCGAGCGAGCCGACTGCTTGATCCATTCGTAATCCCAAATCGCCAGAGCAAAACCCAAGCCCATGATCGGGCCCATCAACGGCGAAAGCAACATAGCGCCGATAACCACGGCTGGTGAGGAAAGCAGCAGGCCCAAAATGGCGATACCGCCCGACATTGCGGTCATGAACAGGTAGCGTTCAGTCAGCCCGCAATCCTCGCGCCGCTTCTCGATTACGGATGCCTGATCGACGGTACCAACCACGTCCTGTAGCCACCAACGACGCCAACTGAAAAGCACGCGACCGAAATTGCTCACATTAGTCGTGGACTCGCTCGCCTTGATTTCGGGCGAAACCGGCTTCGGTTCTGGTGTTTCAGACAATTTTCGTTCGATCCCAAAATGAAGACATTCCGCACTTACTCGTTTGTGAAACCAAACGAAAGCATAGACGCGACTAACACAATCGGGCAGAATTCTTGAAGTTCGTGTCTTAAGTGCCTAATACAGTATCGAAGAAGCGGTGTTTTTGCCGCTAAAAGGAGCTGAATACCTATCATGAGCACACAGGAAACCACCACCAAGACGGCCACCGATTTTGACCTGACGCCGCCTGATCCTGTGCCGGCAGTCTCTGCAGAGAAAGCCGCTGGTCTGGTGCCCGTAGCCGAAGAGAAGAAGTCAAAACTGGACGAGAAGGTGGACAGCTTCGTTGCGGATCTGGTTTCAGAGGACGCCAATTCGCCTGCCTTCGGGGAGAAAGTGGATCAGATCACCCGGATGGGTCAGGAACAGATTCGTGCCGCAGCTGCGATGTCTAACCGGTTCCTTGATCGTCCGGTCCGCGCCATGGATCAAGACACAGGGGTCGGCAATGATCTGATGGAATTGCGCAAGACCGTCGAAGAACTTGATCCGGGCCGCAAAGGCAAAGTGCGCGGTCGCAAGCTGTTCGGGATTATCCCGTTCGGCAACAAGTTTCAGCGCTATTTTGACAGCTACACCTCGTCGCAAGGACACATCCAGGCGATCCTTGAACGGCTCGCTTCGGGCAAAAAAGAATTGCACGAAGACAATGCAGCGATCGATGTCGAGCGTCAGAAGCTGTGGGAGGCGATGGGCGAACTGGAGCAGATGATCCATATCGCCAAGACACTGGACCAGCGGCTAGAAGACAAAGCCAACGAGCTTGACGCCACAGATCCGGCCAAGGCGAAGGCGATCCGTGAAAGCGCTCTTTTCTATGTACGCCAGCGGACTCAGGACTTGCTCACGCAAATGGCAGTCAGTGTGCAAGGTTACCTCTCACTCGACCTTGTGAAGAAGAACAACGTCGAGCTGGTCAAGGGCGTAGATCGCGCCAGCACCACCACCGTTGGCGCGCTTCGTACTGCGGTAACCGTTGCGCAGGCGATGACCAATCAGCGGCTTGTTTTGGGCCAGATCACGGCGCTTAACGACACGACCGCGGGCATTATCGATTCGACCAGCACTTTGCTGCGCGAACAGACCGGCCAGATTCACGAACAAGCTGCCTCAAGCACAATCCCAATGGAAACGCTACAGCGCGCTTTCCAGAACATCTATGACACCATGGATGAAGTTGATGACTTCAAGGTTCGTGCACTTTCGAGCATGAAACAGACTGTAGAGACACTGAGTGCTGAAGTAGAGAAATCGAAGGGTTATATAGCCCGAGCAGAAGGCCAGGCACAGGCACAGCAGAAGGTTACATCATCTGAGCCTTCGTTGCTGGCGCTCGACAGCTAGGGATCTGAATCCATGTCTGATTCAACTCGTGAATCCGATGCCATACTGAGTGCAGCCGGAAAGAGCCTCGTCGCCAATCGCGATCATGGCGGTACACATCGATCCGCAGAATCAATCGGGCGTTTCTCTGCCGAGGCAAAATCGAAGCATTGGAAGAAAATGATCAAACGGATCCTGATCGCCTTTGCCGGCATTTGGGCCGCAGCAGTGGCCATTGGCCTGATCATCGACGGAATTGGCTTCACAGGTATCATGTTGACTGTGCTGGCGGCGATGGTCGCCGTGGGCGTTATAGCGCGCGGTCGCAAGCTCAAGATCCCTCAGCGTCATGAGCTCAAGAAAGGCGATGCCAAGCAGATGGTCGCCAGCACCGAGCTCTGGCTGGAAGCACAGCGCCCTGCACTGCCGGCTCCCGCTGTCCAACTGGTGGACAAGCTTGGCGTGCAGCTTGATGCGCTCGGGATGCAACTCCAGACCATCGATCAGGCCGATCCGGCGGTCAATGAAGTGCGCGAGCTGGTTGGCGAATACATCCCTGAGACAATCGACAACTATCGCAAGATCCCTCAACACCTTCGCCAGGAAACACATGCCGGCAAGACTGCGGACGAGCGCCTTACGGACAGCTTGACCAAGCTTTCCGGAGAGGTCGATCGTGTCACGCGCCGACTGGCAGAAGGCGCGCTTGATGATCTTGCGATCAAGGATCGATATCTCGAGTACCGCTATGGCGGCCCTGAAGCACTGGAGGATCAAAGCAAGTGAGAGTTGCCCTGCCCCATGAACTGGGCCGCGAAGAAGTGCGACGCCGTTTGAAAGAACGCACGCATGAGATCACTGACTATATCCCCGGAGGCATGGCAGATGTCGAGACGGACTGGGTCGAAGAGGATCGAATGGCGCTGCATATTACAGCCATGAACCAAACGATTACCGGCCATATCGACGTCTATGACGAACAAGTCGTTTTCGAGATCGAGCTGCCTGGCATGCTCTCTTTTGTTGGCCCCGCGATTGAAAAGGCGATCCGCGCTAACGGCCAGAAAATGCTTGCCGCACCCAAGTAATCGCTAATCCGCCTGGTCAGTTGAAGAAGCGCTGCCGGTAATAGAACACCGCCGCAACCGGATCGCCATTGCTGTCTCGCGCGGGTTCGAACCGGATCTGCTCGTAAGCCAGTTTGCAAACAGTCGCATCGGTTTCAGGAAACGGACTGGCGCGGTAGATACTGCAGCCAGTCACTCGACCCTGCGTCGAGACCATCAACCTTACGATGACCGATTCACCTACACGCGCCTGCCGGCCACCCGGCGGTATGGGAAACGCGCTTGCATCGGTGATGGAGCGTATCAGCACCGGCTTGCGTGCCATTGTTGAACCTTGCCCGCTTCCCTCATCACCTGCGCCTGTGCCATCGCCTTTGCCGATTGCGCCCGCCCCGTCTCCACCTAAGGTTGCACCTGATGTGTTGGCATCCCCGGATGAGGCGGCTTGAGGCAAGTCACGCGGGCGCTCAGGCGGAATTTGCGGTGTCGGTGCGCTGACAGGTTGCGGCACAGCCTCTTTGCCGGGATTGCCCTGCATCCCTTCATCTTGCTGTTCGGGTTCTTCCGGCGGTGCTGTGATTTTAACGGTGAATGTTTCCAGCACCGAACGTTCGATCATTTGCGTGAAATCAGGCGCTAATGCGCGGGTCAGCCCGTAAAGGGCGAGGATATGCAAGAGCGCGAGAAGAACGATAATGCCAGGCCGTGGCCTGCGTTTGCGCTTCAGATATCCATTCTCGCTCATCCTGTTTGCTAAACTACGCGAAGCAGCATTGGCGATGCAAATGTCATTCGTCTTGACAAGAGCAAACGGCGGAGCCCGAAGGCCCCGCCGCTCAATAATTCAGCGATCTGTGAGAGTATTAGAACTCGTAACGGACGCCAACCTGTACACGCCATGCTGACGGGTTGATCGCGATGAAGTTCTGATCATCTGGGTTGAACCCATCGATGATGTAGCGACCTTCATCATCCACATCACCATCAGCAACATCGACTAGGCCGTTGAAACCACCGCGCGAACGCAGGATGTTCCAACCGCTATCAAGCAGGTTAAGGAAGTTGGCAACATCAGCGAAAAGCTCAATGCGATCTTCCTTGACGCCGGTCAGGCTTCCGAGGAACGGCAGTTCCTGGCTGAAGCGCAGGTCCATGTCGACATGCCAATCATTACGGCAGGTGTTACGCTTGATCGTTGCACCCGGGGTAAACTTACAACCAGAAGCATTCACATAATCGATAACCTGCTGAACCGCTGCCGGATCAGAGAGAGGTGACACGTTCGGATCGTTGACAGCCGAAGGAACATAAAGAAGTGCGTTATCAGTACCTGACGAGCTGTCAGCAAACACACCGCCGCCATCGAAGGTCAAGCTGTAGGGGCGACCTTCGCGAGCGCGGAAGAAGAACCCAAAGCTTGTGTCATAACCATCAATAAACTGCTCACGGAAATTTACCGCCGCAGTGAAGTTGTGGCGGGTTTCGGTGGTTGCAGTCGAAACGGCTGGATTCTGACGGTCGAAGGCAGCAGTAACGTCAAACGACGAGGTTGCCGTCGAAGACTGGTTGTTACGCGCGTTGTTCGAGTCAGTGAACGCGTAACCAAACGTTACGTTGGTGCTGCCGCCTTGAGTGAATAGGCCACTCTCGAAACGCTTGCGCAGCACAGCCGAGATTGAGTGCGATTCCGAACTACCGTCGTTGGTCAGCTGGATGTTGTCGTCACGACGGGTGTTGAAGCACGCCGCCGACACGTTTGTGTAGACTGGTGGTGTCCCACCGTCGCCCTGAAGCACAGCGTCACACCCTGCATTAGTTGAGTCGATCGCTTGGTAAATCGGACGACCATCAACGGTGAAGCCGTTCAGACCCTGACGGATATCCGGAGTCTGCGACAAATCGACAAAGTTCAGCGCGTTATTGTAACGCGAGTAGATGTAGTCGAGCTGCAAGTTCCAGTTACTGAAGAAGCCAGTTTCCGTGCCGATGTCGGTCTGGAATGCCAGGCTTGCACGTGTAACAGTCGGCACTTTGAAATTCGGGTTGGTCGACTGAACATCTGCCAGACCAGCCGCAGCATCAGCTGCACCGCCGTCAATCGCGCACTGCGGAAAGCCAGTGAACTGTCCGCCCGTTACAACGTCATACTGGCCGGTTACCGGATCAACAGCGATGTCGCCCGGGCCGCAGTCAAACCGGGTTGTACCCAGCGCACTTGAGAAGCCGTTGTTCGAGAAAGCGTTCGAGTAGTACACAACCGGATCGCCGCCAGAGAAGATACCGACACCGCCAGTCAGGCGGCTGTTCGAGAAGAAGCCTTCATTGTCGAACTCATAGGTGGCCGAAACGCGTGGTAACCACACAGGGTCGATGCGTGCAAACGAGTTCGCATTGGTGAACCCATAGCGGTCCAGGAAGTTCGGGTTCGCAGTTGGTGCGTCGCCGTCATAAATCTGAACACGCATGCCGGCGTTCACAGTCAGCTGATCAGTCGCCTGCCATTCGTCCTGAGCATAGAACGAATAGATCTGACGGCTGAAGCTTGCCGCAGCATTGTTGATGTCTCCGTCAATAGCCGCGTTAATATCGCCACCGAGAGCCTCGCCGTTGGCAACTTCTTCCGCGTTCGGGAACAGCTCTGTACCCGGTGAGAGAAGGCCTGCCTCAAAATCCGCGAAATTCTGGAAGTAGAGCGAGCCCGTCGCGTTGATTGCAAACAGGTTGAACACTTCCAGATCGTTGATTTCGGCCCCGAACTTCAGGAAGTGGCCGCCGCCAGCATCGTAGTTGAGCTGGAAACGAGCCTGATCGATCTTAGTGTCGAGTTGGTTAGCCGAGCGGAAGATGCCCGGGCCCGTGCTTAAGATACCCTCTTGCGTGGTCACGCCAGCAACCGGCAGAACGCCAACTACGAGACGTGGGGTCGGGTTGTCGGACTGCGCTTCGCCGAAACCTACTGGTCCCTGAACGTCACCAACTTCTGCACGACTAACGCGCAGTTCGGTCGAGATTGAATCGCTCCAGTCCGAGTACAAACGAACCGAGTAGTAGTCCGAGATAGTACCTTCGTCCTCGAAGCTGTTGAAACCTGTGATGTTCGAACCACCGAAGTCGCTTTCGATGTTGGTTTCTTCAAGACGCTGATAGGTTGCTTCAAGACGGTGATCTTCGGTGATGATTGCGTCAAGTCGACCGAAGTAACGCACGTTACCTTCAGCCAGCGAACGCGGATAACCGCCCACATCCTGACCATATACGTCACGTGCGATACGAGCAAATTCGTCAAACTGGCTTTGAGTTACGAAGTTCGCTTCGTTAGTGAAGCCGCCACCGGCGGGGCCAAAGTTGTTGCCACCAGCAAGGTCAGCTTCTTCATAGCCGAATGCGAAGAACAGGCGATCCTTGATGATCGGACCGTTCAGCGTAGCGCCCCAACGCTTTTCTTCGTTGGCTGTCAGAGGACGACCATCGATGCTGTTCGCGAAAAGGCCACCGTCGAAGTATGTGAAGAACGCTGAACCGCTGAATTCGTTGCCACCGCTTTCAGTGACAACGTTGATAAGGCAGCCGGTGAACTCCGAATATTCCACATCAAACGGTGCAAACTCGACCGAGATCTGGTCGATCACATCGTAAGGAAGCGGTAGCGAGTTACGTGCAGCAAACGGTGTGCCGTTGAGGCCGAAGGTGTCGGACTGAACGATACCGTCAACGGTGAAGGTGTTGGTGCGGTCGTTACCACCAAGGCAGGAAATACGATCAACATCGTTGTTCTGCTCTAGGCTGACGCGCGGGTCGATGCGGATGATGTCTCGAACGTCGCGAGTAAGCGATGGAAACGCCTCCAGGGTTACGCTATCAAAAGCCACGCCCGGGCCAACTGCCAGCTGAACCGCGCCTGCACGTGCACCGGTCACGATGATCACGTTGTCGCTGGCTCCAGCAGCTGTAGAGGCGAGGTTAAACGTGTAAGACGTGTTACCCGACAAGTTGATGAACTGGTTTTCAACCGTCTGGCCCTCATAGCCAGGTGCAGTTGCGGTGACCGTGTACGGGCCACCCGGTACAAGCGATCCGACGCGGAAGTTGCCGTCTGAACCTGCAGTCAACGTACGGGTTTGGCCGGTGCGTGTATCAGTGACGGTCACGGTCGCGCCCGGGATGGCTGCGCCACTTTCGTCTGCGACCTGACCTTCAACACCTGACGTAATGGTTTGAGCGGCAGCTGGTGTTGCAATTGTTGCGGCAGCCGAAAGGCTGACGACGCTTGCTGCCAAAAGATATTTGAGTTTCATGACAAATAGGCCCCTGGTGAGATTTTGAGTTGAGGGAGAAGAATCTCAGTTCCGTCTGCTAGAGACGTTTCACGAAGGTCAAAAGTCAGTTTTGTGACATATTTATGAAACTGGCTCTGGCGTCGCCAAGCCTTGCCTTGTTCGCAGATGCAAAAAACTCGCAAACCCGCAGAATCCCTACGATTCCTTGCCCTGTTGCGACTCCGCAACAGAATCGGTTTATTTCAGTTTTTCCACACAGAGCCGAGGCTGATCAGGCGAGATTTATCTCACGTAACCGCTGTTGCAGGAATTCGTGGCTCGAGATCGGCTTGGGCGCTTCCGATTCTTTGCCCGGTTCGACGCAGCTTTCCAACGTCCTGATTTCATAGTCAGGGCGGAAATGCAGGAAGAATGGCATTGAAAACCGCGAGCGCTTGGCCGCATCGCCGCGCGGGTTCACAACCCGGTGTGTGGTCGAACGCAGCTTGCTGTTGGTCAGCCGGTCCAGCATGTCGCCCACATTGATTACCAATGCGCCTTCCGGAACATCGACCGACTTCCACTCGCCCTGCTTGGTAAGTAGCTCGAGGCCAGCCTCTTCTGCGCCCAGCAGAAGTGTAATGGTGTTGATATCACCATGCGCAGCCGCGCGAATTGCACCCTCTGGGGCATCGTCGCCCAAAGGCGGATAGTGAAGCAGTCGCATTACGGAATTGCCGTCCTCGACCGTTGGTGCGAAGTAACCGCGTTCAAGCCCCAAGTGCAAAGCGATAGCTTCCAGAACCCGGCCGCCAGCGGTTTCAAACGCTGAATAGAGCTCGCTGAAAGTCTCCTTGAAATTCTCGATCTCTACCGGCCAGATATTGGGCGCCATAAACTCGGCGAGCGCGTGCCCTTCTGGCAAGCTGCGTCCAACGTGCCAGAACTCCTTCAAGTCCTGCACTTCCGCATCCTTGGCCTTCTCTGTGCCGAACGGAGTATAGCCGCGTGCGCCGCCACCACCGGGCAGCTGATACCCGCGCTTCACTTCTTCGGGCAGCGCGAAGAATTCCTTCGACTTTTCCTCGGCGCGATCGATCAGGTCTTGTGGGATGCCGTGATCACGGATCACCGCAAAGCCATATTCGGCAAAACTACGGCCCAGCTCGTCGGCGATGGTTTCGAGCGGCTGCTCGAGCGAAACAATTGCGATATCTGTCATAAATCCAACTTAGTACGGCAGGAATAGACTTGCCAGTGCTGCGCTCATCAAATTGGCCAAGCTACCGGCGGCGAGCGCTTTCAATCCCAGACGCGCGATCACAGGTCTTTGATTTGGCGCAAGCCCGCCGGTCACCGCCATCTGAATTGCGATTGAGCTGAAATTGGCAAATCCGCATAGTGCAAAGGTCACAATCGCGCGGCTGCGGTCGGACAACATGCTGGTGTCCATTGCGCCCAATTGAATGAAGGCGACAAATTCGTTGATCACAACCTTCGTACCGAACAATCCGCCCGCAAGCCCGGCCTCTTCCCACGGAATGCCGATCAGGAACATGACCGGGGCGAATATGTAGCCGATAATCTGCTGGAAGCTCAGCTCAGGATAGCCGAAAAGACCGCCAACTCCGCCCAAGATGCCGTTGGCGAGCGCCACGAGTGCAACAAACACCAGCACCATGGCACCAACCGCGACCGCGAGCTTTACGCCCGTTTGCGTGCCTTGCGCAGCCGCTTCGATCACATTCGCCGGATGGTGCCCTTCTTCAAAAGTTTCCGACACTTCGACAGGATCGTTGTCATGCGCATCATCACCCTCTTCGTCAGGGTAGATGATCTTTGCCATCAGGATACCGCCCGGTGCAGACATGAATGCCGCCGCGAGCAGAAAGGGTACAGCCTCCGAACCGATAAAGCTCGCATAGGCGGCCAGAATTGTGCCAGCGACGCCCGCCATGCCGACGCTCATCAATGTAAAAAGGCGCGCAGGAGGCAATGCAGCCAGATATGGCCGAACAACCAACGGGCTTTCTGACTGGCCGACGAAGATATTCGCTGCACTGCCCAACGCTTCCACCCGGCTGATGCCCGTGATCCATCCCAGTGCGCCGCCGACCCAGCGCACCAAGCGCTGCATAATTCCCAGATGGTAAAGGATCGCAACCAGCGCTGCGAAGAAGACAATCACCGGCAAGGCCGCAATCAGGAAGGTGTTAGTGAAGGGATTTGCATCCATCGGGCCGAACACGGCTTCGATCCCAACCTTTGAATAATCGAGCAGTGCGATCACGCCGTCTGACAACCCGCCGATCGCACTCACACCAAACGGTGTTCGCAGCACCAGCAGTGCCATAACAACCTGTAGCGCAAAAGCTGCACCAACAACGCGCAGCTTGATCCGTGACTTTCCGTTGGAAAGCAGAAACGCGATGCCCAGAATTGTAAGAATGCCGAACAGGCTGATGACGAATTGCGGCATAAAACCCCTAACAATGCCGAGAGGACCAAGAGCCATACGGTCTTGCCGTTTCTTCCGGCATAGTCAAACCTTCAGACGATATTGAACGCAAACTCCCACAAGGAATCGTGGGGGAGAGCTTTTCTTTTCCGTGTAGTCACGCTTAGACATCGCTCATGACAGAGAGCACTGCTGCATCGACCGAACTGCGTATCCCGCGCGCCTTCTTCATCTACGCGATCCTCTACGGCGGGATGACCGTGCTCGCGGGCGTGGTCGCTTTCAAGCAAGTGCAATTGTGGCCAAGCAATCTGGCGGTCGAAGCGGGGATTTTCCCATTCCTGATGCTGGTCGTGATAACCAGCACGATTGCTCAGCTTTACGGGCAGAAAATGGCCAACAAGATGGTGTGGATCGGCTTTATCCCATTGGCTGTTTCGGCTGCGCTGATCTTCCTGGTCCTTAGCCTGCCACCGTCTTTGGAAATGATTGAATATCGCGGCGAAGACCTTGCTGCTTTCGAGCGCGTGCTTGGCCAAACACCTCGCATCCTGATGGCGGGTCCGGCGGCCTACATCACATCGCTGCTGCTGAATGTATGGATCTTCGCCAAACTGCGCGGAAATGGCAAAGGAGGTGCGATCAGCCTAATGGTGCGCGGCGCAATTGCCTCCGCCCTCAGTCAAGCGATCGATTCAGTGATCTTCATCACGCTCGCATTCTATGGCGAGTTTGACATCACGGACCTGATGATCGGGCAGGTTCTTGCCAAGGTCACGCTCAGCTTCGTGTTGGTGCCGTTCCTGATTACGGGCGGTGTCGCGCTGGCGAAGTGGCTCGACAGTAAGGACTAATCCGCTGGGAAAACAGCGAAGCTAGCCGCTGGCAATTTGCGTGAACCTATAATTGGCGTGCCTGAAATCGCTTCGGGTATTGCAACCTCGCTAGGGGCATAGTTGAACACGAAAGTGTATTTCGCCGTCCGCCGAACGCGCAGCCCATCAGGCATTTCGACCGCTCGATGTCCCGCATCGCTAACCGCGCGCGTCACGACTTCGCTCAGCACTGCGCCTTGAGGCCATGTCGCGAGATAGCGGCAGTTCTCATGCGCCCAGCAAGCGACGGCGCCATCTTCCGCGATCAGGTCGGCTTCCATGTCTGTTTCGACATGATCGAACCAGCGCGCGATCGACCAGCCCTCACCTTGATGCTCGAGGCCCGGACGCAGGCTTTCGCTGCGTGTGACCTTGAGCGGCAGGATCGATTGCAAGCGCCCCGGCGGCAAATCGTCCGGGATACGAAAATTTTCGTCGCGGCTTCCTGTGCGCGGCCCGATGATCAATTGTCTTTGGAAAGCGAGAAGCGACTGGACTAGCTCGTCCGGCAGAATCGGCAGACACGGCACAACGACAAGCGCGTAGTCCGAAAGATCGGATGTAGGCGAGACGATATCGACATTCAGCCCCAGCTTGCGCAGCGCACGATAGCTGTCGAATGCCGCCCACAACGCAGACAACCCTTCTCCCTGAGGCTGAATTTGCGTGATCCACTCGGCGTCATAGCCAAACAAGACCGCCGCTTCGCGCAGCGGTTTTCCGACCGCTCCCAGCTTTTCAATCGCCTCCGCCGCCGCGCGCGTTTCAGCGAGAGCAGGTGCGGGCTCACCATCGGTCCGCAGCAACCCGGCATGCATCTGCTCCTGCGCGAAAGGTGCCTGTCGCCAACGGAAATAGCTGACCATCTCCGCGCCATGCGCCATGGCCTCAAGTGTCCACAACGCAACCATGCCATCAAGCGGCGCCGGGTTATGCCGCGCCCAGTTCACTGGCCCCGGCTGCTGCTCAAGCACCGACCAGCGCTCATCTATGGCGCAGCCTCGATACAAATCATGATGGAAAGCAGCGATATCGGGCTGACCCTGCCGCGCGAAATCCAGCTTCTCCTGATCCGTGAACCTGAACATTTCGAGGAAACCCAAGGGGTAACTGTCCCAGCCCAGCACATCGAGGTCAGCGGCCAGATCATGATGATCGTAACCGGTGTAAAATCCCATCGCATTGTGCGTTATGTCGCGGCCGGGTGACAGCTCGCGCAGGATATCGGCCTGCGCCTTGTTGAAGCTCACCACCTGATCGGAAGAAAACCGGCGGAACGCCAGCCAATGCGCCGGGTTTGCCTCGGTCACGGTCAGATTGGGAAGCCCGATCTCGCCAAAGCTGCGGTACTCCATGCTCCAGAAGACATTTCCCCACGCTCCGTTGAGCGCATCGATAGTTCCGTATCGACCTGCCAGCCACAGTCGGAAGGCGTCGCGCGCGGCAGGCGAAAAGCTCTGCACGGTATCATGGCAGCCATATTCATTGTCGGTTTGCCAGCTGACGATGCCCGGATGCTGGCCATATCGCTCTGCGACCGCGCGCGTGATGCGCGCCGCCTGCTCGCGATATCCCGCATGGCTGAAGCAATAGTGCCGCCGCGAACCAAAGCCGCGCGGGCGCCCTTGCCGATCAAGCACGATCATGTCCGGCATGGAATCGACCAGCCATTTGGGCGGCGTGGCGGTCGGCGTGCCCATGATGATGCCCAGCCCTGCTGCGTGGAGCACTTCCACCGCTTCATCGAGCCATTGCCAGTCGAAACGCCCCGGCTCCGGCTCTATCCGGCTCCATGCGAACTCGCCGATCCTGACGCGCGCTAGCCCCGCCTCGCGCATCATGCGCGCGTCGGTTTCCCAACGCTCGCGCGGCCAATGTTCAGGGTAATAGCAGACGCCCAAATGCATGGGCGGCAGCCTTCGCGCCACGCCGCTCAATCGTCAATCGAATTAAGAGGTAGGCGGTTGAACAACGGCTCTACTGCTTTGTTAGGCCACGCTGCAGAATCGATCTCGCGATTCGTGCCACATCGACTTCATCGGCGTCGTCACCCCAAACGGCGAAGCGCAGGCCAAGGAACACGTTCATACCCATAACTGCCCAGGCATGCGCTTCTTCCAAATCGTGGCGAAGCTCTTCTCGGTCGGCTCCAGCCTGCAGCCTTTCTAAGATCCGGGCTGCTGTTCCTTCATAGTGCGCGCGATAAGCCGCAGGATCCACGAATTCGGATTCATCAATGATCCGGTAGATTTCCTTATGCTCCTTCGCGAAGTGCAGGAAGCTGGCCAATGCTGCCTCTTCGACATCCAGCGCTGAAGGCTCCCCGGCCTCCTTCAGATTCTCGATCGCGGTAACTGCGCCAGCTTTCACTTGCGTACTCATGTCCTGTACCAGCGCCTGGAACAGGGCATCCTTGCTGTCAAAATAGGTGTAGAAAGTGCCCAGAGCGACCTCTGCCCTGCGAGTGATCGAACTGATCGACGCCGCGTGAAAGCCTTTCTCCCCGAACTCCACTGCCGCGGCATCAAGCAGTTTGCGCAATGTCTTGCGCCCACGTGCAGTGCGCGGTGTTTTGTCCATAACAGGCGTTGGATTTTCGATCGCGTATCCCCCTAGTTGCCTTGCTTAATACCAAAGTCTCATGAGCGCACGCAAGAATAAACTTGAAAGATGGTTCAACTTTCAATAAAAAGCACGAAACAAAAATGAGGAGAGGTCTCTTGGCGAAATTCACACAACGCTCTGTTACGCGGTTTCTGATCGGCTCTGCAGGCCTTGCAATGGCTGCTACGCTCGCACCCACAGGTGCGGCAGCGCAAGACAGCGATACCGTCGCACAAGGCAGGGAAAGTGCCAGCAATGTCATCATTGTGACCGCGCGCCGCCGCGAAGAGCGCCTTACTGACGTGCCGCTTTCTGTAACTGCCGTTTCAGGCGAACAGCTTGAACGAAGCGGTACGCTGGAGCTCACCGAAATTGCACAGGAAGTTCCAAACCTGACCTTGGAAGTCAGCCGCGGTACCAACACGACGCTCACCGCCTTTATTCGCGGCGTTGGACAGCAAGACCCCGTTGCAGGCTTCGAAGCAGGTGTCGGCCTCTATGTGGACGATGTCTATCTTAACCGCCCTCAAGCCGCCGTCCTTGATGTGTATGACGTCGAACGGATCGAGGTGCTGCGCGGACCGCAGGGGACGCTCTATGGCCGCAATACGATTGGGGGCGCGATCAAATATGTGACTGCGCGTTTGCCAGACTCTCCCGAATTCAAAATTCGCGGCACCTATGGATCATATGACCAAGCCGATCTGGTTGTTTCTGCCGCTGTTCCGGTGAGCGACAGTCTGCGTATTGGGACCAGTGGCGCGCGGCTATCCCGCGGCGGCTTTGGCGATAATCTCAATCTTGGAACAGAGAACTACAACAAGGATGTCTGGGCCGCACGTGGCACCATCGAGCTGGAGTCCGGCCCGCTGTTTGTCCGGCTGTCCGGTGACTACGTCAAGGACGACAGTGAAGCACGTCAAGGCGGACGTTTGATCCCGGGCCTGTTCACTGGTGCACCGGTTCTTGACGATCCCTATGATACACGCGCTGGCCTCGACATCGTTGATCAGGAAGTCGAGGCATACGGCGGCTCTCTATCGATCAGCTACGAAGTCAGCGACACAATCACGCTGAAATCAATCACCGGCTACCGGGAAGATAGCTCGACCACACCAATCGACTTCGACAGCCTGCCCGCAGCAGACCTGGATGTGCCGGCTATCTATGAGAACGACCAGTTCAGCCAAGAGCTTCAATTGCTGTACGAAGGTGACCGGCTGTCAGGCGTACTGGGCGCTTACTATCTTGATGCCAACGCGTTTACAGCCTTCGACGTGGCGCTGTTCACAACGGGCGACTTGATCAGCCTGCCTGGCCTTAACGCGCAAACATTGGGCGATGTTGAAACAGAAACCTGGTCGATCTTCGGCGATTTCACCTATGATCTGACAGATAGATTGAGTGTATCACTTGGTGGCCGTTATACGAGTGACAAACGGACCAGCCGCGTGCTGCGCACCACGTTTATCGGCGGATTCTCGGATCTTTTCATCCCAAATAGCCCGGCAATTCCGATCGCCGTCACAAGTGACTTCAACGGCAGTGAGACATTCAAGGAATTCACTCCCCGTGCGTCGATCTCGTTCAAGCCGGATGACGATAACAACATCTACTTCACATATTCGCGCGGCTTCAAAGGCGGCGGCTTCGACCCCCGCGGCCAAACAAGTGCAGCGCCTGACCTTGATGGCGACGGTGATGTGGATTTCGACGATCAGTTCGAGTTCTTGCGATTTGCGCCTGAGACAGTCGACAGTTTCGAACTGGGCTGGAAGGCATCGCTTGCAGACGGACGGATAAATGTCAGCCTTGCCGGATTCATGAGCCAGTATGACGATGTCCAGATTCCCGGTTCCGTTGGTGTCGACACCAATGGGGACGGCGTGAATGACAGTTTCATCGGCATCACGTCCAATGCCGCAAGTGCGGATGTCAACGGTATCGAGTTTGAAGGAAACGCCCTCGTCGCAGAGGATTTTGCCGGTTCTGGCAGCCGGTTCGGCATCAATTGGTCGCTTGGCGTTCTAGACGCCGAATTCAACACTTTCATTGATGCATTTGGAACCGATGTAGCTGATCAACGCGTGTTCCAGAATACCCCGGACATCACCGGCCACATGGGTTTCAACCTGGGGCTGCCAGTGGCGAGCGGCATGGTGGATGTGCTTGGCTCTGCATCGTTAAGGTCAGATGCGAGCCAGTTCGAAGTACCCAATCCGTTCCTTGATCAGGACGGCTTCGTGCTGGTTGACGCTAGCCTGGTCTACACGGACGATTCAGACCGTTGGTCAATCGGAGCTCACGTCAAAAACCTGTTTGACAAACGTTACATTGTCGCCGGCTATAACTTTGTCGCGGGTGGATCTGGCGGCGTGCCGTTCACTCCGACACTTGGCCTCGAAGGCACACTGACGGGTTTTTACGGTGACCCACGCAGGGTTTTCGTGACAGGCGAGATTCGCTTCTGAACGGCTCGGTCGCGTGACTGAACCGGCGAAATACCGCGAGCATCGCTATCGCAGCGCGGACGGGCGACTTGACCTGTTCGCGCGCGACTACCCGGCAAAAGGGGAGAAGAATCAATCCCCCCCTTTGTTGATGATGCATGGGTTGACGCGAAATTCTGCCGATTTTGAGCCGCTGATCGAGTTACTTGGAATCGGCAACCAGCGGATGATTGTTCCGGATCAACGTGGCCGCGGTCAATCAGACTATGACGGCGATCCTGCAAATTATCGTCCTGATGTCTATGCGGCCGACATGTGGGCACTGCTCTATGACCTCGGCATTGAGCGTGTGATCTGCATTGGCACGTCGATGGGCGGACTGATCGCGATGGTCATGGGGGCTACATCGCCAGAGCGCGTTGCGGGCATTGCCCTGAACGATGTTGGGCCTGAAGTGTCGCAAGCAGGGCTGGATCGGATTCGCTCTTATGTCGGCGGCGGAGACCCGATGACGAACTGGGACAAAGCTGCGATACGATGTGCCGATATCAACGGCTCAGCTTTGTTGGGTTTCGATGACAGCGACTGGTTGGCGTTCGCCAAACGGACATGTTGCGAACTGCCGGACGGAACAATACGCTTTGCCTATGACCCGGCAATATCGCGAAGCATGGAAGATCAGGAGCCTGCAACGGTGCCGCCTGACCTGTGGGGCCTTTGGGACGCCCTTGCGGAAACGCCCATACTGACCATCAGAGGTGAGCACAGCGATATCCTTGAACGCCAGACAGTAGCGGAAATGCAGCGAAGGCATCCTGAGGACTTCTCGTCGATTGAAGTGCGAGATAGGGGGCACGCGCCAATTCTAGATGAGCCGGAAGCCGTGCGTGCAATCGGTCGGTTCCTGACTGAACTGACGAACTGATCACTGCCATCCCGCAGTATGGATATCGCTGCCGTGGAATGGCGCGATGACTCCACTTCAAGTTGACTGTCACATCGCAAGCCGTCGTCTTTGGCTCACTCTCAACTCACTCGTCCCACGATTGAACGCGTCAAGAACTTCACAGCTTGATGGAAGATAGGTGGTGAGCCCTGCAGGGGTCGAACCTGCGACCTACTGATTAAAAGTCAGTTGCTCTACCGACTGAGCTAAGGGCCCACCTGATGCGCAACGCCGTTCGATAGCGTTGCACGAGGCGCGTCACCTAGGGACAGGGCGCGGCTTGGTCAAGCGCCCATATAGTTGTGCAAGCGACAAATTTGTGATCGGGTCTTTCCAATCACCGCCAATCTGTGTGGCTGGCTGCAAGACAAAGTCGCGCTTCCTGAATTCCGGGTGCGGAATCAGCAAAGAGTTGCTTTCCCAAATGCCGCCGTCCCACAGCACAATATCCAGATCGAGCACACGCGCGTTCCAGCGTTGCCCGCGTGTCTTGCGACCGAAGACGTGCTCGGTCGCCTTGAGCACAGCCAAGAGTTGGTCCGGCCGACGAGAGGTTTCAATGATCGCCGCCGCATTGGCAAATCTGCGCTGCGATGGTCCCATCGGTGGCGTCGTGATTGTCTGAGAAACGGCATGGATCAGAATCCCAAGGTCCTCGAGCACTTCATAGGCTGCCTCAAGAACCCGGCGTGGCGGCCCGTCGCGTGCCGTTCTGACATTTGAGCCCAAGGCGATCAGGAAAAGATTTGACGCGTTCGCCATGGCTTCTCGTACCTTCTGCGCTGGCACTTGCAAACAATGCTGATCGACATCGGTGTAGGGACGCGTTACGCCAGCAGGAGACGTCTTGACCAGAGGGGGGATAGGTGAAGCTCAAAGCATTGACCAGCACTGCAGCGTTCATGGCCACGATGATTGCCGCGCCATCAAGTGCGCACGACGGGCACATTGTTGATCTGACGACCGAACAGCAGATCGCGCTCAATATCTACGAAGATATCATCGGTTTTCGAACAGCGCGCGGACACAGTCAGGTCCCGGCCATGGTCACCTACCTCACGGCATGGCTCAAAGGCGAAGGGTTTGCTGACGAAGATATCATGGTCACAGACTATGACAGCGCAGGCGAACCAACGCAGGGGCTGGTCGTTCGTTATCGCGGTGATGGCTCATCAGGCAGGAAACCGATTGTGCTCCTCGCGCATATGGATGTGGTTGATGCGTTGCCGGAAGATTGGGAGCGTCCACCGTTCGAGTTGATCTTTGAAGACGACTATTTCTTCGGGCGCGGCGTGATGGACAACAAGTTCGGGGTAATGAACCTGACGCAGACCTTTCTCCGGCTGAGGCGTGAAGGCTGGACTCCAAACCGCGATCTCTATCTGGTCTTCTCCGGCGACGAAGAGACCGGCATGGTCTCCACGCGCGCGCAGGCCCAATGGGTAGCCGAGAACGTCGACCCGGAATTTGTGCTCAACAGCGACGCCGGCGGATTGGCGTTATCAAACGATTACACCCCGATGGCCATGCGAGTTCAGGCAGCGGAAAAAACCTATGCCACCTGGGAACTGACCATCACCAACCCCGGCGGCCATTCCTCTCGACCACGCAGCGACAACGCGATCTATGAACTGGCTGAAGCGCTGGGGCGGATTCAGGACTACAAGTTCCCTGTCCGCGCGACAGATTTGACGCGCAGCTATTTCGCCGCACTTGGCGAAACGGTGCCGGGCGAACTTGGGGAGGCAATGCGGACATTTTCGCAGAACCCCAAGGATGTCGATGCGATTGCCACGCTTCAGGCTAACCCGGAAACTGTCGGCACGCTTGGCACGACCTGTATCGCGACCATGTTGCGCGGTGGCCATGCCGAGAACGCACTGCCACAAAGCGCGACGGCCACAGTGAATTGCCGGATTTTCCCTGGTGAAGGTGCCGCCGCAACCGAAGCCACTCTGCGCGAGTTGACCGGCAATGCCGACATCCAGTTCAAGTTGATTACCGACGTCACGGAAAGCCCCGAATCGCAGCTACGCGACGACGTCCGGGCTGCTTTGGCCAAAAGCCTTCAGGCTCGCTGGGGGCAGGAGATTCCGATTATCCCCTATATGGAATCAGGCGGTACCGACGGGATGCACTATCGCACTCTTGGCTATGACACGGTTGCGATTGGCGGCGCCGGCTCACGCCCGCAGGATATGTTCGCTCATGGCCTGAATGAGCGAATGTATGTTGACGCTTTTCTCAATGGCCTGGACCATTGGGTGATCATGTTGAAAGAACTCGCCGGAGATTGAACCGGGCCCTAAATGTCTTCGACGATCCGCCCGTAAAGCTGCGGGCGGCGATCGCGGAAAAAGCCCATGCCCGCGCGGTGTTTCGCGGCCTGATCAAGATCGATCGTTGCCACGAGCACGCCAGATTCTTCCTTGCCAAATTCGCAGACCTTGTCGCCCCACTCATTGGTGATGAAGCTGTGCCCGTAAAAGGCCTGACCTTGCTCCACACCGATGCGGTTTGCAGCGATCACCGGCATGCAGTTCGAAACCGAATGTCCCTGCATCGCGCGTTGCCACATTCGGCTGGTGTCAAGATCGGAGTCATACGGCTCTGACCCGATCGCGGTGGGATAGAACAGCAATTCTGCGCCTTTGAGAGCCATCACGCGGGCGCATTCGGGATACCATTGATCCCAGCAGATCCCGACGCCAATCCGCGTTCCGCACAGGCCCCAAACCTTGAACCCGTCGTTACCGGGGCGGAAATAGTATTTTTCCTCATAGCCCGGCCCATCGGGAATATGGCTCTTGCGGTAGGTGCCCAGAACTTCGCCACTGGGATCAATCATGGCGAGCGTGTTGTAATAGTGATGCCCGTCACGCTCAAAGAAACTGGTGGGGATCGCGACCTTCAGCTTCGCTGCGAGTTTGCGCATCGCAATGACCGAAGGGTGCTCAAGCGTTGGCCGGGCCAGCGCGAACAGCTCCTCTTCCTCTGTCTTGCAGAAATAAGGGCCAGAGAAGAGCTCAGGTGGCAGGATAATCTCTGCTCCGCGCGCAGCAGCTTGCTCCACCAGCTCGCCAACAGCGGCAATGTTTTCCTGTTCGTCCTCGCTGCCCAGCGCGAGTTGAAGGGCGGCAACCGTGATTTCTCTCATGCGCCGCCCTTTAAGCTCAGTCTGTCTTCTTGAATAGCCCGGCGAACGTCAGTCCGCTTTCTTGAACAACAGCGTCATACGATCGCTTTCGCCGATATTCTCCAGTTCTGGACGCTTGGTGCGCCAGACTGGCTTCATCTCCCAAACGCCTTCCGGGTGATCGGCGGTATCATTCGGGTTGGCATTGATTTCTGACTTTGCGACCAGTTCGAAGCCGCTGATCTCCATCAGCTTTATCATGTCTGCTTCGCGCATGTAGCCGCGTGCCGGGTTTACATCGGCATATGTGGCATCGGCAGGCGCTCGATGCTGAACAATGCCCACCATCCCGTCCTCTGCCAGAACCTTTCGCATTGCGCGCATCCAAAGCTGGATGTCGCCGCCATTCCACACACCATGCAGGGCACGTACGATCAGTATGCGGTCGATACTACCCGACAACTCGTCGGGAAATTCATCTACTTCGAAAGCCATTACCTCGTCAGCTGTGCCGCCGAACTCTTCGGCAAAGTCCTGCTTGAACCGTTCGGTCCATCCGAGTGCTCGAGCGCGCGCAGCTCGCGTACCGAAGCCGCCTGCATCGCTGTCACGAGCAATCGCAATGTACTGACCCTTTTCGGCCAGATATGGCGCAAGAATGCGCGTGTACCATCCTCCGCCGGGTGCAACTTCGGCAACGGTCATGTCGGGCTCGACTTGAAAGAACGCGAGTGTTTCAGCAGGATTGCGATACTGATCGCGTGCTCGATCACCGTCACGGCGCTCGTGCGCAAGCACTTCGGTCAAGCTCGTTGCTTCCGCGTGACCACCGTGGCTATCGGCCAAGACAGGGGCGACAGGCGCGGCGAGCGACAGCGCCGCTGCGGCGAAAAGCATTCTATGCATAGTGGGAACTCTCCATTGGTGTGGTGGGTATTTTCCATACTGCAACGCGTGAGCATGACAAGTGTGCCACGAATTCCTATTTGTCGTTCAAATAAGGAGATTTGACGATGGCAATAGCCAAGCAAGCCATTGTGGCTGGCGGATGTTTCTGGTGCACCGAAGCGGTTTTCCGCGACGTTGTTGGCGTGTCCGAAGTAGAAAGCGGATACATCGGTGGGACTATCGCGAACCCGAGCTATAAAGAGGTTTGCAGCGGCAGCACTGGCCACGCTGAAGCAATCCGCGTAACATTCGACTCAGAAGTAATCTCCATGGAAGAGATTCTGGACGTGTTCATGGGAACCCACGACCCGACGCAGCTCAATCGCCAAGGCAACGACATCGGCACGCAGTATCGCAGCGCCATATTCCTGTCCGACGATCTGGACCGAGCAGCGGCTGAAGCTGCCATCGCGCGCTGGAATGCGGAAAATGGCGGCGGCGCGGTGACAACAGTGGAGGGGCCAGCGGAATGGTACCCGGCAGAGGACTATCATCAGGAATATTGGGAAGGCGAAGGTCAGCGAAATCCCTATTGCCTGGCGGTTATCCCTCCCAAGCTGCAAAAGCTCAGGAAGAGTTTTACGGCCAAGGTGAAGGCTGATTGATTGCCATTGTCAGCTTCTGCATCATGCACCGCAAGCTGCAGATGCGGCGGCAGAGCCCTCTCGTGACCTGATCCGTTCCGGTTAGCTCGCGTTGGACGCCTCCAGACGCCAAGGGGGAAAGCGTCGGTCCGGCCCAGCATGGAACAGGCACAACTTGTTACCTGACGGATCGCGAAAGCGCGCTTCGCGCCAATTCCAACGTTCGTCGCGCGGTGGGTTGGCGAACTCTACCCCCTGCGCCATCAATTGCGCGTACTTGCCATCGATATCGTCGACTTCAAAGTATAGCAGAGTTCCGCCCGGTTCATGCGCAGCATCATGATGGAGCGACAACGTGCTGGAGCCGGATGGCATTTCAAAACGCGCATAGCGTCCTTCTGCCAGTACGATCAGTTTCAGCCCCAGCTTGGAATAGAATTCGAGCGAAGCATCAAAATCAATCGCGCCAATCGTAACCTGGTTCAGATCCATTCTTCAGTCCTTAGCGTTCAATGCGAATCATTGGACTCATCCTATGCAAGCTCAAGTATGGTTTAGATCAAGCAATAACTTTCGATCCTTGTCTAATCTCGACCCGCCTGCCATCGATATTGCCATGGCACCCGGTCCAGTAAAAGCATACACCAGCGAGCATGCGATCCTTGAAGATGGTTCGGTCACATTCGCATGCTCCGGCGACATGGAATTGTGGCCTTGGCTGAAATTGCCTGCTCAGCATCCTATTGTCATTCAGACTCAGAATTATTGGACCAGCGTCGGCGCCTCAGCCGCTTTAGGGACACTGGACGAGGGCAAATGGAGCGCACTGACTTGGACGGACTGGGTATTGCATGATCATTCCGCCACGCATGCGACGCGAGGGATTTTTGCCCGGACCTTGGTTGAAGACGAACTCGCCTTCGAAACCAGGCTGTACGACCAAGACGAAAAATTGATCGTGACAATGCGCGGACGCGGGGTTGTCTTCAGAACGCGCAACTTTGAAGAATGGCGTGAAGGAACAAAGCGTACGCTAGCAGATCAATCGGGGCCTACCGGCTTTCGATACGCTCCGCGTGAGCTGCTGAACCTTAGCGGCGCCGAAGTCCCTCTGGTTTCTGAGCTGGATGGCCCACATGCAGCAGCGCTGATCACAAAGGAAAACGGGCTAATGCCCGGTCATCCTTATTTCAGCGGTTCGGGGGATCACGTAAATGCGCCGCATTTGGCCGAGGTAGCGCGACAAATCGCCAGTCAGATCAATGCTGGCATGCCATTGCTAGTCGTAAGTGGCGAGATGGATATGTATCGCTACGTCGAGCTTGGCATCAAGTTCGATGCGAGATTGCTTGAACACGCCGCGAACTCGGCGACAATGGAGATCGCGCAGAAAGACAGATCCTGCGCGAAGCTAAGCCTGAATTGGGAGACGATCAGGCCTTGATCCAACGAGCGACGAAGAAACCATCCAGTCCGCCGTATTCGGACAGCATACCGGGATGCGTCCGCAACCAACCTTCTTCGGTTGGCTGAAGGCCGGCGGGCAGCGCGTCTGCGGCTATCGGTGACGGCTGCAGGACCAACGCCGCGTCAATCCATTCCGCTTGCGCCTCGCACTCCTCGCGTTCCAGCGAACACACAGCATAGATCAGCACACCACCCGATTTCACCCATTCAGCCGCACGAGTGACCAGCCCGCGTTGCAGCTCGACCATCTCCTCTATCTGGCGGGGTCCGATCCGATGCAATACGTCAGGGTGACGACGACAAGTGCCCGTTGCCGTGCATGGCGCATCGAGCAGTATTGCATCGAATTGATGCTTAGGCTCCCAAGTGAGTGCATCGGCGCGAAGGGGGGATGCCTTTAGGCTGGTCCTCTGGAGATTCTCTTTGAGTAGTCCGAGCCGCCGCTTGCTGATGTCGAGCGCAGTCACGTTCCATCCGTTCGCCGCGAGTTGCAGCGTCTTGCCGCCGGGCGCTGCGCAGAGGTCAAGTGCATGACGCCCGTTCCCCTCGCCCAACAACCGTGCGGGCAATAATGCCGCCATATCCTGCACCCACCATTGCCCATCTGCAAATCCGGCAATCTTATCGATCGCCTCGCCTCGTGCACGCCGCAGATGTCCGGGCGCGAGCGAGTCCGCCGACAATTGAACAGCCATCTGCTGCGTCTCGGCCTCGTCTCGCAAGGTAAGATCAAGCGGTGGGGGTTCGGCAAGACCCGGCGCAATCTTAGCCGCATGTTCCGCGCCCCACCGGTCGCACACAGCCTCGGGCAATGTGGGAACATCCGGGAGCGTCACTTCGCGCTTGGTCAGAGTCGAGAACACGCCATGTGCCAACCTTCGTGGACCACCCGCCAGCAGCGGCAAGGCGGTCGCAATCACTGCGTGTGGCGGTGTCTCCAGCCTTAGCCATTGGGCCAGCATCATGCGCAGTACCGCCCTAGGTTTGGCATCGTCGGGAAGGCGCTGTTTCGTCGCGCTGTCGATCAGCGCGTCGAGATCCATGAGCCAGCGAAGCACTTCGTTTGCTATCGCAAGAGCCAGCCCCTTGTCCGCAGGCTTTCGAACTTGGCGCAAGGCCGCGTGCTCGGCTTGTTCAAGCGTTTCGCCGCGCCGCAATACGGCATCGAGCATTTGCAGCGCAGCGCGGCGCGCGTGGATTCCGGATGGTTGATGCATTGTTCGCCCCGTTACGGACTATTGAAACAATAAGCCAGCGCGCGCATTTAGATTGCATGACGACCAAGAAATCCAAAGCGGCCAAGGCGTTCGAGAAGCCCGCGCACTGGACCAACGATCCTCCGCCTAAGCCAAAGGCTGGCAAGGACGAAGAAGAGCTATCTCCCACCCGCTATGGCGACTGGGAAAAAGACGGCATTGCTATAGATTTTTGATTTGGTGCCGCTTGGTCGCGTCAGCCAAAGGCCGACTGGCCGCCCGCAGCGATGCGGCCCTTAGGCCGCGTGAGCGAGGATATCGCAGCCCGGATGGGCTGCGGTAATCACAGACTCTTAAACGTGACTTTTAGCCCGTCCTTAGGCTGAGGAATCGGCCAAGCCTGCCATTCAGGATCATATTCTTCAGATATTTCGATCGAATAGCGTTGTAACAATTGCGTGAGCAGGATCTTCACCTGCATGTATGCAAAATGCAGCCCCAGGCACATATGCGCGCCGCCACCAAACGGCACCCAGGCATATTTGTGCCGCGCTTTCACCTTGTCAGGCGTAAACCGCAAGGGATCGAAAGTGTAAGGGTCTGGCCACAATTCCGGATCGTGGTGGGTGTGATGAACATTTATCCCCACAGGCGTGCCTGCTGGGATTTTGTAGCCACCGAATTCAAACGATTTCAGCGCACGACGCGGCATGGACGGCACAGGAGGGATCATCCGCAAAGCTTCCTTGAAAGCCATTTCAGTCAGCTCAAGCTTGGCAAGATCATCATAATCAAGCGGGCGAGGGTTGCCGTCAGCATCCGGTCCGCCGGTAACCGCTATAATCTCTTTCCGTAGCTTTTCCTGCCACTCGGGATTTTTCGCCAGCAGATAGATCAACGACGTCGCTGATGATGTGATGGTATCATGCGCCGCCATCATCAGGAAGTTCATGTGATCGACCACTTCATCCACCGGCAACAGCGAGCCGTCTTCTCGGGTCGCGGTGGCGAACTGACTGAACATGTCTTGCCCGCCGCCCTCGCTACGGCGCCGGTGGGTTTCCTTTGTGAAATACTCGACCAGGTATTTCCGCCCGTCGACGCCTTTTTTCATCTTGGTAAACGGTAGCGGCCTGCGGACCGGTGCGACCGATGCCTGGACCATGTCGACAAAGCCTTCATTGATCTTGTCCGCCTCTGGCCCCCACGGGATACCGATGAAGCTGTCCGCCGCCAGATCCAACGTCAATTTCTTGATCGCCGGATAGAACAGCATCTCGCCCTGCCATTTGCGCACCTCCTGCGCGATGCCGCGATTAAGCGCTCCCGAATAATGCCGCATTGGCTCTGGCTTGAATGCGATCGACAGAGCGCGCCGGTCAATCCTGTGATGATCAAAATCCATCAGCATCAACCCGCGCGGGAAAAGCTGGTCAAGAACGGGACCCCAACCCTGCTCGCTGGAGAAAATCTTGTCCTTGTTGAACAGCACCAACTCGTTCGCCTCGGGGCCAACCATGGCGACATTCCAGCCACCAAATGCGCGCGTCTTGTAGACCCGGCCATAGGTTTCAACCATCCGCTTGGTAAAAGCGTGTGGGTCAGCCAGCATCTTGAAAGTATTGCCGATAATCGGCAGGCCGCCCTCCCCCGGAATGTGATCAAGATCGGATGGGTCCGGGTTACCTTCGGTCCAATGCTGCGGTGAAGTGTCCGTGTCTTGCTGTGATGGTTGGGCGATGCTTGCCATCGGGGAGGTCCTCTCTCAGCTTTTGTCAGCTACTTACCCTGATGTAAGTAAATCGCGAGAGCAAATCCAGTTCCGATTGCTTTGTGGCTCAGATCCAGCCTGAAAGCTCGCGCCGGATGATGGATTCAAGCATCTTCATCCCGGCATCTGATGCGTTGAGGCAGGACAGGACAGCGAATTGTTCGCCACCCGCTTCAAGAAACTCGTCGCGGCCTTCGATCGCCAGCTCTTCCAATGTCTCAACGCAATCGGCTGAAAAACCGGGAGCAGTCACCGCCAGCCGCTTTGTTCCCTTCGCGCCCTCGGCAATCAACGTGTCGTCTGTCGCAGGTTCAAGCCATTGAGCACGGCCAAAGCGCGACTGGAACGTCGTCTCGATCCGCATGTTTTCATAGCCATCCGCTGTGGCCAGCCGTTCAGCCAAAAGGCGCGCGGTCTTGCGGCAATGGCAATGGTACGGATCACCAAGCTCAAGCGTACGCAATGGCATTCCGTGGAAGCTAAGCAGCAAGACTTCCGGCACAAAATCGAGCCCGCGAAGCTGACGTAATGTGTCTGCCTCCAGCGCGTCGAGATAGGCTGGATCATCATGATATGGCGGCAGAGTACGCAAGGCCGCCTGCCATCGTGTCTCCGCCAAATACTCAGCTGCCTTGTCTACCACAGTGGCCGTCGTCGCACCGCTGTATTGCGGGTAGAGCGGCGCCAGCAGAATTCGATCACAGCCCGCATCCTGCAGCGCTTTCAATTCTGTCGGAATGGACGGTTTGCCATAACGCATTGCGTGACGAACAAGCACGGCATCGCCAAGCCGCTGCTGTAACCCCGCAGCTTGATCTTGTGTAATCACCAGAAGCGGCGACCCGCGGTCGGTCCAGACCTTTGAATACGCCTCGGCGCTCTTCTTCGGGCGCGTGTTGAGTATGATCCCGCGCAGGATGACTTGCCAGATCACGGCGGGAATCTCGATCACACGCGGGTCGGAAAGAAACTCCTTGAGGTAACGCTTAACATCGCCCGGTTCAGGAGATTCTGGAGTTCCAAGATTGACAATCAAAACGCCGATCCGGCCGCTTTTGACAGGCACGTGATCAGACGGAAGAGATTGTTGGACCCAGGTCATAAGCCCCCTGAAAGTAGGGGCAGGCGGCGCAACCGCAAGCCAGTGGCCGAATAAAGTGCGTTGGCGATCGCCGGAGCCGCCACCACCGCACCCAATTCGCCGGGATCGAATGCAGGTGCTTCGCTATCGATAAAGTCCACAATTATGTCCGGACAATCGGCCATTACAGGTAGGTTTAGCGCGCTCAACTGCTGCGATTGAGGAAGTCCGCCTGAATATCGCGTGCTTGCACCCATTGCGGTGGCAAGACCAAACACAAGGCCACCTTCGATCTGCTGTCGTGCGATATCCAGATTAACGATCCGGCCAATATCAACCGCCACAACCAGCTGATCGACGCGCACGCCACCTTCGCCCGCCCGCGCTCTAGCCACGCAGGCGATCCGGCCGCCGGTATCATGATCGCCGATCCGGTGACACGCAATACCCTGGCCACTCTGATCGCCGCCACCGCCCCATTCCGCCATCCTGGCAGCGCGCTGCAGGCAAGCTGCCAGCCTCGTATCGTTTCCAAGCATGGCCATGCGGAAAGAAAGCGGTTCACGCCCATTTTCATTCGCTAACTCATCGATGAAACTCTCAATAGCAAACGCGGTGTAAGTGTTGGCGTTGCCCCGCAAGCGAGAGACAGGCAGACCAATCTCTACCGGTGCATGGTCTACCGCGACATTCGGGATCGAATAGGGCGGCATCGCGCCTTCGCATGCCATCGCGTCAGCCTCGCCCTCCGTATCGCGGATCGCGGCCCAGCTTGTCTTGTTTTCAAAAAGGCGCTGCCCAAACTCAAGGTTTGCAGGTGGCATAGCAATGCGGGTGCGCAAGGCGTCAGGCCGACCTTCACCGCCTGGAGCCTTCTTCGCGCTGAGCATGATGGCTGCAGGAGAGCGCGGTCGCGAAGCAAGCATTTCCTGCCACCGCGACCAAATCAACTGCACCGGACGGCCAATCTCACGTGCGATCAGAGCGACTTCAATTGCGTGGTCATGCTCGTACCGACGATCAAAACTTCCGCCTGCCGGCATCGGGTAAAGCACGACATCTTCAACATCGATATCGATAGCTCGCGCCGCAGCTATCCTTGCACGCTCGGGCGCTTGTGAGGCAATCCAGAGCTCTAGCTTGCCATCCGCGAACCGTGCTGTCGCCGTGCTCGTCTCGTTGGTGACATGCAGCCCGGGCTCAATATCATATCTCAATTCAATATCCGGTGCTTCCAGCAAGGCATCTGGATCGCCCCGCTCAGCAATTCGGTCCGCGTCGCCGGATTTCAGCGCGTCATCCAGCTGCTGCTCCATCATCTCGCTGTCGACCAGATGTTCAACGCGAAAACGCGCGTTCATCGTGTCCAGCGCCTGTTCTGCAGCCCACCAGTTGGTCGCCACAACAGACAGCCAGCGCTTGCCTTCGACTGCACCTACGATGCCGTTGATGTTCCGCGCATTAAATGGGTTGAACTCGGTCAGCTCTGCCTTGTCCAGTGGACCATGACGGATCGCCGCGTAAACCATTCCCGGCAACCGAACGTCCCCGGCAAACTGAAATGATCCATCGACCTTCGATGGCAAATCGAGACGTGGAAACGCACTCAAGCCTTCTGCTTCGCCGGGCAACACGTCTTCACTGAACGGCTCTGGCATCAACGGCGGGGGATCGGGCGGATCGAATTCGGCGGCCTCCATCGCCAGTTCGCCGAAACTGAGGCTCCGATCCTCGTAAATGATAAAACCCGCACTGGCGCGGCATTCCTCCCACCCGACATTCCAGCGCGCCGCCGCCGCCTGCGCCAACATGGCGCGCGCAGACGCCGCAGCTTCGCGGCAAGGCTGTTCAAATGCCTCCAATGCCGTGCCATCACCTGTGATATTGAGCCGCATGTCTTGAGCAAAACGTCTCGCCAGCAAGCCTTCTGGATCATCAGCAAGATCTGGGAAGTTAGCCCACATCGGGGCCCATTTCGCAGCAAGTGGGACATTGGCATAGCTGCCACTCACAGGCGCAGGTTCAACTGCGATCTGGCGCCAATCCGCCCCCAGTTCAGTCGCCACCAATTGAGGAATAAGGGTTGTGATCCCCTGTCCCATCTCCAGCTGCGGGACAGCGACTGTAATCACTCCGTCGCTCGCGATCTTGAGCCATGCGTCAAAGACCTGTTCTCCGTCACGCGCCTCTAGAGGATTTGGAAAGTTTCGGGGCCACAGCGTCCACGCAATCAGCAAGCCGCCGCCCGCAGCAGCGCCAGCCAGCAATCCGCGCCGCGTGATCGCCATTTTCAGGTGCTCTCCTTCTTCAGCCAGTCGGCGACTTTGCTTGCGACCGCGACGAATGCCTTGCCCTCATCACTGTCGGTCGAGGCGGACGGAACGCCTCTGTCTCCGGCTTCGCGGATCGGCAAAGCAAGCGGAATGCGCCCAAGAAAAGGGATGTCGACTTTCTCTGCCATCGCTTCGAAGCCACCTTTGCCAAATGGATCGGATACCTCGCCGCAGTGAGGGCAGGCATACCCAGCCATATTCTCGACAAGTCCGATCACAGGTACTTGCCCTTGCTCAAACAATTGCCCGGCGCGAGCTGCATCAATGAGAGCCAAGTCTTGGGGGGTCGACACGAGAATCGCGGCATCCGGCCGGTGCTTCTGAAGCATCGACAGCTGCACATCGCCGGTGCCCGGCGGAAGATCAATCAGAAGCAGTTCGGTCTCCCCCCATTCGGCATCGACCAACTGGCTCAATGCGTTACCTGCCATCGGTCCACGCCATGCCAGAGCTTGTGCTGGCTTCACCAGAAAACCCATCGAAAGCACCGGAACACCGTATTCGCTTTGCACTGGGATGAGTTTTTCACCCGCAGCTTCAGGCTTCATGCCCTCCGTCTTCAGCAATTTGGGCTGGGATGGGCCGTATATGTCGGCATCCACCACGCCGACCGAAACCCCCATCTGCCGCAGAGCAACCGCGAGATTGGTGGTGAGCGTTGACTTGCCCACACCGCCCTTGCCCGATCCGATGGCAATGATGCGGCGCTTGACCTTATCAGCCATCATCGCAACGCGCACTTCGTTCACGCCTTCAACCGCGCCAAGAACTTCTGAAATCTCCTGCTCGACAGCGGCACGGTCTTTGGCTGGAAGCCCGCTTGCATCGAGCACCACAATCGCACGTTCACCTATCATTTTGGCAGACTTTACACGCGCCGCGAGAGGCTCTGAAAGATGTGCTTGCAAATCGTTAGAATTCATGGCGCAAGCCCCTAGCATCAATTTGTGATGCGCAACCCCTGTTTTTCGTCAGAAGCGCACCTATAAAAGACTTATGGACAAATTCGACAGTTTCAGAAAATCGATTGGCCTCGCGATGGCCGGCAAAAGCCCATGGGGCAATGGCGGCGGCGATGATGGCGGCGAAGGAGGCTCATCGGGCGACGACAGCAAGGGCGGCGGCCCGCGCAATCCGTGGCTTCCCGGAAGCGGTGGTGATGGAAAACGCCGCTCCGCCAACATAGAAGATATCTTCAAGAATCGTGGCCCGGAAGGCCCACGACGCAGAGGCGGCGGCCCGCGCGGACCAAATTTGCGCTTGCCGCAGCGTCCAGGCGGGAAAAGCTGGCTTCCCCTGATACTTGGCGGCGTGGCACTGGCATGGATCGGCCTTTCGTCGGTCCACTTTGTTCAGCCGCGCGAACAAGGCATCGTAACCTGGCTTGGTGGCAAGTACTCAAGCACTCTTAATCCCGGCACCAACTTCTCTCTCCCCTACCCGATCCAGCAGGTGACGGTAGAGAATGTCAGTCAGATCCGTTCAGCCAAGATTCCAGAGGGCAACCAGGAAAAGCTGATCCTGACAGGGGATCAGAACCTGGTTGATCTGAGTTATCTGGTTCGCTGGAATATCAAGAACCTGACTGATTATCAGTTCCAGTTGGAGGAACCCGAAGAGACCATCCTTGAAGCAGCCGAAGCGGCCATGCGTGCCTCTGTGGCCGAACAGCCACTCGATCGCGTGCTTTCGGGTGAAGGCCGTGCTGACATCGAACTGGCCGTTATGACGCGGATGCAGGCCATGCTCGACGGCTATCGCGCGGGGATTGCCGTGCAGGGTATCGAAATCGACAAAACCGACCCTCCGCAGCAAGTCATCGAAGCGTTCAACGATGTACTTGCGGCTCAGCAGGACGCCGAGCGCGACATCAACCAGGCGCAACGCTATGCACAACAGCTGCTCGCGCGCGCTGAAGGTGACGCGGAAGCATTCAACCAGATCTATGGCGAATATCGTTTGGCGCCCGAAGTGACGCGCCGTCGCCTTTATTATGAGACAATGGAGAGCGTGCTTTCGAAGACGGACAAGACCATCATCGAAGCTGATGGCGTGACGCCATATCTGCCACTGCCAGAGGTTCAGCGCCGTGCGCGCGAAGCCCAGCAGCAAGCTCAGCAAACGGGAGGCCAGTGATCATGGAAAACATCTGGCAAGACTATAAGGCGGTTGTGATCGGAGTATTCGTACTCATCGCAGCTGCGTTTGCATCATTGTTTGTGGTTCCCGAAGACAAACAGGCGGTTGTGATCCAGACCGGTAACCCGGTTAAGGTGGTCAATATCTTCCGCCCTAACGTACCATTCGGCGAGACCAAATCCGGGCTCTATTATCGCATTCCTCTGATCCAGCAGGTGCAGATGGTAGAGCGTCGCATCCTTGACCTCGATATGGAACGCCAGGAGGTCCTGACCAGCGACCAGCAGCGTCTGCAGGTTGATGCCTATGCCCGTTTCCGCATCATCGATCCGGTGCAAATGATCGAGAACGCCGGTACCGAGGAAAACGTGCGGCTGCAGCTTGCACCGATCCTGACATCGGTTCTGCGTCAGGAACTGGGCCGACGGACCTTCGCTTCTCTGCTTACGGCAGAGCGCGGCACCGCCATGCAACGCATTCGCGATACACTCGACACACAAGCGCGTCAGTATGGTGCTCAGGTAATCGATGTGCAGATCAAGCGTGCTGACTTGCCCGAAGGTACACCTTTGACTGCGGCTTTCACGCGTATGCAATCTGATCGTCAGGAAGAGGCGGAAACCATTCGTGCACAAGGCCGCAAGAACGCTCAAATCATTCGTGCCGAAGCGGAGGCTCAAGCGGCTGCAACCTATGCAGACGCCTATGGCAAGGATCCGGAGTTTTATGACTTCTACCGGGCCATGGAGAGTTATCGCCGCACCTTTGAGCAAGGCACTGGAGATAGCTCCATGATCCTTGATCAGGACAGCGAGTATTTCCGCCAGTTCCGTGGGCGCCGATGATAATTGCCGGGCGGGATCGCCCTGCCCAAACCGACGAACAGTTGATTCGATACTATCGATTACGACTGTCGTTCAAATGCGGTTAAGTGCGTCCAAGCGCATATTCAGACCGTAACTGGTGTGAATGCGCAGTTTGCACGATCATGCCGAACACGAATTGAACATTAGTCGAGAGGACACAAAGCCTGTGCGTTACGTATACGGATTGACGACCGCCTTGTTGCTAGGCGGAGCAAGCCTTTCCCTTGCCACCGGATATCCTGCCGGTGCTCAAGTAGCCCAGAACAATGACACAGCCATGCAGCGGATCACACCGCGCGCCGGCGCGCCAGCAAGCTTCGCAGACCTTACAGAGGCATTGCAGCCGGCGGTGGTGAATATCTCGACGCGGCAAACTCTCACGATTGAGCCTAATCGCCGCTTTCGCGATGGTCTGACACAAGAGGGCGGCTCGCTCGGGTCAGGCTTTCTGATATCAGCAGATGGTTACATCGTGACGAACAATCATGTGGTGTCGCCTTCTGACCAGCGCATAACGCTGGAAGAAATCACCGTTACCCTGCATGACGGCACGGAATATCAAGCAGAGCTAGTCGGTACAGACCAGCAAAGCGACCTCGCCGTGCTGAAAATCAATCGCAGTGCGCCATTCCCCTTTGTTGCCTTTGGCGACTCTAACGAGGCGCGTGTGGGTGACTGGGTGATTGCCATCGGCAGCCCTTTCAACCTCGGCGGAACGGTAACCAGTGGCATTATATCCAATGCCAACCGCGCATACGGCCGCGGCGCCTATGACCGCTATTTGCAGACCGATGCCAGTATCAATCGCGGTAATTCGGGCGGTCCCTTGTTCGACATGCAGGGCAATGTGATCGGCGTAAACAACGCGATTATCTCGCCGTCTGGTGGCAACGTGGGCATCGGGTTCGCCATCCCTGCAGATACCGCTGCCCCGATCGTGGCTTCATTGATCGCCGGTGAGGAAATCGAGCGGGGCTATCTGGGTGTCAGCATTCAGCCGGTCAGCGAAGACATGGCCGAAGCGATGGGCATCCCTGAAAATCGCGGCGAGATCGTGCAATTGGTCGTCGAAGGCGAAGCTGCAGACAAGGGCGGCTTGCGCGAAGGTGACATTGTGCTGCGCGTAAATGGGCAAGAGGTAACTCCGGATCAGAACCTGTCTTACCTCATAGCCAACATTGCTCCGGGTACCCGGATTCCGCTGGAGATCGTCCGCAATGGCGAAGAGCTCACTCTGAATGTAACCGTGGGCAAGCGTCCATCGGAAGCCGAACTGGCTCAGCAGCAAGCCGAGTTCACAGATGAAGAAGGTGAAGAAAGCAACGCGTTGGATGAAGACGCGGAAGGTTTCATCGAGGACAATCTTGGCATCAGCGGCGTCTCAATGAATGAGCGTTATGCGCGAGAGCTTGGCGTAAGCGCCGATATCGAAGGTGTGGCAATCACAGGCGTTCGCAGCAACTCGGACGCTGCCCGCAAGGGCCTATCGCGTGGTCTGATCATCACAGCGGCGAACGGCCAGTCAATTGCCAGCCTCGAAGATCTTGAAAGCGCATTGCGTGAGGTAAAGCAGGCTGGACGCGGAGCTGTAGCGCTGCGTATCCAGACCACCCGCTTCCAACGTGGTCCGTCACGTTCCACCACGGTGGCGGTGCGCCTGATGGAACAATAAGACTCCATCAATTCAAGCACAGAGGGCGTTGGTCAGCTTCGGCTCCAACGCCCTTTTTTCATGCTCTAATTATTGCTGCCTTCCAAAAAGTTCTCATCGACCCGCTGGCTGGGCCGAATGGTGCGCGGCATAGGCGGGGGCGGAGGCGGAATATCTTCGCCCGTTGCCCGCTCAAGGAAGTCATCGCTTGCAGCCTGACCTGGCTCATCTTGCGGCATAAATTGCGGTAGGCGCCCACCATCTCTCAGCGATTGTTCGCCTTCCACGGGCAATGGATAGCCATACTGGTCCACTTCTCGGCGCTGGGGGTCGACCAGATTGCCGGACTCGTCGATGAAATAATAATCATCTGGATCGCCGTAGAGATATTCATCATCGGGTTCGAGCATCCAGCCGGGCAATTGCACCTCGGTGTCAAACTCTTCGACCGGACGTCCCTTCACCGCCTCACGCATGAAAGCAGAAAACGCCCGCGCTGGCGCGCGCCCGCCCTGCAGCCCGCGAACAGCGCGCGCATCGTCACGTCCCATCCACACACCGGTCGTTACGCCAGACGAAAACCCCACAAACCAACCGTCCTTGTTGGAACTGGTTGTGCCAGTCTTGCCCGCCACCGGCCTGCCGATCTGGGCCGCCCGGCCGGTTCCAGTGCTCACGGCCGTCTGAAGCAGGTCCGTGATGCCTGCGGCGACATAGCTTGCAACAAGCTGGCGAGAGCGACCACGCTCATGCTTGTAAATCTCCTCACCGCTGGCCGTGGTGACCCGCAGGACACCGTAAGGTTCCACTGACATCCCCTTTTCGGAGATCGCCGCGAAAGCGCGCGTCATTTCGATCAGACGGACATCCGATGTGCCCAGAACCATCGAGGGGTAAGTTGAAATGGGGGATGATACGCCAAAACGCCGCGCCATAGATGCCACCGTACCGAAGCCCACATCCTGACCCAAATTGGCCGCAACGGTGTTGACCGAATAAGCAAAGGCGGTGCGTACGTCGATTTCGCCCGCGAACTTTCCATTCGAATTTCGCGGTCTCCAACCATCTATTTCTACGGGCACATCCTGAACGCGGTCATCAGGGGCATATCCCGCTTCGAGCGCCGCCAGATAAACGAACAGCTTCCATGCTGATCCCGGCTGGCGCTGCGCATTGGTAGCGCGGTTATAATTGCTCTCTACGTAGTCAGTGCCGCCAACCAGTGCCAGAATCGCGCCATCGCGATCTAGACTGACCAATGCGCCCTGTGCCCCTTCAGGAGTATTGGCCCGTACCGAAGCGGTTGCGGCCTCTTGCAAATCTGTATCCAGTGTCGTCCAGACTTCGATTGCTTCAAAGGTTTCAGGCAAAAGCAGATCAAGCTGAGGCAGGACGTAGTCAGTGAAATAGCGGACTGAATTCCCGCCGACTCTGGTCTTTAGCTTAACTGCATCCACATCGACCAAAGCTTGTTGCGGCGTGATATATCCCTGTTCACGCATCAAGCGCAGCACAGTCTGAGCGCGTGCAACCGCCGCATCAACATCTGCAGTTGGTGAATAGCGCGAGGGTGCTTTGACCAAACCAGCTATGATTGACGCTTCCGCGACGGACAGCTCGGTTGCCGGATGACTGAAAAAATTTCTGCTGGCGCTATCGATGCCATAGGCGCCACCGCCGAAATATACCTTGTTGAGATATAGCTCGAGTATCTGTTCTTTGGTAAACTTCCACTCGAGCGCCATCGCCAGCACCGCCTCACGCGCTTTGCGATCAATCGAGCGGTTGTTGTTGAGGAACAGGTTGCGGGCCAATTGCTGAGAAATGGTGGATGTGCCGCCAATGCGACTGCGGTCACCGATGGTCCCTTCTACTATCGCACCAGTAAGACGGATCGGATCGACTCCGAAATGCGAATAGAATCGGCGGTCTTCTACCGCCACCATCGCATCCTTCATTACCTGCGGAATCTCGTCATAATCGAGCCAGTTACCGAAGCTTGGCCCCAATTCTACAATTGGCGTTCCATCGCGAGCACGCACCAATATTGTCTGATCGTTCTGCGTCGCCTTGAGCTGATAGTAGCTCGGTAATGTCTGGACCGCCGATGCCACCGCAATGATCAGAATTATTGCCGCCAAGACAGCAGCTCCCCCGCCCCACAGCGCGAGACGCTTAGCCCACAGTCTCACCCCACTTTGCGGACCTCCGCTGCCTGAACTGCGGCGAGTACGCTTGCGGCGAGACCCTGGTTCACTGCGCTGATTGCGCTCAGCTGCGGCGCGCCTGCTGCCGCGCTTCATCCGCATTTTGGCGCCTCGTTTGGACGTCACTATCTTACCCGACTGGTTTCATTTGATCGCTCACCATCGCGATGCATAGGCGAGTTGTAACCTTGCGTGAACGGGCCTCGGTCCGAATTTCCTCCGCTATGATCAATTCCCGGGGTCGAATTCAAGCGAAGCGGAATTGATGCAGTAGCGCATACCGCCTTCTTCACGGGGGCCATCAGGGAACACGTGGCCCAGGTGACCGCCGCATTTCGCGCAAAGCACCTCAGTGCGGATCATACCATGCGAAATGTCCCGGCGCTCTTCGATCGTGTCGTCCTCAGCAGGCTTCGTAAAAGCTGGCCAGCCACAGCCCGAGTTGTACTTGGCATCACTGTCAAACAGCCGCGTACCGCACCCGGCGCACATGTATTCTCCTGCATCGTAATGCTTGTCATACTTTCCGGTGAAAGCCCGCTCAGTTCCGGCTTCACGCAGTATGTAATATTGCTCAGGCGTCAGCTTGGCGCGCCATTCTTCTTCGCTCAGCTCAACCTTGTCAGTCATTTCACATTCCTCAAACATCGACCTTCGCATAATGCGCGGGCGGCTGAATTACGCCCATGCGCTCAGTCAACAATGGGCGGAAGCTGGGGCGGCTCTTGAACACCGCGTACCAGCCTCGGGTCTGTTCATGACCTGCCCAGTCTATCCCGCCCAGGTAATCGGCTACAGATATCTGTGCAGCCGCCGCCAGATCGGCAAGGCTCATCGTCGATCCTGCCAGCCAGGGGCGATTGTCGATCAGCCAATCCATATAATCCAGATGCCCGTGCGCCAGCTTCATCGCTTCGCGCAGCACGCGCGAGTCTGGTGGCTGATTCAGCACGATCCGCTTTTTCATCCGCTCATTCAGCAATGGCGCCGTCACATCATTATAGAAATTCTCATCGAACAGCGCGACCAGACGGCGGATCTCAGCTCGGTTTGCCGAAGTGCCATTGATCATCGGAGACTTATTGACCGTCTCTTCGAAATATTCGGCTATGGCGCGGCTATCGCACAGCACGGTATCGCGTTCCTGATGCACCATCACCGGTGTGCGCCCCGCCGGGTTCAAATTCCAGAAATAATCGCTCGCCGACCAAGGGTCCTCACGAACCATTTCATAGGCGACATTCTTTTCGCCCAGCAGCAGGCGAATCTTGCGCGAAAACGGACAAAGCGGGAATTGATATAGGCGCCACATACTGCCAGTTCTCTTGCCGCAATTCACGCGGCAAATCTACTGACAGATAGGTGGTATAGTCGCTTTTCAGACGCCCGATGCATCAAGCATCAGCAAACAGCCAGGCATAACGCTATCAAGCAAGTCCGCATCGAGCAAACGCTGCGCTTGCGCCTCTGCCAATTGTGAAACCTGATCGCGCGTCATCCCTGTATCATCAATTATCTTGGCCAAGGATCGGACGAAAAACTCACGACCGCGTGGGTCGATTGTGGGCCATGCTTTCGCCGCTTCGTCACCATTTGCTTGCCCGTAGGAAACCAGCGCAAATGCGGCTGAACACCGCAGCATGGCCGTATGCTCTTGGGACAATTGCGGCTCGTCTCTCTTTGCCGGAGGGGTCTGAAAGCTCGCAGCCATGAGGGCCGCCGCAGTAATCAATTTAATCATAGCCGGTGCCTATATCACTCAATCTGAACGCAGCGCTACCAATATGCTTGTTGTGACGCCCCCGTTGGCTTAGGCAAAAACAAGGCGAGAAGGAGAAACAACCGTATGTTCAGTCATGTGATGGTCGGTTCAAACGACATCGAAGCTTCAAAGAAATTCTATGATGCTGTGCTCGGCGTACTTGGTGCAGGTGAGCCGATGCGCGATGAGAAAGAGGACGGCACGGTTCGCCTGTTCTACTTTCACAATGACAGCATATTCGCAGTCTCAACACCCATCGATGGGCAACCCGCAACCGCTGGCAATGGGTCGACTGTGGGCTTCGCTTGCGACAGTCTAGAGCAGATTCAGGCTTTGCACGATGCGGCAGTAGCCAACGGCGGAACGAGCATCGAGGATCCACCGGGACCACGGACCAGCAACATCGGTACGTTGAACCTTTGCTACTTCCGAGATCCATCAGGCAACAAGATTTGCGGCCTTCACCGCGCGGGTTGATCTTCAATTAGCCGGACCATCCGCGATCACGGCCAAACGAAAGTCACGATCAACGACTCAGTTGGAATACTGCGAATTCGGCGCGCCAGTTAGCTGCTGTCGCGCCGATTTCCTTTTTCCCTGAAAAAAACCATGCGTTCTCTATTGTGGCCCGCTTTGCGCGGGCCAGCTCACGAAAATCATCGATCGTTACGTGATGAATGTTTTTTGTCTCAAACCAGCTGACCGGCAGAGCACGGGTCACTGGCATGCGCCCGCCGAACATCAAGGCAGTGCGCGTGCGCCAATGAGCGAAGTTGGGAAAGCTGACGAAAGCCTGATTGCCGACCCGCAATAGCTCATCAAGCATCTTGTCCGGCCGTTCCGCCGTTTGCAGGGTCTGCGAGAGAATTGCGTAGTCAAACGCCTTGTCAGGGTAGTTTGCCAGATCGCTGTCGGCATCGCCCTGAACCACGGACAGTCCGCGTGCAACGCAGCGCTCTACACACATCGCATCGATCTCGATCCCGCGCGCATCGCACGACGCATCACGCTCTAAAACGTCCATCAGATCGCCTGTGCCACAACCTATATCAAGGACGCGCGAGTTTGGCCGAACGTGCCTAGCGATCACAGCAAGGTCAGGACGTAATTCCTCAGCCATCGATGAAGCCCTTCATCACCCGATCAAGTGCAGGAACGTCCAGCAAGAAACTGTCGTGCCCAAAGGGTGCGCTAAGTTCGACAAAGCTCACCTTTGCGCCTGCCGCATTCAACGCGTGAACGACATGGCGACTTTCTGCGGTGGGATAGAGCCAGTCGCTGTCAAAGCTGATGAGGCAAAAGCGCGCAGATGAACCAGCAAAGGCATTGGCAAGAGTCCCCCTATGCTCCTCTGCCAGATCGAAATAGTCCATCGCACGCGTAATGTAGAGATAGCTGTTGGCATCGAAGCGCTGGGTAAAGCCGCTGCCTTGATAACGCAGATAACTTTCGACCTGGAAATCCGCGTCAAAGCCAAAGCTCTTGGTGTCGCGATCCTGCAAATTACGCCCGAATTTTTCCGTCAGCCCTTCCTCGGAGAGGTAGGTTATATGTGCGGCCATGCGTGCCACAGCCAGACCATTGTCAGGAGAGGCATCGGAACCGTAGTAATCCCCTTCGTTCCAATTGCGATCCGCCATAATCGCTTGTCTGCCAACCTCATGGAATGCGATATTCTGCGCCGAATGCCGCGCCGATGATGCAATCACAAGCACCCGCTCTGCCCGCTCCGGCCAGTTGGCAGCCAAGCTGAGCGCTTGCATCCCGCCCATTGATCCGCCGATAACCGTATGCAACTTTTCGATACCGAGCTCGTCCAATAGACCGACCAGCCCGCGCACCATATCGCGGATTGTGATGACCGGGAAACGCATGCCATATGGCTTGCCATCCTCTGCCAGCGAGGCGGGGCCGGTCGAGCCCATGCAGCTGCCAATCACATTCGCACAGATGACAAAGAATCGGTCCGTGTCGATGACTTCGCCCGGGCCAACCAATCGCTCCCACCAACCCGGCTTTCCCGTGATGGGATGATCGGACGCCACATACTGATCACCTGTCAAGGCGTGGCAAATCAGGATCGCGTTGGTCTTATCCGCAGCCAGCTCACCATAGGTTTCATACGCAATTTCGACACCAGACAGCACCTGCCCGCTATCAAGCGGCAAGTCCGCGCTGAGCTTTACGCGCTTCGAGGCGATCTCTGGTGCCATTGGGCGTGTCGATTGGGCGAGAGCGGCGCGCAAGTCAATCACGCCCAGCGAATTGGCGCATTTCCATTTTCTTTCCGCGCCCAAAGCGGTTATTCGCCCCCGCGTTATGACTGACGCCAAGCCAAGCCGCCCCGAAGGCAAACCGTGGATCATGGGCATTCACGCCTATGTTCCGGGCAAAGCTGTGGGCGCGAATGGCAAGCGGCTGGTCAAACTTTCCGCGAATGAAAACCCTTTGGGCACGAGCGACGCCGCGAATGCAGCGCGCAAAGCCGTGACTGACAGCGCAGAATATCCCGATCCCGACGCGCGCGAATTGCGGCAGAAGATCGCTGAGGTGCATGGGATTGATCCGGCGCGGATCGTCTGCGGTACTGGCTCCGACGAGTTGCTCAATCTGGTGGCGCAAGGCTTTGCCGGGACAGGCGATGAAGTGCTGTTCAGCCGTTTCAGCTTCTCCGTATACAATATTGCAGCGCGGCGCTGCGGCGCAACGCCGGTGGAGGCGCCAGACGCTGACTATGCCACGGATGTGGGCGCATTGCTGGCTGCGGTAACAGACAAGACGCGCGTCGTTTTCCTAGCAAACCCCAACAATCCCACCGGCACCTATCTGCCGCGCAGCGAAGTCGAGCGTTTGCATGCCGGATTGCCGGCAGAAGTGCTGTTGGTGGTGGACCAAGCCTATGCCGAATATCTTGAAGAAGACGAAGATGACGGTGGATTAGAGCTGGCGGCAGCACATGATAACGTTCTGGTGACGCGCACATTTTCCAAAATTTACGGTCTGGCTGGCGAACGCATTGGCTGGGCCACCGGCGCGCCTCATTTGATTGATGTCCTCAACCGCATTCGCGGGCCTTTCAACGTCACCAGCAGCGGACAAGCTGCCGCGACTGCAGCCCTTGATGATCAGAAATTTGTTACCCGCAGCCGCGATCATAATGCGCAAGAACTGGCCCGCTTCACCGCCGCAATCGAAGCCTTGGGCAATCACGGACTGAGGCCCATACCGAGTAAAGCGAATTTCCTGCTGGTGCTGTTTGAAGGCGCGGTCACTGCTGAGCGGGCGCTTAGTGCGATCAGCGGCGCAGGTTATGCCGTGCGCCATCTGCCGGGACAGGGCCTACCTAACGCTTTGCGCATTACCATAGGTCACCGCTCAGACATGGACCAGATTGCCTCGACTCTGCGCACGCTTTGCGGAGAGAGCAAATGAGCATTCAATCTGTCGCGATTATCGGCCTCGGTTTGCTGGGCGGCTCGATCGGGCTGGCGGTAAAGGCGCGCGCGCCGAATATCGTGACCACCGGCTATGATGCAGACGCCGATGTGCGCACCAAGGCCACTGAGCGCGGTCTTGTCAGAACCGTTTTTGACAGTGCCGCCGATGCAGTGGCCGAAGCAGATCTCGTGATCCTCTGTGTTCCGGTCGGCGCG
Organism: Altererythrobacter ishigakiensis; assembly: GCF_001663155.1. NCBI lineage: Bacteria > Pseudomonadati > Pseudomonadota > Alphaproteobacteria > Sphingomonadales > Erythrobacteraceae > Altererythrobacter > Altererythrobacter ishigakiensis. The sequence goes on from NZ_CP015963.1 coordinate 2,528,190, forward strand.
ATGAAGTCGGCAGCGACTGAGATTGCAAGCCATTTGAAGCCCGGCGCAATCATCAGCGATGTTGGTTCATCCAAGCAGAGCGTGATCGACGACCTCACCGCTGCCCTGCCCGGAGCCACCCTTATTCCGGCGCACCCTGTTGCCGGAACAGAGCAAAGCGGGCCGGAGGCAGGCTTTGCCACTCTGTTTGAAAACCGCTGGTGCATCCTGACACCCCCTCAAGGCGCAGATGAAGCTGCTGTCGAGGCTCTCGCAGAGTTTTGGGGCCAGCTCGGCTCTAAGATCGAAATCATGGATGCAGAGCATCATGATCTTGTGCTCGCAGTCACCAGCCATATTCCTCACCTGATTGCGTACACAATCGTGGGCACAGCCAGTGATCTGGAGGATGTCACCCGCAGCGAAGTGATCAAATATTCTGCCGGCGGTTTCCGCGATTTCACCCGCATCGCGGCTTCCAACCCGACGATGTGGCGCGATGTGTTCCTGCATAACAAGTCTGCCGTGCTCGAAATGCTTGGGCGGTTCACAGAGGACCTCACGGCGCTGCAACGCGCCATACGTTCAGGCGATGGCGATACCTTGCACGAACTGTTTAGCCGCACCCGCGCTATTCGCCGTGGTATCATCGAAGAAGGGCAGGATGACGCGGCGCCAGATTTCGGCCGCGAGCATTAGCTTTACTTGCTGAGCGCGTTGATTGCCTCATGCACGCGCGTTTCAACTTCTGCGCGCGGCAGGCCCGGGGGGATCGGTTCACCAATTCTGTATGTAATTGTTCCAGGACGCTTCCAAATCCGGTGGTAAAGCGGGCCGCTATTAACTGCCACAGGAATAACCTGAAGACCGAGTAACTTGTACAAGCCGGCAAATCCGGACTGTAGTTTAGGCTGATTGCCATGCGGAACGCGCGTACCCTCTGGGAAAATAACTAACGGCCTGCCTTCCGAAAGTCGTTCCTTGGCCTTGGCAATCATTGTGCGCAGCGCCCTCGCCCCACCCTCACGTTCGACCGGAATCAAGCCATAGACAATCGCAGACCGGCCCCAGCCCGGCAAAGAGAACAATTCACGTTTGGCGAATACTGAGGGGTTGTCGAGCAAGAGCGGCATATCAATCGCCTCAAAGAAGCTCTCGTGCTTGATCGCGTAAAGTGCCGGGCCGTCCGCGAGTTCGCCTTCGACCCCTACTTTGATGCCCACCAGATTTCGCAAGCACCAGCGATGCCAGGCCGCCCAGGTTCGCACTACTGCGCGCAGCTGGCCCTGCCCGAGAAACAGAGCAATAACCGATGCAATCACAAGGATTGCGCTCCAGCCATAGAATACAGGGTAATAGATCAGGCTGCGCAAGATCGACATCGAGCCGGCCTATAAACCGGTCAGCGCAACGAATTCGCTCGCCAACAGCTTGTTATACTCGATTAACATGGTGCCCATGCGAAATCGCGTCGGTACTGCGTCGCGCACGACCACGATACTCCCTGGCAACAAGCGCTCCAGCTCAGAAGCCGCGCGACGCATATGCCAATCGCTGGTCACCAGTCGCAGTGTCTTGTGCTTGTTGGCTTTTGCCCAGTCTAGGATCTCTGTCGCATTACTGCGGGTATCAGTTGCCTCAAATCCCAGATCGACGCAGCAATTCATCTGTCGCCGAGAAACAGAAAATTCCGCCGCGAATTCCTCAGCTGTAACGTCGCTATTCACACCGCTGACCAGCATCTTCTGCGCCAGACCTCGATCGAGAATTTCGATTCCGCGCTGAATGCGCCCCGCCTCGCCCGTCGCAACCACGATTGCATCGGTCTTGACTTCACCTGCGGGACCGGGGGTGCTGGCAGCAAACCAGACAAATCCGAAAACCCAGATCAGGAACAGTCCTGCAAAAATTCGCAAGATCACAGCATGCGCCTCAAGGCCGATAGCAAAGTCGTGCGAGCCGTTAGCATCGCTAGCGCAACCCCGCCAAGCGGTATGGCAAAAAGAATGCCCCAATCGGCAAGTTTCAGATTTCCACCCGCGACCATGCCTGAATCGATTGCGGCAAAGCGGTTGCCAATCACCCATATCGCCAGCACTCCAAGTGCAAGGCCAGCCGCTCCGCCGATCAAAGCGTCAAAAGCGACAGTGCGCTGAAAGATGCGGGCGATCTGTTGATCGGTCCCGCCAAGCAAATGCACGATTTCAATCGTTTGCTGATGCGCATTGAACGCACTTCTGGCGCCGAGCCACACGGCGGCTGCACTGCCCATGGCCAGCAAAACAATCAGCGCCAACGCCATATATTGCAAGGAAGAGAGCGCGTCATAAACAGGCTTTAGCCAATCTGATTGTGCATCAACCCGGGCGCTCGGAATCTCTTCGATCAAAATCGCGTTGAGGCGGCTGACCTCATTTTTATCAGCAATGCCGGATAGCTGTGCGTCGACCAGTGAGGGGATAGGGATTGAACCGCTCGTGCCGTCCAATTGCCCGATCCATGGAGCCAAAAGCTCCTCCAGATCCCGCTGCGGAACAACACGGACACTTGTGACTGACGGGTCGGCGATCAGGATTTCAGCCGCCCGTTTCGCCTGCGCATCACGGATTGTGGCATCCGCCTCAATAATCTGCACCGTGAGTGCGCTGGACAAATCGGCCTCAGCGCGCTCGATGAGATTGCCTAAGGCCAGCCCGGCAGCGGCAGCCATAACGGTGAGCGCGATCATGATGGCGATCACCCAGGGAATTGGCCCACGACTGCGCGAACGCGGCACGAGAACATCCACCCGTTTGCCACTAAACGGTCTCAAACCCCGGGCGATTTCCCGGCCATGAAAAGGGGAGCTCTTCACGAGCCGCGCTCCAGATCGCGTCCACGTTGCGGCACTCTGGGTGGATAGCGAAGCGCCCCGGTCGGATCGAGCAGTTGCCCCTTCTGGAGCCGCATGATCAGTGAATCGGGCATACTACGCAACAGATTGATATCGTGAGTTGCCACTATCACAGTTGTACCGAGACGGTTCATCCGCTCGAACAGCTGCAACAGCTTCATCGCCATCTCCGGATCGACGTTGCCGGTCGGTTCGTCGGCGATTAGCAATTGCGGTCTACCGATTACCGCGCGCGCAATCGCGACACGTTGCTGTTCGCCGCCGGACATAGTGGTGGGGACTGCATTGATCCGGTGCCCCAACCCTACCCATTCGAGCATTTCGGAAACTGGCTCGGCAAGTTCGCGCTCGCGCACGCCCGCTACCCGCAAAGGCAGCGCTACATTGTCGAAAGCAGTCAAATGAGGAATCAGCCGAAAATCCTGAAATACCACGCCAAGCTTGCGGCGTAGCTGCGGCAGCTGCTCTCGCGGCAGGGTGATCAAGTCCTTGCCAAACATGCGAATGGCCCCGCGCGATGGTCGTTGCGCAAGGTAAAGCATCTTCAACAGGCTAGTCTTTCCGGCTCCGCTGGCGCCCGTCAAAAAGTAAAAACTGCCCGGAAACAGGGTAAATGATAGATCGCGCAGGACCTCTGGTTCGGTTCCATACCGCAAGCCAACATTGTCGAATGTCAGCAGCTCATGCGATCGATCATCCATGATGCGGGTCTATCTCAAGCCCGCCCCCGTGCAAGGGTTATCATTACAAATTGACGGCCTAGATTGGCTCCGATGTGGAAAAAGCGCCACTATTGCCAAGCATGCTGCGCACTGCACTTGTTGCTTAAGGCGCCCCTGCTTAAGGGCTAATACACTATGATCATTTCATGCCCAGCCTGTCACACGCGCTATGTGGTGCCTGACGAGGCTATTGGCATTGAAGGGCGGACTGTCCGCTGCGCCAAATGCAAACATAGTTGGTTTCAGGATGGCCCAGAGCTCGAGCAGGCTGATCCGCCTGCCGAAAGTGAAACAGAGCCTGCGCCGGAAAATACCGAAGACGCTCCGTCACAAGAGGCTGCGCAGCCTTCCGTCAACTTCTGGCGGACCTCGGATCAAGCCGAGTCCGAGGCCGCTGCAAATAGCGTAAGCCCGGCAGGCGATGGCGAGCCTGAAGCAGAGCCTGAGACAGTTTCAGCAATCGACGAAGGTGAAGCCGGGGCGGCTGAGGGTGACTTCGAGGAACAGGACTACGAAGAAACAGTCTACGAAGATGTAGGCTACGAGGAAGCCCAGGAAGAACCTTCGCAGTTCGATTACGAGCCTCCGTTTCGCCCCCGCCGCAATCCGATCAAGCTATGGACAGCTGCGGCATTACTATTTGCCGTAAGCGCTGGTGGAGCGATTGTTGCCGTTAACATTTGGGGCTTGCCAAGCTGGCTTCCGATTGAACGCCCTGTTTTCGGCATGCAGCAAGAGGGATTGCAACTCGATTTCCCGCCTGAGCAACAGGATGTGCGCACGCTTCCCAACGGCACTGAATATCTTGAGGTCCAAGGCACGGTCACAAATGCCAGCCGCGAGACGCTGGATGTTCCGGCCATCCTGATCGTTCTGCGCGATGAACAGAACAGGATTGTCTATACGTGGGAAGTTGTTCCCCCGAAAAGCGAGCTGCTGCCTGGAGAGACAATTGCTGTTACCGAGGCCATGCTGGATGTTCCACGTTCAGCGGCCCAGATCGAGATCGGCTGGAAACCGCGCTAAATACGCTGCTGTGATGCCCCACATTTGTCGCGCAAAGTGCTTGCGAAGGCGCACCGTCGTTGCTAGTGGCGCGCTCCTACCGACGGCAGCTTGAAGAAAGCTGCCCGAGTCTCCCGAGTGCGGTCGTGGCGGAACTGGTAGACGCGCAACGTTGAGGTCGTTGTGGGCTAACGCCCGTGGAAGTTCGAGTCTTCTCGACCGCACCAAATTCTCAGGATTGAATAAAAGCAAGTCTGGCATGCTGCGCGCGGCATCGCGCGAAGTATGCCTTGTCCGCTTTTAGCCGTTCGAACCTTGGGAGCTAAGGCATTGCTCTCACATCTCGAAAATCTCATCCCCGTCACGGACACGTCATAAAGCAAAGGCATTCCGGTTTTGAACCAGGGGCTAAGCTGTATGTCGGTAGTCAAGATTCTGCTCACACATCCAGATGCGGATGATTTTGATCCGTTCATTCATGACGACACGAAGTACGAGTTCGTGAAGATCACTTCACGCGCACCAGCACAGATTTTCGAAGGCCCGGTTTGGATCTTCATCGATTGGGTACTGGATGATCTCGCGGGTCTGGAACTTTGCCGCAGATTGAGAGCCGACCCCCAGACCGCAGGCGCGCATATTACGATGGTTCTGGATGATCAGGATTTCGCTGCGCGTAGACGGGCACTCGATGCGGGGGCGGATGACTATATGTCTGGCCCCATAGATCGACGCACCGTGCTTGATCGCATCCTCGCGCTAAAACCGACGGCGGCGAATTACTCCGCCGAGCAGCTCGATTACGGACCGCTGACTATCAATCTGCCTGCCTTCCGTGCCTACTGGCGCGATGAGCCGATCGAAGTCAGCCCAAACGAATTCAGACTGCTCCGGTTTCTGGCCGAGAATGCCAACCGCACCTTGTCCCGCCACGAAATCGTGTCTGGCCTGGGCAAGAAAGAGGAGCAGATCGACGAGCGTACCGTCGATGTCTGGATCGGTCGCCTGCGCAAGGCGATCAAGGCCGCAGGCGGAGGCAATCCATTGCGCACCGTGCGCTCGATCGGCTACGTCTTCGACCTGTAGGTTTTACAGCGACATAGGCCGCCCCGCCCGAAGACGGGGCGTGCCAATATTCAGAATTTCGCAGTCAGACCCAGCGAGAAGGATGTTCCGACGTCGTAGCTGTTGATCTCGATGCGGTTCTCGCCAACCCGCTGGAACTCGAAGTTGCCGCGCCCAAAAATGTTACGCGCTTCTGCCTTCAGCTCTAGCGGGACAGAGAAGAAGTTCAGCTCTTGGCGCGTCACCACGTCGAATGTCAGACCGGGGTCCTCGACGATATCAGGCAGCCCCGCAGTACCGCGCCGCGTCACCCGCTCACTAGCGTAGCTGAGCAGGAATGTCAGTTGCTGCAGCTTGTCCTGATCTTCGATGCCAAATTGAACGTTGACGAGGTGATCCGACTGTCCCGTTAAGGGATCGCCGTCGTTGAAGAACAGGGTCGCATCACCTTCGATTGATCCCACACCTGCCGTGAAGATTTGCGTCGTGTCGCCTGCAGCCACCTTCAATTCAGACTGCGTGTAGGTGTAGTTGGTTGCAAGAATGATTTGCTTTGTTTCAAGCCAACCACCCGCGCCCCAGCCAAACAATGGTTTGGTCACCTGAAACTCGAACTCGCCTCCGAATAGTTCCGCAGTTGGCGCATTCGCGAAGCGGGTTGTAAAGCTGGTGTCCGCCCCAATCGAAACATAGGGCTCGATCGGATTGTCGATTTCCTTGTAGAAACCCGCGGCAGAGACACGGTTGCCTCTGCCAAAGTAATATTCAGCGCGAACTTCGGCGTTGAACAGCTCTGAGTCGATCAAGGCGGGGTTGCCGATATACTGACGTTGATTCTCAGGATCAGTGTACGGTTGGAAGATCAGCTCACGGAATTGAGGGCGAGCGATCGTCTTGGAAGCACTCGCGCGGAATTGAAGCGAATCTGTCGCTTCCCACGTGAAAGTCGCGCCCGGCAGGAAATAGTCGTTGTCGAGCGCTGTTGTCGCGAGCGAGACGAAAGGGTTTTCGAAACGGCTGACAGTGCCAACCGATTGCGATGCATCTTCGTAGCGTACTCCCAGGTCCAAGCTTACTCCGAAGGCGGGCACAATGTTCACCTTCGCATATCCCGCCTGGATTTCCAGATCAGCGGCGAATGCCGGGTCAGTCTGGGTGGGCTCAGTAAGCCCGATCCCATAGAAATCGATCACTGCGTCGCCCAGAAGCAAGTCTGGTCGCAATGCGCCGACGCCCGGTGGGATATTGTCACCATCGATCAGGAATTCCCGGCGCTCTGAGTCTCGGTTCGTATCTGTGTAGGCATAGCCAACTGTTGCGGTTAGCCAATCAGTCAGAGGGTAACTTAAGTCGATACCACCGTAGAGTAGGTCTTCCTTAAGCTTGGAGAATGCGACCGAAGCGCTACCACGCTGGCGATCCAGAACGTTGATGAAGATGTCACCCGTTTCCTGGTTGTCCTGATTGGTACGCACATAGACGAATTCATACTCGTACGGCGCTTCACGCTGCGTCTGAGCGTATCCTGCGCGCAAATCGACTGAAAGATCACCAAATTCCAGTTCGCTTACCAGCTGGGTATCGATCAACTGTCGTTCGTACCAGCCGATGTTCTGGGTAACGAGGCTGTCTTCGTCCAGCAGCAGTTCACCAAAACCAAGCCCCGACTGCTTCAGCGTGTCGCGAATGAACAGGTTTGTCCAGCGGAACTGATGCTCGCCGATCTCAATCCCAACTCCTAACATCGCATTGGCAAGAATGCGATTGTCTGTGACGAAGTTGCGCGAATCCCGATCCAGTTGAAGATCGCTGGTGAACGGGTTTTGCGACGTAATGACCTTAGTCCGCAGCTTGTTGCTTAGAGACGCGGTGGCTACAATGCCAAGCCGACCGTCCGCACCTACGTCAAATGCTGTGCCCGCGGTGATACCACCAGAGAAATTGGGGCGTACGTCTCCAATTTTCTGCAATAGAACCAGATTGGGATTGCCTAGCTGCTTTACGATTGCGCCTTGTTCCTCAGGGCTCAAGTCACCGATGCGGCGACCGCTGTTGAAGAATTCCTGAAGCGCTGGCGGCACATCTCGCGTGCCATCATCGAAGCCCGACCAGTCATAGTCGGAACCATAGTAGTCGAGACCGTTGCTGAATGTGGTTTCGGTATCACCGCTGATACCAACGCTGATGTCGAGAAAGCTCTCATCAGGTACGGCGCGTGTGGTCAGGTTGATCACACCGCCGCCAAACTCACCCGGGAAGTTTGCCGAGTAGCTCTTCTGCACCAAAGATGAAGCGACGATGTTGGTCGGGAAGATGTCTAGCGGAACAACCCGGCTCAGCGGCTGCGGTGACGGTAGTGGCAGCCCGTTGAGCAGCGCGAGCGAGTATCTGTCACCAAGCCCGCGCACGAAGACGTTTCCATTACCGACGACAGCCAGGCCGGTCGTGCGGCCAAGTGCACCTGCGATGTCACCCTCGCCGGTCCGCGCGATCTCTTCTTGCGAAAGGACAGAGATAACCTGTGTCGAGCTACGCGTCACATCACGATTTCTGCGTCCTGTAACGATAATCGAACCGCCCGGAATTGAGATTTCGGGATCCTCAAAAGCCTCTTCTTCAGGATCGACCTGATCCTCAACCTGAGAATCTGCCTCGTCTGCTGGCTGACTGACTTGAGCGTGAACCGCAGCCGGAAACGTAAGTGCGGTTGTGAGCAGGAGCAGTCCCGCCAACTGCTTGCCGGTATTCATATGCGAAGACCCTTTCGTCTAGGCCTGAGTTTCAATCTTGATAAGGCGCAATCGGGCGACCGACGGGAGAGGTGTCGATCGCCCGAAAGCAAGTTGATCACTGGTAGACTGGCAGCGAAGTGCAATCGCCCGTGTTGTTGCCGAAGGCGATGGTCGCTGAGTCACAAGTCCATCCTTCGAAGCGCGTATCACCGGATTGCGCTGCACCCACGTAGCCAGCATTGTCGAAGAAGCTGGAGATCCCGGTCGGGTCGAAAGCCACCAATGCGTCCTCGTTCGAACCGTTGATGTATGTCATCGTCAACGTGTTGGTCAGCACAGTGGTATTGTTCGAGCCGCTCTCGAAAATTGCCTGTGTGTCAGCGGCAGTTACGCCGCTGCTGCCATCGCGGAAAGGTGTCGCACAATCCATTGCCACGGATTCGAAGCGCGGCGGACCAACATCATCCAGTCCAGCATTCGCGGCGCGGACTGTTTCCGGCAGGTCAATGCGCAAGCATGGCGTACCATTTGATGAATTGTCGAAGATGATGGTGTTGAACAGCGAATAGTCTGTTCCCCCGCGGATACGGATGACCTGGTCATCATTCTTGCGCTGAATGAAAGTAGCGTTCGAAATCAGCGTGTTCTGGCGAGGCGTATCATCAACCAGAGCGTTGTTGCTGTCGGCTTCGATGATCGTGTCACCTACATCCGAACGCTGGACGGCCACAACATATTGCAGTGTAGCTTTCACGCCGGTGTCCGTGTCGATTGAGTCATCTTCCGCGCCAACGACGACCAGACCCTTCATGTTTACTACGCCGCCGAAGAACTCGACGCCGTCATCTGCACTGTTGAATGACTGGATGTTCTCGAAGGTCGTGCCTGAGCCAACACCACCGGTTGTGAGCGCCTGAAGCTCGTCACCGTTTGCAAGAACAGTGCCTGAGAAGCGCAACTGGACATTGCGAACAATGCCGGAATTGTCCGATGCGTCATTTCCACCGTAACGAGGCGGTGTAGTCGTCCCTTCCACCTCGCGTTCGCAATCCGCCGTTCCCGGTGTCGCAGTGTTGGAAAGACAATCGGTGATCGGCGCGCGGCCGTTCAAAATCAGACCGCCCCAGTCACCCGAAGAACTATCGGTATTTTCGCCTCGGATATTCTGCTGGCTGGTGAAGATGATTGGACGATCGGTCGTGCCATCTGCGATGACCTGGTTGCCGCGATTGACGTTAAGGTAGGACGCATCAAGACCAGCCAGGATCACGCCCGGTTCGATCGTCAAGACAATGTTGGTGTCATCGAGGCCGTCTGAATTATCTGCAGTCGGACCACCATCTGTGCCCACGTCGACCTGACCATCGATCAAATAGATAACCGCAGCATCAGATGGCGTAAACGGAAGCGTCGTTGAACGATTGAAACGTGCCGGAAGCTGGCAAAGGCGATACGAGCCGGTCGGACCGGAAATCGTACTGCGATCTGTAAGGCCTTGCGGATCGGCAATGAATGGACAGTCGGCTGCCGCCGTTGTCGTTGTTTCGGTGGGTGTAGGAGTTGGTGTCGGCGTACCGCCACCACCACCGCCGCCGATGATGATATTGCCACCAGTACCGGGCGATGCGATTTCATCTGCACCACAGCCAGCGAGCGCGATCAGGCTTGCGCCCATAATAAGAGTACGATTGAGAGTTTTCACAGCGAGCGGTCCCCTAAGAAATCCGGAGTAAGAATTAGTCGCGCCTGAAGCGCGCTCAGGAGTCGCTAGGGACGGGCAATGACTCTTTGTGGTCAGGATCAGCAGAATTATCGCGGAAATGTCACATGACAGAATATGTCACGTAAACTACATTTACGACAAAGCGGATCATGCCTGATTGACTTTTGTTACAATACTTAAAGCATTGTCTTTATTATGTATTCTTAATTTTCATTGCCGTTTTATGACAATGTTTCATTTTTGTTGCGGCCAGAAATACTTTTCCACAAAATGTGATCTCAAGTGGGAGACGGCCTATGCTTATGACTGGCACAGCAATTTTGATGATCCTGACCGCTGGGACGCCGAGCGATGTCGGCTATGAGCCTTTGCTCGAAGGGCGCGATGCAGCTGCAGTGGAGGAAATTCAGGCAAACACCGAACTTGCACCAGATGATCCGGTCAAACTCATTAATCTGGGAATCGCATACGCACGCCAGGGCCGCACCGAAGAAGCGAGAGAGATGTTCGAGGAAGCAATGCGCGGCTCTGACCGCCTTGTCCTCGAGACCGCCGATGGGGAATGGAAGGACTCACGCCATTTGGCACGATTGGCGCTGGAAATGCTCAATCGCGGCGAGTTCCGAACCGGACGAATGGCAGCGCGGTAAAGCGTTAAGCTTCGAGCTGCTCGAGCAGCTCGTTCATTCGGCGGCGACTGAACTCTGCATGCTTGGGAAATTGCGTTCGAAGGTTCTCATCAGCGCGCCAGTTGTGAAGCTGAAGCCACGCACTTTTCTCTATGGCGGATAGCCGATGCGGGTTGGCAATAGCATTTCGCAACTGGACAGGATCGTCTTCGCCAGCAAGCGCACGCCTAAGAGCCTCCGTCAAGACGGATCGCGAATCGTTCTCAGTCATTTCAGGCGCAGTAAATGTCAGCGCCGGACGAATGACAATCCATAGCCAATCATTGTCACATAACTGAAAGATTGGGCACGCCAGATCTCAAGTCGTGACCGTCAAGACAAATCGATGCGCTCGAGAGGTTGAGGTTGAACGCAGCTGCTCGCACCGATCTATCCGCTTCGCAAACTTGCCGGCGGTTGAGATAACGAGCGATGCCATCTCGGGATAATTTTCGCTTACGTGCGATCTATCACGTTGCAGGCAAATCCCAGGTCATATGTCGGTTTTCCAACAGGACAAGATTTTCGCCGCGGATGAACTCCGCATCAGTCTGGTAACCCAACAATTGATCTGCCGGAAGTTCCGTATTCTGTATCATAATACGGCACTCCTCGGAGGTGAAATCGGATAGGCCTCTGGCCAGTTCCTCACCCTCAGCGTTATAAATATGGAGCACATCACCGCGCTTGAAATCGCCGGTTACGGTTTCAACGTCATCACGATGGACCGGATCATCTTCGGTGAATTTGTCTGCCGCGTTCCTGGTCAAAACCAAGGTTCCGGCCATTTGCAGGCGATCTGCCAGCCAAGCGTCCCACATGGAGACTGGCTCTGAATGAGGAAGGCATTTGGTACATTTACGGCTACCATCAAGCACCGCAAGCAGCGGGTGTTCTGGCTCTCCGTTGGCAATAAAAGTCGTGCAACCGGCGTTCTGTGCCATGTTTGCGGCCTGAAGCTTGGTGAGCATTCCACCGGAACCCAGAGAACTTTTGCCAGAAGCAGCCTCGACATACTCGTTCACGTCTCGAACCTCAGAGACCAATTGAGCCCCCTCTTGAGAAGGATCGCGGTCGAAAAGGCCATCGACTCCGGTGAGGATGATGAAGTGCTCGGCCCCGACCATTTGAGCGATCTTTGCAGCTAGCCTGTCGTTGTCACCGACGCGGATCTCTTCGGTTGTGATTGTGTCGTTCTCGTTCACGATCGGGACAATGCGCGATTCGAGCAGGCGGTTGACCGTGTTGCGTGTATTCAGAAAGCGGCGGTGATCCTCGAAATCCCCAAGGGTTAAGAGGATCTGTGAAATCTGGAGTCCGTATTCCAACCCAACCTGCTTGTATGCATTCAAAAGGACCGGCATGCCGCATGCTGCCGCGGCTTGTTTGTCTCTCACGCCCGCGGTTTCCGGCCGGGCCCCCACCATCCTGAGGCCAAGCGCGACTGCGCCTGACGACGCCAGAATGACATCATAACCCTGGTCGCGGAGCTGAGCGATATCATCAAGCAGCCGCTGCATAAATCCGAACCTAGGGGTAAGACGGTCCGTGTTTGCGACCAGGCTCGAACCGATTTTCACCACAATGCGTTTCTTCTTCCGCACAAAATCCTCGTTCAATCTTGAAATAAGTCACCGCCCATCTAAGTAGCGATTGTGCGATGCACAACTCCAAAACCCAAAATATTTCTTCAGCAAAAATAGCATCGAAGAAATCGAAGTATTTATAAGTCCGGCCAAATATAGACAAATAGATACGATAGATAATGAAATATCTATATAACCTTCGCTAATTAATTTTTTAAAAGGTGAATTTTGTTAACTGTTTTACAAATTGGATGCGGTAAAATGGGGTCTGCGTTACTTGAAAGTTGGCGCAAAGGCGATGAGGCGTTCACCATCGTCGACCCTTACCTCGACCGCGCGCCGAAGGGTGTGGCGCTGGTCAAGTCACGCGATGAAATCGAAAAAGAGCGGTTCGATACCATCGTTATTGCGGTCAAACCGCAACTGATCGACGACATCGTGCCAGACTTTCGCGGCATGCTCACGCCAAAAGGCTACATTCTGTCAATCGCGGCCGGTTGTTCGATCGAAAGGCTCAAGACTGTCAGCTCTGAGTCATCCGTGATCAGAGTGATGCCGAATTTGCCCGCTGCAATTGGCAAAGGCGTGAGTGGTCTTTGCCCGAGTAAGGCCGCCACTGAAGATCAGGTCGCGCATGCTAATGATTTGATGAACCGTGCCGGCAGCGTGATCCGCGTCGCGGACGAAGATGAGTTGGACCGTTTTACGGCGATTGCCGGGTCAGGCCCGGGCTATGTGTTCGAATTCGCTCGCGCATATGTCGAGGCGGCCAAGGATCTCGGCTTTTCCGAGGAGCAAAGCGTCCAGATGGTCCTTGGTGTAATAGAGGGCACGATTTCGATGGCGCAGCAGAGCGATCTTTCGCTTGAGGAGTTGCGCGGTTCGGTGACGAGCAAGAACGGAACGACAGCAGCGGGTCTCGATGCGCTTAACGGCGAAGGACAGCTTGGAGCGCTGATTTCCGACACGCTGAAGGCCGCAATTCGCCGCGCGGTGGAGCTGCGCTGAACGCGCCGCCACTGCTCCAAGGCAAACAAAATCTAGGAAATGACATGACTGACCAAAACCTCGATCCATCAATCCACATCCACCAGCTTGGCCAAAAGGCGAAAGCTGCTGCGCGCCAGCTGGTTGGAGCGTCAACAGAGGCAAAAAACGCTGCATTGCGCGAAGCGGCAAGAGCGCTGCGCGGTGCAACTGTGGATCTGATCGCAGCGAACGAGAAAGACGTTGAGAGCGTCCGCGGATCAAAGCCAGAGTCTTTCATCGACCGGTTGCTGTTGAATGAAGACCGGATCGAGGCAATGGCAGTGGCCTTGGAGCAGATTGCTGAATTGCCCGATCCCGTAGGCCGCAACCTAGCCACGTTCGAGCGGCCAAATGGCCTTACGATCGAGAGGGTCGCGGTCCCTATTGGCGTGATCGGCATGATCTATGAATCGCGTCCCAATGTTGGCGCCGATGCGAGTGCGCTGTGCCTCAAATCCGGTAACGCAGTGATCTTGCGCGGTGGCTCTGAAAGCCGCCGCTCAACCTATGTCATTGTCGAATGCATGCGTACCGGCCTCAAAGCAGCTGGCCTCCCTGAAGATGCGGTGCAAACGGTCCAAACCAGCGCCCGCGAAGCGGTTGCGGAAATCCTGAAGGCGACCGAAACCGTGGATCTGGTAATTCCGCGCGGCGGTCGGGGGCTGGTCGAACTGGTGCGGGATCAAGCGAAGGTTCCCACGTTGCTACACCTCGATGGCAACTGCCATAGCTACATTCATGCCGCGGCTGACCTTGAGAAATCGGTTTCTATTGTGCGCAATGCCAAGCTGCGGCGGACAGGCATCTGCGGTGCCACAGAAAGCATCGTTGTCGACGAGGCAATCGCCAATCAGGCAATTCCGATGCTGCTCGACGCGATGCCTGAATGTGAATTTCGCGGCGATGAAGCCGCAGTCGCGATCGACGCGCGGGTTAATCCCGCAGACGAAAAAGATTTCGAAACCGAATATCTCGATGCAATCGCTTCAATCAAGATCGTGTCCGCGCTGAACGAAGCGATCGACTTTGTCGCGCAACATTCCTCCGGCCACACCGATGCAATCATGACTGAAGACAAGAATGCTGCGCGCGCCTTCCTGACTGCCGTCGACAGCGCTGTGGTGATGCATAACGCATCAACGCAGTTTTCCGACGGCGGCGAGTTTGGGATGGGTGCGGAAATCGGCATTGCCACCGGCAAGATGCATGCACGCGGGCCTGTTGGCCTCGAACAGTTGACCAGCTTTAAGTATCTGGTTCTCGGCGACGGACAGACACGACCGGGGTGACTTCCCGATTTGGCATCGAATATGAACTTTGATGTATGTGTAAATGGTGCCCAGAAGAGGACTCGAACCTCCACGGGGTTGCCCCCACCGCCACCTGAAGACGGCGCGTCTACCAATTCCGCCATCTGGGCACAGGCTCTTCGCAAAATCAAACTTTGCGAGAACAAGCGAGGCGCGCGGTTAGCCCCGCTTGACTGCGGTTGTCAACGACTGATTTACACGCTTCGCATGCGCGCAAACACTTGCAGCAGCAAGCTGCATGCGGCAATGCGCTCGCAACTTCATAGATAACCTTGCAAGCAGGCCGCCATGTCTCGAAAATCATCGCTCAAGAATCAGCTTGTTACCCTCTTCGGCGGAAGCGGGTTCCTTGGAAATTATCTGTCACAGGCTCTACTTGAAAGTGGAGCGCGGGTACGCATTGCCAGCCGCAATCCGGAGCGCAGCCACAGACTCAAGCCGTTGGCCAATCTGGGTCAGATCCAGTTTGTGCGCTGTAACATCAATGATCCTCGCCAGGTTCGCGCCGCTGTGAGTGGCTCTGACATGGTCGTCAATCTGGTCGGAAGCTTCGGTGGCGACCTTATGCAACTAATGGGAGATTCCGCCGGAGATGTTGCGGCCGCCGCAACCGATGCAGGCGCAAAAGCGCTGGTCCACATAAGCGCGATTGGTGCGGACGGAGAATCATCATCCAGTTACGCCAGAGCAAATGCGCACGGAGAAGATCTGGTTCGAAAGAACTTCCCCAAGGTCACAATTCTGCGTCCATCGGCGCTCTTCGGACAGGATGACAATTTCACCAATCTGTTCGCTGGTCTGGTCCAGATGTCGCCCGTCCTGCCCGTTTTCGGACCAGATTCTCCTCTGCAACCTGCGTTTGTCGACGACCTTGCTGAGGCAATCGTTGTGGCGTTGGAAAACCCGTCCATGCATGGCGGGAAGACCTACGAGCTTGGTGGCCCGGAAGTGATCACAATGATGGAATTCAATCAAAGGATCGCCAAGGCCCAGGGTCGCAAGCGGATTTTTCTGCCTGTTCCAGACCCAATGTCAGCGGCCTTTGCAGCGCTCCCGCTGACGCCTATCAATCGCGATCAATGGGTCATGCTGAAAGAGGGCAATTGCGTATCTGGCGATTATCCGGGATTCGAAAAGCTTGATATCAAGCCGCGTCCGCTAAGTCTCTTTCTAGACAAATGGATGGTCCGCTATCGCAAGCACGGCCGCTTCGGCGAAGAAGCAAGCGGCCCGGCTAACTAATCCTGCTTGTCTTCGGCTGATTCAGAGGTCGCAGCAGGATCATCATCGCCAATCAAGGTGATTGGTTCGACCAACAGGATCGCACCGTCGCTACCGGTGATGCGAACGCGCTCGCCCTCTCCAACATCGGGCCCGCGCGCGATCCATTCGCTGTCGCCATACTTGACGCGGCCAGAGCCACCGTCGATCGATTGCGTGACGATCGCACTTTCGCCGATCAGCCGCGAACCGCGCCGATTAAGCAGCGGATCCGAGCTCTCGATGGGTGAGTCACGCAGAAATCGTCTGGCGCTGAAAGCGGTGATCAAGGAAAGCGATACGAAGACGATGACCTGTGCCGGCAGCATGAGATCAAGGCCAAGTGTCAGAATACCAGTCAGAATCGCAGCAACCGCCAGCCAAATAAGGTAGACGCCCGGCACCAGCATCTCGAGCGCGGCGAGTATCAGCCCGAGAGCAATCCACACCCAATGGGCGTCAAACCCTTCAAGCCCGTTCATCAGCTCTCACCGGCACGCGGCACGCTTGTTCGCGCGCGCCCTTGCGGGATCTGCTGACCAGTGCGGGAACCGGTCGTAACATCCCCTTCTTTCGGTTCGATCGCATCTTTTACCAATTCGCCGATACCGCCCAATGTGCCGATCAATTGAGTTGCCTCAACGGGAAACAGGATCGTCTTCGCATTAGGGCTATCAGCAAACTTGCCTACGGCTTTGGTATATTCCTGCGCGATGAAGTAATTGATCGCCTGGTTGCCCGAAGCTGCAATCGCGTCTGAAACCATCTGTGTGGCGCGCGCCTCGGCTTCAGCGGCGCGTTCGCGTGCTTCAGCGTCACGGAAAGCAGCCTCGCGTTTACCCTCGGCCTCAAGAATCGCCGATTGCTTCGAACCTTCCGAGCGCAGGATCGCGCTAGTCTTGTCGCCCTCAGCTTCAAGAATTTCAGCGCGCTTCAAGCGTTCTGCCTTCATCTGCCTCGCCATCGCTTCAGAGATATCGTGTGGCGGGCGGATGTCTTTGATTTCGACGCGTGTGATCTTTACGCCCCAGGGCGATGTCGCATGGTCAACAACTGCGAGCAGACGAGCATTGATCTCGTCACGCTTCGACAGCGTCTCGTCCAAGTCCATTGAACCCATGACTGTGCGCAGGTTCGTGGTCGTTAGCGCCATGATCGCGGCATAAAGATTGGCAACCTCGTAAGCGGCTTTACCAGCATCCAGAACCTGAAAGAAGACCACCGCATCAACGCCGACCATGGCGTTGTCCTTGGTGATGATTTCTTGCCCTGGAATATCGAGCACCTGCTCCATCATATTCACCTTTTGACCGACACGGTCGATAAAAGGGACAATGATGTGCAAGCCCGGCTCTGCAGGAATGGTGAACTTGCCCAATCTTTCAATGGTGTAGACGTATCCCTGCCGCACCACTCTGACGCCCAGGAGCAGGAAAACCAAAAGAACAAACACCAGTGCGCCGAGCGCGTAAATCATGAGCCAAACTCCTTTAGACCAGAAAAGGTATGGTAACGTTCGATCACGGTCCCGCCAAGCGAAAGCGCAAGCCTGTCAAAATTTCGAACATGGACAAAGGCAGCTGCGCGAGGCAGTCTGAAGAAACAAGTGCTGGTAAGCCGGCACCGGGGAGAGAGCAAAAATGAAAAAGTTCGGAATTGCCTTAGCGGCAGCGCTAACGCTGAGCGCGTGCAGCGAGAGCGGAGTCGATGGTGAAGCATTGCTCAATGCCGGCGATGATGGTGCGAACTGGATTACTTACGGCCGGACCTATGATGAGCAACGCTTCTCTCCGCTTGATCAGATCAACACTGCGAATGTCGGCGAGTTGGGTTTGGCGTGGTTTGCAGATATGGACACAGCGCGGGGGCAAGAAGCCACGCCGCTGGTCATTGACGGCAAACTTTATCTCACAACCGCATGGAGCAAGGTCAAAGCCTATGATGGCGTAACCGGCGCTCTTTTGTGGGAGTATGATCCGGAAGTCCCGGGCGAAACCGCCGTCAAAGCCTGCTGCGATGTCGTCAACCGCGGACTGGCGACCTGGGGCGATAGCCTGTTTCTGGGTACTTTGGATGGCCGCTTGGTGAAGCTTGATCGCGAAACGGGCGCGGTCGTGTGGAGCAAACAAACGACCGACCCCGAACAAAGCTATACCGTCACCGGCGCTCCGCGGATTATCGATGGCAAGGTCTTGATCGGTAATGGTGGCGCGGAGTTCGGCGTACGTGGATACATCGCGGCTTATGATGCTGGCTCAGGCGAAGAGCTTTGGCGCTTCTACACCGTTCCCGAGGGGACAGAAGATGAAACTTCGCCCGAGTACCTTCAGGCTGCCGCCAAAACCTGGAATACAGAGGTCCTTGCAGGCTCAGACGCGATTGGCGGCGGTGGAACGGTTTGGGATTCGATGGCATACGATCCCGACCTGAATCTGCTCTATATCGGTGTCGGAAACGGCTCACCCTGGAACCGGGCTTATCGCTCTCCAGGCGAAGATGGCACCGGTGAAGGAGATAATCTTTATCTCTCCAGCATTGTCGCGATCCGGCCCGATACAGGCGAATATGTTTGGCACTATCAGACTACACCGGGCGAAACATGGGATTACACCGCGACGCAACACATCATGCTCGCCGACATGGAAATCGACGGCGCTCAGCGTCAGGTGCTGATGCAGGCTCCGAAGAATGGATTCTTCTACGTGCTTGATCGGGCCACGGGCGAATTCATTAGCGCCAAGCCATATGTCACGGTCAACTGGGCAACCGGAATTGACGAGAGCGGCCGACCGATTGAGAATCCCGAAACACGCATCGACAAGACTGGCCAGACAGCCGTCGTAACGCCGGGCGCTTTGGGTGGACACAACTGGCACCCGATGGCCTACCATCCGGACGAAAACCTAGTCTACATTCCGGCATTTGAAGCAGCGATGGTCTATTCGCCTGAAGCCGACTGGAAACCGGACAGGGCGCGCGGTTTCAACGTCGGTTTTGATTTGAGCGCGGGCGACCTGCCGCCAGATCTTGGATTCCGAAAGGAGATCACAGGTACGCTGAAGGGTATGCTGGTAGCTTGGGATCCAGTAGCGCAAGAGCCGCGCTGGACATTAGAGCATCCAGGCCCCTGGAACGGCGGGTTGCTGGCCACGGCAGGCGGACTGGTATTCCAGGGTACCGCAGGCAGCGAGTTCAACGCCTACAACGCCGCTAATGGTGAGAAGCTATGGAGCTTTCCGGCGCAAACGGGCGTGGTTGCTCCACCGGTCACCTACACCATCGATGGTGAGCAATATGTCGCCGTGCTGGCAGGATGGGGCGGTGCATATGCACTTTCTGTAGATGGTCAGGCAATCAATGACCTTGCGCCCGTTCGTAACGTCAGTCGGCTTCTGGTGTTTAAGCTTGGCGCCGAAAGCCAGCTGCCACCCGAACCCGAACTGGCGAAATTACCGCTTGATCCTCCACCCAGCCGCGCAAATGCAGCAACCATTGCCTTGGGCGGAGAGAAATACGCACGCTACTGCGCGGTGTGCCACGCACCAGGTGCTGTTGGATCGACTGTCCTGCCAGACCTCAGGCGCTCGGGTACGCTGTCGAACCCGGCCAGCTGGCAAGCGGTTGTGCGCGAAGGCATGTTGCAGGGCCGCGGCATGGCGAGCTTTGCGGAAAGTCTCAGTGCAAAAGAATCAAATGCGATCCGCGAATGGGTGATATTCCGGGCAAATCAGGACAAGGCGGGAGGGCTTGATTAAGTCGTTCAGTTAGCAACTGAGGCACAACCTGTCTGTCAGCAGTGAACCGGCCCGGTGTCGATCTCAATCCTGAACCTTGTGCAACATGACAGTTCAGCAAGGCGACACTGACTCCAGTCTACTTTTCTCTGCGTTTCGAAATCAGGCCGGGAGTAGATTGAAATGCGTGTAATGGTTCATGGCGCGCTTGTAGCGGCGGCAGCTGGCGCTGTATTGGCCACTCCAGCTTCCGCTCAAAACCTCTCGAATGGCGACTATGAGCAGTGCTCGGTGTATGATCGTGACGGTAAATTCACCGGATACGACAGCGTCTGTTTAGAGAGGAAAAGGTTGGCCCTGGCCCGGCTGCGCGACCGACAGTCATATCACAGTCCGCCAGCGCCAGCTTATGGCGGGGCCTATTGCCCTTTCTCTGCCAATCTGGGCGCGGGCTATTTCAGCACTTGGTGGAGCAATGGCCAATTGCCGCCGATCTCGACAGCTTATGATGCGCCGGTCGATGGGCGACCTTGTATTCCCAATCAGATCTACATTCGCAAAGGTGTGCGCTAGCCTCGAAAGACGACCGTCCGACTGCCATTGAGGAGAACGCGTTCTTCAAGATGAAGTCGAACAGCTTCTGCGAGTACGCGCCGCTCAATATCCCGGCCCTTGCGTACAAGCTCCTCAGGACTATCAGCATGCGTGATGGCTTCGACATCCTGATGAATGATCGGGCCTTCATCCAGGTCAGTGGTCACGTAGTGCGCAGTCGCACCGATCATCTTTACACCGCGAGCATGCGCCTGATGATAGGGTTTAGCGCCTTTAAAACCAGGCAGGAAGCTATGATGGATATTGATGCAGCGACCGGCAAAATATGCGGCCTGCTCGTCTGACAGGATTTGCATATACCGCGCCAGAACCACAAGTTCGGTACCCGCATCTTCAGCGACCTTGCGAACCAGCACTTCCTGCTCAGCCTTGGTGTCCTTGCTGATAGGGAGATAATGGAAAGGCACGTTGCCAATATCGGTAGAGTGTATGGCTTCGTGCGGATGGTTTGAAACAATCGCGGCTGGCTCCATCGGCAATTCGCCTATACGCCAACGATAGAGCAAATCTGCAAGGCAATGGTCGAATTTGCTGACCATCAGCAGCACCCGGCGCGGCCTGTCACGCAACGCCAGTTTCCAATCCATTTCGTATTCGTGCGCTAATCCAGCAAAGGCGTCTCGCATCGCATCACACGATCGCGATCTATCTTCGAATTCAACACGCATAAAGAAACGGTCGCTCTCGCGATCGTTGAACTGCTGGGCCTCCAACACGTTTCCGCCGTTCTCGTACAGGAAACCGGTCACACGAGCAGTGATTCCGGGTCTGTCAGGACATGACAGAGTGAGGACCAGCGGTTCTGCCATCAGCGACGTGTCAGCGCCGCTTCGCTTTGCGTCATCAGTGCCTGAATGATATCTGCAACCGGCTCTTCTTCCTTGACCATGCCAACGGACTGCCCCGCCATAAGGCTGCCATTGTCAACGTCCCCATCGATTACGGCGCGGCGTAAGGCACCGGCCCAGAAATGTTCGATCTCAAGCTGCGCCTCACCCATGTCGACTTCATCGCGGTCAAGCATGCCGGCGACTTCGATCTGCTTTCGAGTAAACTCTTCAGTACCTTTGTTTTTGAGCGCGCGGACCGGGATCACCGGCAAACGTGGATCGACCTGAACACTGGTTTCCGCATCGCGTGCCTTGGCACGAAAGAATGCCTTTTTGAAGTCGGGGTGGGCGATACTCTCCTCAGCGCAAGCGAACCTCGTGCCAAGCTGAACGCCGCATGCGCCCATTTCAAGATAGATTGCGATCGCTTCGCCCCGGCCTATGCCGCCAGCGACAAAGACCACATAATCTTCGGACAGTTCGGGCAGGAACTCTTGTGCCAAGACGCTGGTGGAAACAGGTCCGATATGGCCACCCGCTTCCATGCCCTCGATTACCAACGCGTCACCGCCCGAACGAAGTAGCTTCTTCGCGAGCGCAAGTGTTGGCGCAAACACGATAACTTTCGCGCCAAATTCCTTGATGGCTTCAACGCTACCCTTGGGCGGAATGCCGCCAGCCAAGACGACGTGGCTCACGCCGTGCTTTTTGCAAACCGCGATCAGGTCGAACAGCTGCGGGTGCATAGTGATCAGGTTCACGCCGAATGGCTTGTCGGTCAGTTTCCGTGTTTCAGCAATCTCATTGTCGAGAAGATCCGGAGTCATCGCGCCGCATGCAATTACGCCGAAGCCGCCTGCATTCGAGATGGCAGAGACGAGGTTCCGCTCGGATACCCAGCTCATCGCACCGCAAAGAATTGCGTATTCGCAGCCCAGAAAATCTGTGCCGCGCTGCATCAGCCGGCTTGTTCTTGCAAAATCAGTCATGGCTGGAGCGCTTAGTCCTGTCAGTCACGATAGGCAATGCGGATGGAACCTGCTGCGCGTTTAGCGATAGCTCGCGCATCATCTGCACTTCCCGCAGATGCGAGCGCAACTCCCATACGGCGATAGGGCCGGGTCGCGGGTTTCCCAAAGAGTCGTAAGTCGACATTGCCACTTTCCACTCCAAGCGCATCAGCCACGCCATGGAAAACAAAGTCACGGCTGTCGCGGTCAGCAAGGATCACTGCCGAGGCGGACGGCCGAGCGCCTATTTTCTCTGGAACCGGTAAGCCCATGATTGCGCGCGCATGAAGATCAAACTCAGTCAAATCCTGCGAAATCAGTGTCACCATTCCCGTGTCGTGCGGGCGCGGCGAAAGCTCAGAGAATATGACTTCGTCACCCTTCACGAAGAACTCGACCCCGAACAGCCCCCAACCTCGCCCCTCACCTTGCAGCGCTTCAACGACCTGTTTCGCCATCGCTTGTGCTTTGGAGATTGCCGCTTCGGTCATTGGCGTCGGCTGCCAGCTTTCCTGGTAGTCGCCGCGTTCCTGGCGATGCCCGATCGGGGGACAGAATGTGATCCCGCCAGCATGACGAACGGTCAAAAGCGTGATCTCATAGTCGAAATCGACAAACTGCTCGACGATAACTCGGCTGCGATCCCCGCGCATATTGGCAACGGCGTAGTCCCATGCTTCTTCGAGAGAAGCGGCGTCTTCGACCTTGCTCTGCCCCTTCCCCGATGACGACATCACCGGTTTGATGACACAGGGAAAGCCGGTGCGCTGTGATGCTGCGCGAACCTCTTCGAGGTTTTCTGCATAGCGATAAACTGACGTAGTCAGGCCCAGTTCTTGGGCTGCAACATCGCGGATCGCGTCACGGTTCATCGTTAACTGCGTGGCTCGCGCAGAAGGGACGACATTGAAACCCTCTGCTTCAAGTTCGCCTAGAACCTCGGTCCTGATCGCTTCAATCTCCGGGACGATCAGGTCAGGCTTGTGCTTCTCAAGCATCGCTCGAAGTGCCTCTCCATCAAGCATGGAGAACACCTCACTAGCATCCGCAACCTGCATGGCGGGGGCATTCTCATACGCATCACATGCGATGACATGAGCTCCCAGCCGTTTGGCGGAAATTGCGAATTCGCGGCCAAGTTCCCCGGAACCAAGCAGCATGATTTTGTGTGTGAAGGCCATTTGCTGACCCTAGCGCCGCCAACTCAGCTGTCCAAGTTGTAAGCGATGATTGTGCCTTACTAGTTTGCCGCCCAATGCGGGACCTCTGCGCGCAGTTCGGCGCGATGGCCGCCCAGTGCCCTTGCGACTATAAGAGCACGCTCGGCTTGCAAAAGAACCATGTTGGTTCCGCCTAAGAGCTCGGCAAGCCCGGCTGATGCCGTAAGGCGCATATCCGCTCTTTGCGACTGCGAAGAGATCTGCTCGAAGGTTTCCAATGCATCGATCACCTGTTCGAGTGCCGCCTGGCCATCAATTTCGGGCATCAAAACCGCGAAACGCTGTCCCTCATACCGCGCCAGCATGCGATCAGCGGGAAAAAAGTTCGCAAGGAAGCGCCCAAACGCCCAAAGCATTTCATTGGCCATACCATGTCCAAAACGTAGCTTCAGCGCAGCGAAGCGATCCAGTTCCAGCACTGCGATGACTCCGCCAACTTGGTTGCGCAGATAATGGCCAAGGATTGCTCTTAGTGCCTTACCATTCGCAAGCCCCGTCGTCGCATCGGTCATTGCCGCACTAGACAATTCGTCTTCCAGGCTACGCTGTCCATCGACAGATTGCAGCAATCCCAACGCTCCGCGATTGCCCTTCTTGCCATCGGAGATGACGCGCAAACTGAGCGCGAACCACACTGGTTCTTGCATCCCAAGGACAAGCGGGAATTCCAGCCGCTTGATCGGAGATACCCCTGCGAGAGCGTCTTGATGATAAGCACGGATGGCTTCAGCGTGACAGGCACTGGTAAGATCGGCCAAATGCGGTCGAAAGAGCATTTCAGAGAGATTGAGGCCCAGAGCTTCAATACCGGGACTGGCATTCTCAATAAAACCGTTCTGATCGGTTTTTATGACCAGGCTTCCGGCTGTCTCAGCCAACAACTCTTGCAAGACCTCTCCATGCTGAAGAGAAAAACCCCTGAACATCGCTATGCGCCCCTGATTTGCGACATACCCCCGTGATCCGCCCTAGTCAGATTTGAGTTAGCTAACCCGATTCGTCGAAAATCCCCTATTTCCCGCATTACACGGGTGATTATTCGTACAATCGTTAGTTGCGTAATATAACCATCCTAAAATACGAATCGATTTCAGGATTGTTTACCATATTATTGGAATATCATAGCATTTCTATTCGTATGAATACCTAGCGCCTTATAGATCAAGCATGATCTTCACCTGATCCTTATTCAAGCCAAGCGCACTGGCGATACTGTCTCGGCTTTCTTCGATGACCGCAGTCCAACCTCTAGTGAAAGTCGAAGCTGCCAGTTCATCAATCTCGACACCAAGTGCCTCCGCAATCGCAGGAAAACGCTCGTCCAGCGGGCGTGCCTTGCCCTTCTCCCAGGCCCAGACAGTGGGCTTTGAGACATCCAGCGCGTCGGCAACATTGGCCAGAGTTAGCCCACGCGCCTTGCGTAATTGCTCAAGCTTCTTGCCGAAAGTGACATTGGAGTTCGCGGCCTGCGTCTGACCGATGGTAGGCGGTAGCGGGGCCTCGGACTTGAGTTGAACTGCGCCTAGCTCTGCCTCGCTGATCGGCTGATCAAATGCACACCCAAAAACGCCGTCGCCGACCCAAACAACCCTCGCGCCGGTTGGCCCGCTATGGGGCAAATCCACATCGAGGCGGGAACCAGTATTTAGTGGCAAATTTGTTTCCAGCAGCAGCCCGGTCACAGAAATGTTATGAATCTCCACATTGGCCTGCTTGCCCTCCGGCAATAATCCCCGCGTCGCCAGATAGAGTTGGATGCGGTTGCCGTTACGCCGATCATCACTGACAAGTAGTTCGTCCATGTGGGCACGAATTGACATGGTTTTGCTCCTTTTGCCCGCAAAGACTGGAGCGTTGAGCGTTAAGTTTCCGTTAGTTCCCCGGCCTTTCAGCACCAATATGCGCTGAAACGCATTGCCTTGTCGGTTGACCTGAAGTGCAACTGGCTGCTGAATGGGTACACACGAGAAAGAAAGTCCGCCGTGGACTGGAGAAATTGATGACAATGATGCGCAAGGCAATCTGGGGCTCAGGTATCGTACTTTTGGCTTTCGCCGGTTTGGCAGCCTGGCATTTGTGGCCGGCGTTTTCCCCGCCTGAGCATATCGAGGTTGGAACATCTGTCGGCGATCAGGTGCCAATCCGCCAAGAGCTGAAGAACGCACAGGGGGAAACCGTTACCCTTGAGAGCATTTCCGGGGCCAGCGGCACCGTTCTGGTCATGGTACGTTCTGCTGATTGGTGCCCCTTCTGCAAAATCCAGCTGGCAGATCATGCAGATATAGGAGAAGAGCTGGCCGGCAAAGGCTATACGCTGGCCAGCCTCTCATACGATGAACCTGAAAAACTGGCGGAGTTCTCAGAGGGCCTCGAGCGCCCATTCGTCATGCTCAGCGATACCGAAAGCGCTTTCATTGATGCAGTGGGACTGCGCGATCCCCAGTATGGCGAAGACCATTTCGCGCATGGTGTGCCGCGTGCCAGTGTGCTGGTGCTCGCGCCGGACGGCACAATCAGGAACAAGCTCGTCTCAGCAGATTATCGGCAGCGCCCAAGCAATGATTTCGTTTTAGGAATGATCGTGGAATCAATCCAGTAATCAGGCAGCTTCCTCATTTGAGTCTAGGCCATAGGCCGTGTGAAGAACTCGCACCGCCAGTTCGGTCTCGTCTTCATCAATCAGAACGCTCACTTTGATTTCAGAGGTTGAGATTGCCTGAATATTGATCCCGCGTTCGGACAGTGCGCGGAACATATTGCTAGCGACGCCGGCATGGCTCTTCATTCCCACGCCCACAACACTGATCTTCGCGATCTGGCTGTCAGTGATGATACGATTGAAACCAATATCCTCGCGCCGGTCTTCAAGCAGCGCCTGAGCGCGAGCGAGATCGGCTTGCGGCACGGTGAAGGTTACGTCTGTTTCACCCTTATCACGTCCAACGTTCTGAATGATCATGTCGACATTGATAGAGGCTTCAGCCAGTGGCTCGAAGATATGCGCGACTGCGCCCGGCTTGTCAGGCACGCGCGTCAGAATGACCTTCGCTTCATTCTTGTCATGCGCGATACCTGTAACGAGTTGGCGTTCCATATCGCCCTTCTCCACTAACTGGTTCATCTCTTCATCAGACACGATCATGGTGCCCGGCAATTCGTCGGCTGGAATGGCATCGTCCCCAAGGAAACTGGAGAGAACTTGCAGCCGAACCCCTTCTTTCATCGCCAGGCTGACTGATCGGGTCTGCAATACCTTTGCCCCGACCGAAGCAAGCTCCAGCATTTCTTCGTATGTAACCGCTTTTTGCTTATGCGCCTTCGCTACGATTCGGGGATCCGTAGTGTAGACGCCATCGACATCGGTATAAATGTCGCAGCGATCCGCTTTCACCGCAGCTGCCACAGCAACCGCAGATGTGTCTGACCCCCCGCGACCTAGCGTGGTGATGCGACCGGCATTGCTGACACCTTGAAACCCCGGGATGACAGCGATCTCGCCTGCCTGCATCGACGCAATCAAAGCATCCGAATCGATATCTTCGATCCGCGCCTTGGCGTGAGCCTCAATCGTGTGGACCGGCAATTGCCAACCGAGCCAGCTACGCGCCTTGCAACCCATCGACTGCAACGTCAGCGCCAGCAAACCGCTCGTAACCTGCTCGCCGCTTGATACAACGACATCGTATTCCGCCGGATCATATAGCGCATTGGCCTCGCGGCAGAAGTTCACCAGCCGATCAGTCTCGCCCGCCATCGCTGACACAACGACCGCCACTTCGTGACCTGCGGCTTGTTGTTTACGCACAATATTTGCCACGCGACGAATGCGCTCGGTCCCCGCCATAGAGGTGCCGCCGAATTTCATCACGATACGTGCCAAGCAAAGCCTCCTGTCACCCGGGCTGGTGCCCGTTAGCTTGCGCTGTTAAGGGCGCAGCATGGGTGATGCAACATCAACTGCAAAAAGCAATTCTTCACTTGGGGCAACAATCCGTCCCGAAGAGGCCGCTCATTTCTCTTCGCTTGCGCGCGAATGGTGGAATGCCAAAGGCCCAATGGCATCGCTGCACCAGGTCAATCCGGTCCGCCTAGCGTTCTTGCGCGAAGCAATCGATGCTCATTGGGGGGGGGATGTCACTTTAGCCAAACCACTGAATGGGAAGAGCACGCTGGACGTGGGTTGTGGTGCAGGTCTGGTGTGCGAGCCGATGGCGCGGCTGGGCGCGGATGTAACCGGCGTTGACGCTTCGGCGGAGAATATCGGCGTGGCAAGCGCACATGCCGAAGCTTCGGGGCTCGATATCCGGTATATGGCGGGCGAACTTGCCAACCTGAACCTCGGCGCATTCGATCTCGTTACCTGTTTCGAAGTCATCGAGCACGTGGCCAACAAGGCGGCTTTTCTTGCGCAGCTTGCTGCGAGCCTCAAACCCGGCGGATTGCTTGTTATGTCAACGCCTAACCGCACCGCTGCGAGCCGCTTGCTGCTGGTCAAGGCCGCAGAGCGCGTTGGGTATGTGCCGCGAGGCACACATGACTGGAATGACTTCGTAACACCTGACGAACTGTCCGACCTGCTTGCAGAGGCGGGGCTGGCGATGGGCGATCAGCGCGGGATCACATGGCGGCCGGGCAAGGGACTCCACCTGTCAGACGATCTTTCGCTCAACTACGCATTCATCGCGTGGAAGAGCTGAGCTCACTCAAAGCGCTCCGAACCAGCCCTGGGCTGTCTGTAAACACACCATCGACATTCTGGACTTTCAGCAGGTTCACCATGCCGAGCACATCACCGATCTCCCTGTCATCGTTACTGCTTTTCAGAACAAGTGGCAGAAAAGCATTCTCAGGTCTCAGTGTCCAAGCGTGAACCATCAGCCCCGCAGCCCTTGCATCTTCAGGCAAGGGAAGAGGAATACCATCGGGGCCGAACAACATTTGGATGCTCGCGCCGATCACATCCGCATATTCCGCGACCGCCTCCAGACCTGAAGGGGTCACCATATCCGCATAGTACATATTCGGCTCATCGGCCGGGCCGTCTTCCGGTTTCACGAGCTGCACCAGTTTAAAATCGCTGCGCTGATCGAGCCGCTGAAGCACGCCAACTTCAAAGCTCTGGATGAAAACCGGGTCAACTTCATTCACGCCCAGATCGCGCAATTCCTTTAGCAGCAGGTCAACCATGTCGATCCCCGCTTCCTGAAGCAGAAAATTGGGATGTTTGAGCTCGGGGTACAGACCGATCCTGCGTCCGGTTTCTTCTTCCTTTGCACGTACAAGCCGCACAATCTCTTCCAATGTGGGCACTTGATAGAGACCATTGAAGCGCGCATTGGCAGGGCGGATACGCGGAATACGTTCCTTCGCGCGTAGTGTACGGATTTCGGCCAAAGTGAAATCTTCCGCGAACCAGCCGGCGACCCGTTGGCCGTCAATCATCTTATCGCGGCGGCGATCCTCAAACTCTTCTCGGCTGGCAACGTCTGTAGTGCCAGACAGCTCGTTCTCGTGACGCGAAATCAGCTTAAGATCTTTCGTCACCACCAGATCGGGTTCGATGTAGTCTGCACCCTGATCAATCGCGAGTTCATAGGCCGCCAATGTGTGTTCGGGCCGCTCTGCGCTTGCCCCTCGATGGGCAATGATCAGCATCTCGTTCTTCTGTGCGATGGCAGGCGAAGCTGAACCAAATGCCAGCGTAACCGCGCCAAACATGGCCAGAATCAGGCTTCTTAACCCTTGGTTAGGCAGTTTCACGGTATTCCTCTGAACCATGTTCAAGAAGCTACTCCTGGCGACACTTATCGTCGTGATTGGCCTCTATGGGGCCGGCTATGACGTGATGGGTGCGAAAGACGACATCATTGCGGCGGCTGACAAGCAGGCTGGCGCGATGTCGCCGCGCAAGCAAGACGAACGCGGCGATTGGGGCTCTGACGCGTTCTGACGCGCTGACCACTCCAACGCTGTTCAAAGCGCCGCTTCCCACTCGCTCTCCTTGAATCCGACCAGAATGCCACCCGCGTGTTCAACTACGGGCCGCTTAATCATGCTGGGATCTTGTTCCAGCAGTGTGACAGCTTTTGCAGCATCGATATCAGCCTTCTCCACATCGGGCAGCTTGCGGAAGGTCGTCCCGCGCCGGTTGAGCACTACATCCACACCATGCGCCTCAATCCATTTGGCCAGCTTCGCGGGATCGACCCCTTCTTTCTTGTAGTCATGGAAAGCATATTCGATGCCTTTCGTATCGAGCCATTTGCGCGCCTTCTTGACGGTATCGCAATTGGGAATGCCGTAGAAATGGAGCAAGGTTAACCTTTAGACTGCACGATGGAGGTGCGCATCAGCGATCGCGACCGCGAGAGCATCGGCAGCATCCGCACCTGAAATTTGAGCGCCTGGCAAAAGCACCTTCAGCATGGCCTGAACCTGAACCTTGTCCGCGCCGCCATTGCCAACGACTGATTTCTTAACGAGCCGCGCCGCA
The DNA here is from genome assembly GCF_001663155.1 of Altererythrobacter ishigakiensis. Lineage (NCBI taxonomy): Bacteria > Pseudomonadati > Pseudomonadota > Alphaproteobacteria > Sphingomonadales > Erythrobacteraceae > Altererythrobacter > Altererythrobacter ishigakiensis. The sequence continues at coordinate 2,558,064 of NZ_CP015963.1, forward strand.
TGCTCGTTCACAGCAAGTCCTGCTATGCCACACGTAGCCAGAATTGCGCCCCTTGCCTGTGCCAGCTTTAGTGTTGATTGCGCGTTCTTGTTGACGAAAACTTCCTCGCAAGCCGCTCGATCGGGGCGGTGCTGTTCGATAACTTCACGCAGACCTTGCTGCAACGCGGCCAAGCGTAAGGCTAATTGCTCTTTAGGCAGAGTGGCGATCTGACCATTCGCGACGTGAACAATCCTGGACCCCTCCGTTCGGATCACGCCCCAGCCGGTACAACTGAGCGAGGGATCAAGGCCGAGAATAAGCGTCACGAGCGCCGATCAGGAGTCCAGTTTCGCCATAACTTCATCGCTGATCTCGTAATTGCCCCAAACGGTCTGGACATCATCATCGTCGTCGAGCGCGTCGATCAGCTTCAGCAGCGTACCCGCATTGCCTTCGTCGAGCTCGACAGTCAGGTTGGGCTTCCACGCCAACTTGACTTCCTTGGCTTCGCCGAGCGCTCTTTCGAGGCTGGACGAAACTTCGTGCAGGTCCTCGGCTGCGGTCCAGATTTCATGGCCGTCTTCGGAAGAAGCGATATCTTCCGCGCCAGCTTCCATTGCGGCTTCGAGCACCTTTTCTTCGTCGCCCGCGTCCGGTCCGTATTCGATATAGCCCAGCCGTTCAAAGCCATGAGCAACAGAACCCTCAGTGCCCAGATTGCCGCCGTTCTTGGAGAAGCATGTCCGCACATTGGTGGCGGTGCGGTTGCGATTGTCGGTCAGCGCTTCGACGATGATCGCGCTGCCGCCTGGGCCATAGCCTTCGTAGCGGACTTCCTCGTAATTGTCCTCGTCGCCGCCCGATGCCTTGTCGATTGCGCGCTGGATATTGTCCTTCGGCATCGACTGCGCCTTGGCGTTGTTGATCGCCAGGCGCAGGCGCGGGTTCATGTCCGGATCGGGCGCGCCCATTTTCGCCGCCACTGTTATTTCGCGGCTGAGTTTGGAAAACAGGTTAGAGCGCTTCTTGTCCTGTGCGCCCTTGCGGTGCATGATGTTCTTGAATTTGGAATGGCCTGCCATGGGATGTCATTTTTCCGAATTTGAATGATTGGAATCAGGGGTCGCAATAGCCGCATGACAGGTGAATCTACAAGCCTTCCGTCACCGCAAACAATGCGCGCAGAATGGGGCAGTTTTCTCGGCTTTCTGCAAAAGCCCCAGTTGCCTGTCCGGCAATCTGCGGACTTCAAAATTGGCGCAATCGCGATATCGCGCATGCTAACGCTCGATCTTACAGCTATGGGCGCGCTGTTGATCATCGCTGGTATCGTGATGGCGATCGGTGTCGATATTCCAGAGACTGCGCTGGCGGGTATAGAAATCACTCCATCGATCATATTGACTGTGATTGTCATTGCTCCCGTATCCGAAGAGCTGTTTTTTCGCAGCTGGCTGTCAGGCCGCCCACGCTATCTCGTTGCATTCCCGATCATCCTCGCCGCGGGAGTCCTCGCGGCGATACTGGGAGTAAACCATACTGGGGAAACCGCTACGACCTACGTCGGCTTCGCAATGATTGGCGGTATCTTGCTGACATTCATTATGGCAGCAATCCTATGGAAGCGTCCACCAATGAACTGGTTTCGAACGATCTTTCCGGCGATGTTCTGGCTTAGCACTCTGGCATTTGCCTCTATCCACTTGTTCAACTTCAACGAAAGCAACTGGGTAAGCTTGCTACCGCTGGTTCTACCGCAGTTCATATTGGGCATGCTGCTGTGTTATCTGCGAGTGAACTATGGGTTGTGGAGCGCCATCGCGCTCCATATGATCCATAACGGACTGATTATCACGATTGTGTTGATCGCGAGCAAAGCAACGTTCGCAAGTTAAAGCGGTAGATGCTGCGTCAGAAACCCGGCTACAGCGGCATTAAATGCATCATTCTTGTCACCCGCCACCATATGACCGGCATCGCTGACATCGACAGTTTCAGCGTGCGGCACCTTCGCGCGGAACGCCGCAATGCTCTCGTCTGAAACAATGTCGCTCAACTTGCCGCGTACAACCAGTACAGGAACTTCTGGGCGCTGCCCTAGCTTGTTCGTCGACCGTTGCAGCGGCTCGCGAAACTGGCTTGGGTCCTCGACGCCGAACATTACCGGATCCCAGTGCCAATACAGCCGCCCGTCATCGCGGCGGCGCAAATTCTTCATTAGTCCACTCGGATCTTTTGGGCGCGGACGTTCGGGATAGTAGGCTGCAACGGCATCGGCTGCTTCATCCAACGAGGCGAAGCCACCATGATGTGCATTCATGAAGCTGACGATCCGTTCGACACCCTTGGGTTCCATATCCGGGACGATATCAACCAGAATTATTGCTGATGGGGATAGCCCTTCGCCAGCAGCGTGAATTGATGTGAGCCCGCCCATGGACGCGCCAACCAACGCGAACGGCACGTCGCAGTCATCGATAACCGCATGGATGTCTTTGATCCGGTCAAATATGGCATAGGCTCCGGTTGGCGACCATTCGCTTTCCCCATGCCCGCGCGCATCAAGATTCACGACCCGATAACCCGCAGCGACCAACGCGCGCATTGCCTCAGCCCAACTGTGCCGGGTCTGCCCGCCGCCATGCATCAGCAGAACCAGCGGCGCGCCCTCCGGTCCGCTGACGTCTCCGACTAGCTTCAGACCGTCGCTGGCAACAAATTCCGCGCGCTCAGCCCCCATACCTCACGTCAGACCTTTACTGCGGTTCCGCTGGCAGACACCATCAGCATCGAGCCAGTGTCGCCAATCACTTCGTAATCGAGGTCGATGCCCACCACCGCGTTGCCGCCGCGGCTGGCGGCTTCCGCCTGCAGTTCTTCGATTGCCTGATTGCGGGCGTCGGCCAGAATGCGCTCGTAACTGCCAGAGCGACCGCCTACGATGTCGCGGATATTGGCAAACAGATCGCGGAACAGGTTCGCACCAACAATCACTTCACCAACCACAATCCCGCAATATTCCTGGATCGGCCGCCCCTCGATTGTCGGTGTAGTCGTTACGATCACTCCGCGCGCATCTTTCCACGGACCGGCCATGCTAATCTCCTTGCTTGCTGTATTACTTAGATAATACGCGAACCGGGAAAATCAACCAAGCCCCAGCGCAGCCTTGTAGGTTTCCAGCACGGTCTCCATTTCTGCGCGATCATCAGGCTTCATTTTGCGCAGACGCACGATCTGGCGCATGATCTTGGTATCATAACCGACCGCCTTGGCCTCAGCATAAACATCGCGAATATCGTCAGCGATGCCTTTCTTCTCCTCTTCTAGGCGTTCGATGCGCTCGATCAAAAGGCGCAGGCGGTCGTCGGTGGCTTCAGCCATCTGGTCAGGTCTCCGTTGGAATGAGAATCGGTTTGGCCCCGCGATAGCCAGCAAGACCTGCCGCGTGAACCGGGCAAGTGATCAATCCACGCGATTTTTCGCGATACTTGCTTCCATCGCAGCCAATTGCTCTTCGGTAGCAGGCTTCTGCCGCGTTGCCTTCCACTCTTCCATCGGCATGCCGTGGATCAATTCCCGCGCCGCAGCTTTGTCACCATCGAAGCCAGAATCGCGGATCCAGTCAGCGAGGCAATTGCGGCAAAATCCCGCAAGCCCCATAAGCTCGATATTCTGCGCATCGTGGCGGTGCTGCAAATGGCGCACCAGTCGGCGAAATGCCGCCGCTGCAATCGCATCATCCAGCCGTTCGACCGCATTCTCTGAATTCGTATCCATCAATTGGTATCCTTTGAGACTATTCCTTGAGTTGAAACACAACTGTGTCATAGCATTGTTTCATGTCACGCACCGCACTCAGTCGGCTCGACCCGCGAAGCCGTAAAGTCAAAATTCTTGCAACGATTGGTCCAGCCAGCCGCGACCCTGAGGTTCTGCGGCGCTTGCTGAAAGCCGGGGCCGACGCGTTTCGTGTCAACATGAGCCATGGCGAACATGCCGATCATGCCGCGACGATCAAGGGCATTCGCGCGCTGGAAAAGGAATTCAACCGACCGATTGCAATTCTAGCCGATCTGCAAGGTCCTAAGCTGCGTGTAGGCACGTTCAAGGATGGCCAAGCGGTCATTCGCCATTCGGGCCATTTCACGCTTGATCGCGATCCCGAACCAGGCGACGAGACACGGGTGTGCCTACCGCACCCTGAGCTGTTCGGCATCTTGGAAAAGGGGCAGCGACTGCTCATCAATGACGGCAAGATCCGCTTGCGAGTGCTTGAGGCCAGCGCAGACAAAATCCTGTGTTCGGCGGAAGTTGGCGGCGTGATTTCTGATCGCAAGGGTGTGAATGTGCCCGACGCCGAAGTTCCTATCCCGGCGCTGACAGAGAAGGATCGCAAGGACCTGGCCTTTGCGATCAAGCAGAATGTCGACTGGATCGGACTTAGTTTTGTCCAGCGACCCGAAGACCTTGCCGAAGCCCGTAAGCTGATGGGCGGCTATGGTGCGCTATGCGCCAAAATCGAAAAGCCGATGGCGGTCCGGCGTCTTTCTGAGATTATCGAGATGTCAGACGGCATCATGGTAGCACGAGGAGACTTAGGCGTTGAACTGGAACCGCAAGAGGTTCCGCCGCTGCAGAAGAAGATCGTCAACGCAACCCGAACTGCGGGCAAGCCGGTGATCGTCGCGACCCAAATGCTCGAAAGCATGATCGAGAGCCCCACACCCACCCGCGCTGAAGTGTCTGACGTAGCAAACGCGGTCTACGATGGCGCAGATGCGGTGATGCTCTCAGCAGAAACGGCAGCAGGTGATTGGCCGGAGGAAGCAGTCGCCATGATGGACAAGATCGCCGAACAAGTCGAGCGTAGCGAGGACTATCGTGCACGCGTACGTTTCCTTGATACGCCGCCCGACGCCACCACCTCTGACGCGTTGGCGCATAGCTGTATGACCATCGCCGATACCGTGGCGATCAGCGCGATCACGGTGTTTACTGCTTCCGGATCAACCGCGCGGCGCGTGGCGCGCGAACGACCGGATACGCCGATGTTGGTTCTGACCCCGTCAATGAAGACAGCGCGGCGCGTTGCTTTGCTATGGGGTGCGCATGCCGTGGCAACCAAGGACATCGGCAGCTTTGAAGAGATGATCGCCAAGGGTAAGCGGATGGCGCTGCGTCATGGCTTCGGCAAGGCAGGCAGCAAGCTGATCGCGCTGGCTGGTGTGCCTTTCGGAACGCCTGGCGCGACAAACCTTCTGCATGTCGTGACGCTGACCGGAGATGAGCTCGACAATCACAGGGGTTAGGCGGGCGGACTGTCTGCTAACGACCCAGTTGCAGACATTGCACACCGACGGGCCTATTCGCCGTTGCGATAGCGCCATTCACCATCAGACCTAAGGTAGCTGATGATAATAACGGCCGCAGTCAGCTGGATCGCCGCAATTACGAAAGCCAAGGTCGGAAGTAGCGATCCGGATAAGATCATGGCAGCCACGTATAGACCTAATACTAACCATCCCTCCCAAGCGATGGGGAAACCTACCCCGTATCCATATCGCTTCACAGGGAACCATGGTTTTTTGCCTTGGGTTGGCATGACATCTCCTAGACGGCAGAATAGTATGTTGGTCGCGAACCATATAGTCAAAATCTGCTTTCGAGCCGGTTGCGGACGTTTCCGGTGTAGCCGCCCATTTTGACACCAGCGAGATCTTATGTGAGTAGTGCCACTTAGGGTCGTGGAGTTTGAGGGAGCGTCCATTGTTCCGTCCACTTATTTGTATCTTTGCACTCAGTGTAACTTCCGCCCTGTACGCGGAAGATTTACCCCCAATAGAAACACAAACAGCATCAATTGTTGAAGCGATTAAACAAGGTCAGTTTGACTCTCGATTTTCCGACGAAGTCGAACTTAGTTCCTCGCAAATTGCCGAGATTTCGAAACTTGTAGGATGCACCCCCCAAAGAAAGTCACCGCAAGGCCTCTGGTTGATGGAATTTAGTTGGCATTGTGGAGAAGACACTTCCTATTCAGGCTATTCCATCGCGACCTCGTGGCTATTCAATCAGAAGTCAGAGCTGGTTGGTTTTGCTATTAACCCGACTTTGGAAGACCTTCGGCCATCATCCAAGGCTACCGAAGGCAAGAGCCAAGAACCTAAATCAAAGTTTGCAAATCGCTTTGCGGAAGCAGTCGCGAAAGGCGACGACTACACGCTTTCCGGATACCTGATTTTTTCACAGTACGAGAACGAGCGTCTGGCAAGACTGGAAGGAAGCGAATACTCGGTTAGCATCGGTGGCTCAAACGGAGCTCGAAGCATCAAATTCTGGGACGCTGACAACATATTGCATCAAGCGAGGATGCATTTTGATGACGAGGGACGAGCCATAGGGCTGACTTTCAAACCAGGCCCGGAGAAAGATTACGCAGGGCGGCGTGCAGCTTCTGCTCGTCGCGATTCGCACTCCCAAATTGAAACACGTGAGCGCTTGAATCGCAATAGAGAGTCGGAACGGCGATACAATAGACCGCGCTCCAGCAGACCCAGATCTAGCGAAATGCCACGCAAATATTGCCCTCCCAACTGTTGATTTTCACGTTCGAAATAGAACTGGCATTCGCCAAAATCGAGTTTCTCTAAATTACAAACGAACCCGATTGTTTAGTGTCTACTCTCCACTTCATAATCAGGGATTAGCCAGTTCTTCGGATCACCTCTGCCAATGTCGAGAGATACTCTAGAGAATGATCGGTCATCGGTTCAAGATCTCTGCGAGCATCATCACCAACGGACCAATGCCCGTCGGAATTCCTGACCACCCAGCCTTTCGCTTGCAATCGCGAGATTTTGCGGCGCACAGTTTCGCGCGGGATGCCGGTGATTTGAGCAATGGAATGCGTGTTCAAAGGGGTCGTAAGCTCTCGCCGGGCTTCGCCGGCAAGGAACTGCTTATAGGTAATGTCAGTCGGCATCTTGTGTCTCGGCAAGACAGCCGAGCCAACCACCGCCAGTATCAGCACCGAATCCAGATCACCGTCAAATGCTGCACGCAAGCTCGATAGAAGACGGATGAAACCATCCACATGGACAGGCCAAATCTTTCCGAAGTTTTCTGCAGCGAATTTCATAAAAGATTGCCCCCATCATGTGAGAGAAAAGTTACTGCCCATTTTGGGCATCCACAACCTTTACACGAGTGTTATTAACGCGAAACCTGAAAGAAAACAGAATCTACCCGGTCGCGATGCTGGAGATGTTTTGGTGACTTCCACACGCTGCGAAATGATGTCCACGCCCTCTTCATGCCTTGGAAAGCCGGGCAGATTGAGATGTCTTCTTGTGAGTTCGGCCGCGATGGCCTTGATGTGCTCCGGAACAGCTATTGCCCAAGATGCTTCGCCTGAGCAGCAAGCCGGGCCAGAAGAAGTCGAATTTCGCTTCACTCTTGAGGGCGGAATCAATGCAGTAGCTGAAGAAAACCTGTTCTGGAATCTGGCGGAAACTTTCGCACCGACTGCCGACTTCAACTCGGACACGCAATGGATTGAAGCCTACATGAAACCAGGCGTTGAAATGACATCCTACATTTCTGAAGGTACGCGAGTTTACGGTGGTGCTTCTTTCGTAGCATCGATGACGACAGGCCAGGACGGCTTAGGGCAAGGGGACACGGGCCGGGTAACAATCGAAGAGGCCTTTCTAGGAGTAAAGACCGGGTCGAAAGAAACCGGCGAGTTGGATATTTCTATTGGGGCGCAGGAACTCAAACTCGGCACAGGAATGCAGATCGCCAACGGCGCCTCGAACGGGTTCGAGCGTGGAGCAGTCAAATTGGGTCCAAGAAAGGCATGGGAACAAACGGCCATCGCCAAGTTGACCATTGACCGGCTAACCGCGCGCGCCTTTTTCATCGACCCGAACGAGTTGAGCTCAAATAATACCAAGACGGAGATGGCCGGCGGCGATATTCGCTTCGATTGGGACCAGAACTTCGCCGGCTTGTCATATGTGAATGTCCTGCAATCGGGTGCGCCGTACCCGCAGGCCGGGGCCGGTGGTTTGGGGCCACCCGTCTTTCTTGATGGGGGGCGTGATGGACTGAATTCGCTTTCATTTTACGGCCGGGTGCACCCGCTCAAAGAGGCTATGCCCGGTTTCTATGTCGCGCTGGATGGTGCCCATCAGTGGAATAGCAGGATTGATCTGGACGCTTGGGCCGGACGGGTGCAGGTTGGTCACGTATGGAACAACAAGCCCTGGCGCCCCGAAGTTTTCTACACCTATCAAACCTTCTCAGGCGATGACCCGAACACTCCGGAGTTGGAACGTTTTGACCCATTGAATTACGAAGGCTCACCGGCAAGCTGGGCTACCGGCTCGAAATCGGCACTCGTTTTCATCAATTCCAATGTCCAGTCGCATCAGCTGACCTTTAAGCTGATGCCTAGCCGGCAGGATTTTGTCACACTCAGGACTGCGCATATCCGAGTGAACGAGCTGCGCAGCCCCATTCAGTTCGGACAGGCAACGAGACTTGATCTCACCGAAGATCTGGGCAGCGTTGTGGCTGGCGTTACCGATCCGCACCTCTCAGACGATGTGTTCCTTGAGTATACACGGGTGCTTACGCCCAACATTTTTCTGACCGGTGGCTTCAGTGTTTCGTTTCCCGGAGACGGGATCAAGAATGCTGTCGGCGGATCTGCACCGGCTTGGACCGGCGGGTTCGTCAATATCGTAGTAAATTACTAAGCTTCTCCTCGGCCCATCTGGCGGCCTGGTGAACGCTTCGAGAACACAACGTAGAGGGAAAGGATGACTGGCATGGTTCAACTTTTTAGACGTGGGATTATCGCAGCCGGGATCACCATGAGTTTGGTCGCTGTTTCGCCAGCTGCATCGCAGAGTTCGGAAGGCGAGGCGCAAATCAGCCAGGAAGAGCAGGTCGACAATGGCCTCAAGAATTTCGGATATATCGCCGGGCTTTCTCGCGGCTGCGTTGCCGAAGATCAGCAAATGGCGTTCGAGCGCGACGTAATGGAAATGAATGCAGCAATCACCCGTCTGCTGGGGGTCGATCGCGCCTTCTTGTTCTCTGCTGCGTTTGGCTACGGCACCAGTGTGGCAGTTGAGGTGGAAAACTGCGCAGAAATTCTGAAGCAGTATGAATCGCGCTCCAACAAGTTTCGCAGTGCTGTGGAAGGGAGCTGACCGATGTACAGCAAAATCCTAGCCGTACTCGCAGCAACAGTCGTCTTTACGGCAATCCCGACCGAAGTGCAGGCCCAAAGCTGGGAAGTGCGTCGCGAGATTCGCGAAGGAAATCGTGAAGTGGCGCGCGAAAGGCGTGAAGCGGCAAGAGAAATTCTTAGCTGCAAGACCAGAAAGTGTGCCGAGCGCGAATATCGTGAAGCCAATCGCGAAGTCGCCCGGGAACGCAGAGAAGCTAGGCGTGAGGTCATGCGCGAGATACGCGAAGACTATTATGATCGCTTCTATCGCGGCAACGGCCGTTGGTGGCGCGATGGACGTTACTGGAACAGAAATGACTACCTGCGGCGCTACTACGCGCGACGCGACAATGACGGAGCCGATGTACTTAAAGGCGCACTCGTCGGAGCAGCCGTGGTTGGCATAATCGCAGCGGTTACTGACGACGACTAAAGCCATCTTCTTAGGAGTAGAACCATGCATTTCATTTCCGCACTTCCGAAGCTTGGCCTGTCTTTGGCCGTAGCGGCGGGCATGACCTGTTCAGCTGCTGCCCAACAGCAGCAGGCCCCGCTATCGGCGCAGGATTCCGATCCACGTGTGATGGGGTGGATGCAGGGTTCACCTCCGCCGCCGGACAAGATCATAACGCAGCCGGACTCGGTCTACTTCAGCTTTCCAAGGTTGCGCTGGTCGGTGTGCCATTTGCGCGAGTTTCTGCCGACCGAGGAAATCAGCCGTGGGCTCGATGCGCCTACGTCGCTGCCTTACCTTGCGCCGGCTGAATTCGCGGATGCACGTCAGGCAATCGATGCGCTGACATTCATGCCCATGAACAGTTCGGAACCGATGACCTGGGAGGAATCGCTATACGCGAACTACACCGACGGCATGTTGATCATGCACAAAGGCAAGGTCGTCTACGAGCGGTATTTCGGTTGCTTGAAGGAAGACGGCAAGCACGCAGCCATGTCGATGACAAAGTCAGTAACAGGCCTGTTGGCGCAGATACTGGTTACCGAAGGAAAGCTCGACGAAACCAAGCTTGTGCGCGACATCATTCCCGAAATCGGCAGTTCTGCCTTCGCGTCTGCAACCGTGCGGGAAGTCATGGATATGACCACGGGGGTCAAATATTCCGAGAACTACGCCGATCCCAATGCCGACATCTGGGTATATTCTCGCGCGGCAAGCCCGCTTCCAAAACCCGAAGGTTATTCAGGACCTGACGGTTACTGGGAGTATCTCCAGCAGGTCCAGCCTGAAGGACGGCACGGAGATGAATTTCACTACAAGACGATCAATTCCGACATGTTGGGCTGGATCATCACCCGCGTTACCGGCAAGTCAGTGACCGAGCTGGCCTCAGAACGCTTTTGGAAGCCGATGGGGGCTGAACAGTCGGCCTATCAAACCGTAGATGGCAAAGGCGTGCCTTTCGCCGGTGGCGGCCTGACTGCTGGACTTCGCGATCTTGGGCGGCTTGGCCAGTTGATGCTCAATGAAGGTGTTATCAACGGCGAAAGGCTGTTCCCGGCGGACGTAGCGAAACGCATTCGGCAAGGTGGGGATCAATCTAAGTTTGCAGGTTTTCCGACGATAGCAAACGGCAGTTATACCAGCCAATGGTGGGTCTTCCATAATGAGCACGGAGCCTATGCTGCTCGCGGGGTTCATGGGCAAACGATTTACGTCGATCCGACAGCAGAGATGGTTCTGGTCAGGTTCGCGTCTTTCCCTACTGCTGCAAACGGACGCATCGATCCGACTTCGCTGCCTGCCTACCAGGCAGTTGCGGAATACTTGATGTCGAAGGAGTAGACCTTGATCGATCATTTCAGCGCATCGAGTAAGATACGGTCCCTCTTCTTAATCTTGTTGACACCTCTCGTGCTCGCTCAGGCCAGCCCGAGCGCGGCACAGGATGCACAGGAAACGAATGCTGCGACCGCCGATGAAGTTTCACCTGCTGAGGAAGCCACATCTATCGAAGACGCAGCCGATGGTCGAGTTACTTCACCGCAGATTTCGACTGCGGAACTGTCGCACCTTTTGGTGCCGCTCACGAAAAGCGAGCTGGAAGACGTAAGCCGCACCTGGTTTGATACGGTAAGATCGAAAACGCGCGAGATTGCCGAATTGCAGGCCGAGCGAGCTCGCAACCCTCAAGAAGGTGACGATCCCAGAATCGCAAGGATTGTCGAGCTTGTTGAGGAGCGAGCCCGGCTTCTGGAGAGGTTTACCCTCGCTCTGGAGTCGCTAGAGCGAAAGGGCGGTGACGAAGCCTTGGTTGCGGAGCTCAAGGCCTATCGGAGCAGCATTCTCTACGAGGAAACAGCCCTTGCCAGCACACGGGCACTTGTCGGCTCATTCTTTGTCTGGCTGGGGCGCAGGGATGGAGGATTAGCGGTCCTACAAAGTGTTTTGATTGCGGTGCTGGCATTGGCCGGAATCGTACTTGCAGCCCGCTTTGTGCGTGGTTTCGCGCGGATGTGGATCAAACGTTTCACCAATATCTCGAAGTTGCTCCAAGGGTTCATTGTCGGAGCGATTTTCTGGATATTTATTCTGGTTGGCCTCGTGGTCGTGTTGTCATCGGTAAATGTCGACATTACGCCTCTCTTCGCGGTGATCGGCGGTGCATCCTTCATTCTGGCATTCGCCTTTCAGGACACATTGGGCAACCTCGCCAGCGGACTCATGATCATGATCAATCAACCTTTCGATGAAGGCGACTTCATCGAGGTTGGTGGTGTCGGCGGAACCGTCAAGAACGTGAGCATCGTGGGCACAACGATTGCTACGCCGGACAATAAGATCATCGTCGTCCCCAACAAGAATGTCTGGGGCAACGTGATCGTCAATGCCACGGCTAGCGATACCCGGCGGGTAGATCTCGTGTTCAGCGCATCCTATGATGATCCGATCCAAGATGTTCTCGACGTCATCACACAAGAGGTTGCCAATCACTCGAAAGTGCTGAGTGAACCGGCCGCAGACATTCGCGCGACAGATTTGGCAGCGAGTTCAGTGGACTTTGTTTGTCGCCCGTGGGTGAAGGCCGAGGATTACTGGGATGTAAAGACCGACCTTACGCGTCGCGTGAAAGAAGCTTTCGAACGCGAAGGGCTTTCCATGCCGTATCCGCAGCAGGACGTGCACTTGAAAGGACAGGCTCCGGCCTAGTTCTAGCCTTGTCGAGATCCTCCCAGTGTATCTGGCAACGAGGCAACGCGCAGTCATGAACGCTCATCCGCCCCTAAAACCTTTCGTCTTCATACTTGGCGCTATGCTATTGGTTGCACATGCATCTTCAACAGCGCAGGAGACGGCAGACGCAGACTGGTCTGTTGAGAGTGGCGATAACGAATTATCCGGAACCGCCCCCGGAGTGAACCCCAAGGACAACATCACAAAGGCTGAGGTCATCATAAAGCATGACAACCTCAGCGACGGAATCAGCGTGACGACTATGGCGTTGAAATACGACATCGCCTTTGATCAACACTGGGGTGCCAACATCGAACTGCCGGTAACAAACCTGCGCGGGCGCGTGCCGCCTGCGGCCACCGGTGGCGATCCTACGCTGCTTGTTCGCAATATCGAACGTCCGCTCGAGAGCCCGGCTGGAAGTACATTCAACGAAGCCGGAATTGGCGATCTCAATTTGCGGGCCCGCAACGTCAACACTTTCGGGTCCGTCTCACTGCTATCTGCCGTTGAGTTCGTGGTGCCGACTGCCACCAACGACGTTATTGGAAGCGGGAAATTGCAGGTCAATCCGGTGATTGGCGCGGTCTATGCCTTCAACCAGCAGACCTTCGCTTTCGGAGGTTACAAGCATTATTTCTCGATTGCAGGTGAGGATGATCGGGGGAACATCAACCGCAGCGAAGTAAGGGTTCTTTTTGCGAGACTGTTTACCAACGCGACCTGGACGCTTGGCGACATCAAGTACTCCAAGTCACACAAGGGCCTCAAAGCCGAGACGGTCGACCTCGAGGTAGAATATGGTTCGATGCTGTCCCGCTCAATCGCCCTGTCCGGCCGCGTGGGAACATCCTTTCTCGATTCAGAGCGCCAGTTCGGCCTTTCGCTGAACCTCAGGAAGATATTTTAGCGGGCGGTGCCGCCACTTAGAATTGATACGCGAAACCGATCAATGGGCCAGAGATACTCAGGTCCAGATCAACCGGTGATCCACCGCCTATCGCCGGACTCTCACGGTCGACGCTAAGCACGCGATAGACGATCTGGAACTGAGATCGCCTCGAAAGTGCGTAGGACGCGCCTGCCGCCGCATTCCAGCTGAATTTCGATCCCGCGCCAAAACCACCAATGTCCCCCTGCGCGATAAGCCGCCAGCGCTCCGCCATCGGGTGAAGATAGCGCAAACCAACGATGGGATCTGTCCAGTTGTCGCCAACTTCGACGGTGCCATTGAAAAAGAACGATTGGATTTCAGCGGTTACATCTGCGTTCCAATGCCTGATACCTGCGTAAGGTTCGAAGGAATCCCTTCCGCTCTCGATCCTACGGATAACCGCTACTTCGGTAATGGCCGCGTCGATACTGGCATCGACGTCACCGATCAGTATGTCGAACCCTGTTCCGAGATCGGCAAAGATGTGATCGACAGAAACACCCCAGCCAGATTTGTGCCGGACCTCTCCTAGGATAAGCCCACCAAACTCGAAAACGTCGAGTAGGTCGCCTGCGTTGAGGTTTAGCGGTATGCCCTGGGCGCCAAGTTCAATGTCGCCCGTAACGGTGGGAATCCAGACATATGGAGCCACGATGAATGTGAAGTCACGTCCCTCAGGAACCAGCCCTGCTGCGTCTGCGCCCGAAGAGGGTCGATCATGACCATCTCTCGCCGTGAATTGATCAGTGATCATACCATCCGGTTGATCTGAGTCGACCAGATTAGCTGCATAATGGTCGATAGATTCCAACGGCATGGCGCTGCTGAAATCAGAATTGGTTGTTGGGTCAGCGATCGGAGTGCTTGCATCACCAACGGGTGACTGCGCGTATGCGGCGGACGCCGTGAACGCTGCTGCGGCAAGACACGAAGCCTTTGCAAGTCCCACACCGGTAAAGTTCATTAACTGCACCCCTGCGCAAAGCGGCTTATTGCGAGCCGCGACTATTGAGTCACCCAGATGCCCAGATCAATAGCCCTTCCGCAACCGACAGACTGCTCATCTTGGGTCGATCCTTCGATAGCAGGAAGCCACCCTTCCCTACGAAAAGCGACCCAAGTAGGACCCAAACTCCGGTTCAGCCAACCAGTCTATCAGAACCAAAGATCGCGCTACGACGATATGCATCGCCCCTTTTGCGAACTCGTTCAGTCGATCTTCTAAGACCTGACTATACTCGAGGGCACCAGGATCCCGCGTTGCTGGAAGGCCTTGAGGACCCGGATGCTAACATCGGACTCAAATTCTTTCTCGTAGCGAGTGTCCAGTACATAGGCTTTTAGTCGCAGACGTACTGCGATCAGTAAGCCATCCTGCCATTGACTCACCAGCACGACGACGGGCTTGGGCAGGAAGATAAACTGACTTGAGAGCGCAGCCTCGGTAACTATCGTTCGTGCTTCTTCAGCATCTTGGCTTGGTTCGATCAGGAAATCGATCACAACTTGCATATCGAGCTGACCTGAGTTTCCCGATGCCGTAATATCGGTCAGAAATTTGCTGTTAGGGATGGTGACGATGTTGTCATCCAATGTGCGCATCCGAACAGATCGAAGCCCGATGGCCACTATATCTCCGTACTCTCCCGCGAATTTGACCCTGTCGCCAACCTGGAACGGGTGGTCGAGCATAATGATGAGGCCCGCAATATAGGAAGCCACAAGGTCTTTTGTGGCAAAGCCGACTGCTACTGCCAACGAACCACCTACCAAAGCCATTGTAGTGTCGTCGATGCGGAACGACATGAATATGACCGCAATTGTCGAAACCACGTAAATCACGAATTGGAGAACGGTGTAGACCTTTTGCAGCGTAAGCCGACGCGAGGAGAACTCCCCGCCAAATGCTTCGACAAAACGTCCGGCAACCCGCAGTATAAGCCACGCTCCAGCGATCCAGAGGATCGAGGCAAATACGCCGCTCCAGCGAATTATCTCTGCGATACCGGATAAATCGGAAGGCGCAGATGCAGCTTGTGCCAATGCGTCCCCGCTTTGGAGAAACAACGCACCTGCCATTACCGCTCCTGCAATTCTTGCCAGCCTGGAAAGAGACATCATGTTCCCCTCCGGATAATGAGGTTACGGCGTTCAAGCAGGCGACGGACCTCCAGCCACCAATCGAGCGTTATGTGATAGCATTTTTCATCGCGAGCAATTGCCCCGATGTGCTGCAGCCGCCGCAGGATACCACTTATCGTTGCAGCGGGCAGGTTCGTGCAGCGCTCAATCTCTGCCACAGGAGCCCGCCCCATTTGGAGAATAACGCGCAGGACGATTAGTGCGGACAGCGGCATTTCTGAAAGGCTGTCAGATTTTGGCAGGGCGAAGGTGAGGACCACAATCTTACCGGTTTCTGCCACGGTAAATAACGAGCGTCGCCAGAACTCCAGCGCTACAGCCGGGTTGCCATTGGCATATTGATGAAGACGGTCAAAGTATGAAACCTTCTTGCGCTCAACAGGCGATAGGTCGCCGGCGATCCCGAAGGCTCCGCCATCCAGCACATGATTGAAATCAGGTTCGATCCCCGCCTGCTTCGTTCGACGTTCAACCAACTGACGAATCTTCTCGCTCGACCAGCGCGGCATCTTCACCACCTCGTCGAAAACCAGACGGTCGAAGCGTGCGCGCTCAAGAAAATCCCATGCAGCACGTTCCAACGTGACAATGCAGGCGGCTTCATGAGGAAAGGCGCGCACAAGCTCAATCAATTGGTCAAAATCCTGCAAGCCGTTGATCGCCGGCGCGATCAACCTGTGGATGTCATCAATGCATATGACGAGGCGCTTGCCTTGCGACTCTCCGTCTGTTCCCACATCCGAAAGCTCATCGATAACGCCCTGCAGGCCACGATGATCCACCCTTACAAAAAAGCAGTCTTCAAAGCCTTCTGCCGTGGCCGCAAGGTCTCGCATTAGCGTTGACTTTCCGAGCCCCCGATCGCCAACCAAAGCAGTTATCGTCCCACGGCGAATCTTGGGAAGCGAGATTGCCTCTGGCCAGTTGCGTTCACTAGGTTCGTTTAGGGGTTTGCGGTGCGGCGCAAGGCTATCGCACAACGTCTGTGGAAGACTTCTGTATCGGCCGCTGGCCTTGTCCTCTGCAACCTGTCTTTCTGCCTCTTCGCGCGCCTTTTGCTGACTAATCTCTCGCACGAGAGCGATCTTGGAAGCCTGACGTCCCAAAGCAGTCCGGGCTCCAGTCAGAAGGAGAAGGAAGCCCGCGATAGAGAAGGGAATAACAGTGGGCCAACCAGTAGGCCTCCGGGCGACCCAGCCGAGAAATGCACTGCGCGCTGCTTCCACCTCCGACAGGGCCTTGATGCGCTCCTGCCACCAGAGAGTGAGGACGAAAATCACTATAGGCAAAAGCCACCAAGCGAAGGTAGCCACCCAGCTGTAGATCGCGCCTTGGCCAACGACGGCGTCCGAAATTTGAAGAAGCAAGATTATGGCGAGGACTGTCCCGCCAATAAGGCGCAGAGACCTCCAACGAAGTTCGGCGCGCGGGTCGGACTTCATCCTGCCCTTAGCCAATTCATCAGCCAACTTCATCAGGAATAAAGTCAGTGCAGTCCAGAAGACGACTAGCCAAAGGAGCTTCAATCCAGGAAAAGTCAACTCTGCGGGCCACAGCCAGCGCACAACAGCCAAAAAGATAGCCCAATCCAGCGGCCGCCTTACCCGCCGCCATAGATCAAGCAGCTGCGCTCGAATGGCCATAGAAACATCATTGGTTTTGCCAGCCATGACCGATGCGTTTGCATTGGCAAGAATGCGACCGCCACGCCGTCGCCATGAGCTGAAGAGCATAAAGGAGAGCAGCAGCCACCCGAGCTCAAATACCAATTGTGGAGTGACAGTTATTCCCTCTCCGATGAGGCGCGGCCAGCGTTGTAAGTAATATTGCAATTGCAGGGTGATCTGATCAATCTCCCGCCCGGCTTGAGAAACGCCAGCACTTCCAAATCCGGTGACTTGCGAGCGTCTTTCAGAGGACAGAGCGGGGATTAGCGCCAAACGCGCTTCATTCAGTCTCATAACCGCGTCGTGAAACGACGAAACACTCTGCCAGCGGGTTTCATAATACTCCTGACTGAGGGTCTCGGCATCCTGTTGCAGTGTGGAATATCGAGACAGAATCTCCGGAACCTCAGGCCTTTGTAGATTGGCCAGTTCATCAACAGGGCTCGGATAAATCTCATCCGGTTTGATCTTACCTGGCAGCGCTAGAATTTGCCGGAAGCGGTTGCGAGTTTCAGTCAGGTCACGGACGAGTTCGTCATAGGCACGGTTGGCTTCACCAGAGCCGGCATTGTCGTCGATAAGCGCATCGACCCTGCTCTGCCACGTAAGAGTTATCTCGTTCAGCTGCGGGCGTTCGGCATCTAGCCGCGCTAGATCTGAGCGCAACTCCGCCTGAGACTGACTGACAGCAAGCAACGCCGCATTGGCATTGGCAAGAAGGCGAGTTTGTTCGTCGCGTGCGGCTGCCGCCTGCTTTTCGGCATCGCGTAGCTCTTCCTGAGCGGCTTGCAGCGCGGCATCCGCATTGGCGATGTCGTCAGACGCGACGGTAGCGATGCCGGACGCGCGAACGAGCTCGCCAAGCCGTGTCGGCGATAATGCCAGAATTTGGGCCTTACTTGCCGCAACTTCGGCACGAAGCCATTCTAGCTGGGTGTCCATATCCGCATCGGAGGGATAGGTATTTGCGCCGCTGTTCGCAGTCCCTCGGGCCAAGCCAATCCCTGGGTTGTCTCGCTGGATTTCAACGAAATCGACGAGATCAAGATCCAGCCGAGCCAATTGCGTTGGCTGACCTTGAAGAAAGTTCCTCAGCCCATCCAACTCGTTACTCAAACGAGCAAGTTCGTCGCGGCGGGCCTCGTTTTCTGCATCTCGGGCTCTTGCCGCTTCGGAACGCTGACGGTGAGCCTCAAGCAAAGCTTTCTGGCGCGTTCGGGGCAGGCGAAGGAAGTCTGCCCGCTTCAGAGCCAGTGCGGCTCCATTGGGTGAAAGCGGTGCAAGCAAAGAGTTGTCCGCCTTGGCTTGGCGATAGAATGTATCGTCACTAACGAGACGTAAAACTGTCCGAGCTAGCTCGTTATTGCTGCCTGCTATAGAGACACGGAAAAGACGATCGGCATCAATCTGCGGACCAAGAGTACCTTCAATTAGCGCGGCAATCTGTCGCGCCTCCTGCAAGTCCGCATCTGGCTGTGAAGAAGACGGATTGGCGACTTTGCTCGATTGAGTGGCCGCAGGAACCTGCGCCATCACAACTCCGGCAATCGGCGTCGCGCATAAAAGAAATAGTGCCGGGAACGCCCTTGAAATGCCAAATCTGAATTGATTGCCGCTCAATCTCATTCCCCCTCAGTTAGTATTCGGAAGTCACGACGGAACAGTCAAGTGCTGCCAGTCTTGCCTGATTGATCAGAAAGAGGGCTATCGGAACAAACAGTCATTCGCTGACCGCATCAATGTTAATGGCTCGATACGAATTCACGTCATAACTTGAACTGCGGACGAGTTAGAGCATCTGAGTGCAGCTCTTTTGTCAATATTCATCAGCCTGACGGAACCGATCGGGTGCGGAAAGCCTTTCTAGGTCATGTAAACAAAACTGAGGGCTGATCCTTCATGACTGAACTGCGTTCCTATAGACAATTGACCACGTCAATCATCGCTTTGTTGGCTCTTTGCGCAGCGATTCTTTCAGATTCTCCTCTAAACGCCGCTACAACCGCACCGAATACCGACCTGTCAGACGCCGCTATCGAGGCGATCCAGGGGGTAACAACAGATGCAGTGGACGATGAGGCTTCAAAGAAGTCACTTCTTTCAGACCCCGCCATCGAGCTAAAAGAACTTGAGCATCGATTGGTGCCCCTCACACGAGAAGAACTCAACGAGCTCGCCGGCAATTGGTTGGAGATAGTTCGCGTTCAAACTGAAGATGTTATGGCCGCTCAGATTGCGATAGACCGCACTGAGGGTGAGGTTGCAGACGAGGTGACAAACCGCGTCGCTGACCTGGTCTTTGAGCGTAATGCTTATTTTCAGAAGTTTACCGCGGTGATTGATGCCTGGGAGAAGAAAGGCGGTGATCCAGACCTGATTGCGGAGTATCGCGCCTATCGTGACACTGTGATGTTGGACGAGCTCCGCACATCCAACATTCAAACAATCTATAGCGAAGCTGTTCGATGGCTAGTCGACCCTACCGGAGGGATTGCATTTCTTGAATCGATCGCGCTGGTGGTCGCCTCACTGATCGGACTGTGGCTTATTGCAAAAATCGCGAGGCGTTTAGTCTTCAGATGGCTAAACAGACTTAGCAATCTCTCGAGACTCTTGACGAACTTTCTTGCGGGCGCAGTCTTTTGGCTCGTTTTGTTGATTGGCCTTGCCATCGCACTTTCCATGCTAGGCATGGACGTCGGCCCAATCTTTGCTCTTATTGGTGGAGCCTCCTTCATCCTTGCCTTTGCTTTTCAAGACACCTTAGGAAATTTCGCTAGCGGCCTTATGATCATGATTAATCGTCCATTCGATGAGGGCGACGTTGTGGATTTGGGCGGTGTAGTCGGGAAGGTAAAGTCGGTTACCATCGTTGCAACAACGATCATTACTCCAGATAATCAGATCATTGTACTACCGAACCGAAATGTTTGGGGGAACTTGATCAAGAATATGACCGCAAACGATACTCGCCGCGTCGACCTCATCTTTGGCATTTCTTATGAGGACTCAATTGACGATGCGCTGGAGATTTTGAAACAGGTCACCAAAGCTCATCCAGCGGTACTCGATGACCCTGAGCCGGTATTCAAGGTCCATGAACTGGCCGATAGCTCCGTCAATTTCATTTGCCGACCATGGGTTCGGACAGAGGATTACTGGAACGTTTATTGGGACCTTACTCAACAAATGAAGAAAGCGTTCGACGAGAAAGGCATATCAATCCCGTTCCCGCAGCGAGACTTCAATATCAAAGGGTTACCTGCTGGTCTGCAAGGCCTTTAATGTTTCAGGTCTGCGAGCGGTTAGGTTGCGCCCCATCATCAGTCATGATGGTGTCCCATTTTCGCAGCCAAAAGCTGCCCTTCCCTGCCCAAAGCGACCCAAGCAGGACCCAAACTGCGGTCCAGCCAAACGGCCTTTCGTCAGCAAGCCGCGAGCTATCCTAGGTTATATATTTCTAAGAAGGTGGTGCCGCTTACGTGACTCGAACACGTGACCCCATCATTACGAAAGAAGGGGTATCAGACTGACATCATGTTCGATATCTTGCGCTTACGGATGCAAGGATAAAGACCTCTACCTAAGACCCAAGCTGTTCCCAAATTACAGTGAAGGCCTCCCTTCCGTCTTCGACCCAATTAGGGTCACCGAATTGCCGCTAGGCCTGCCGATTTGCATTGTTCAACGCGGGCCCTATGCTCTGTCACCTATCCCAAGCATCGAAACGCAATTGGGCTTGTTGAGCGAGCATGCGAAACATTTGCCCGAGAAGACAAAGGCGCAACAGCTCCCGATATGCAATCAAGCAACGAATTCCCGATTGATCCCCCTATAACCGACTTACCGATCGATACCCATGACCGGGGTTTCTACGACGGTTTCAGCCGCGAAGTGACGATACCAGGGAAGATCATTGTCTCGTTGCTGATCATGTGGGCGATCTTTTTTCCAGTACGCGCGAACGAAACGCTCAGCGCTGCAAATGAGAATATCATTTCGAGTTTTAGCGGGTGGTACGTCTATCTGGTCGCGCTGCTAATGATCATCGCTTTGGTTCTTGCAGCTTTCCCGCAATCTGGCCGTTTGCGGATCGGCGCACCTGACGACAAACCCGAATTCTCGCGCTTTTCATGGTTCGCCATGCTGTTTGGCGCAGGAATCGGCATCGGCATGCTGACTTACTCAACCGGCGAGCCGCTGGCGCACTTCTCCAACAATCCAGAGATCATCCGCGGAGCAATCGAAGCACGCTCGGCTGAGGCGGTTAGGCCGGCCTATGTCTACACCTTCCTTCATTGGGGATTTGCTGCCTGGGCGACCTATGCCTTGGTCGGTTTGGCGATCGGTTATGTCTCCTATCGCCGTGGACTACCTTTGACGATCCGCTCGGCGCTCGTGCCGCTGTTCGGAGAGCGCATGTCAGGCGCGGCTGGTCACGTGGTAGACGTGGTGGCGGTAGTTGCCACGATATTGGGTGTTGCGGTCACAATGGGTCTGGGCGTCGAGCAATTCGTAGCTGGTCTCTATCGCGTCGGAATGGGCGACTGGCTTATCAATTCCGAAGGGACGGCCAGTACAAGCGCGATTGTGGTCGCGCTCCTAGTGTTGGTTGGCGCGTCGACGGTCAGCGCCTTGTCGGGGGTTGGCAGAGGAATCAAATGGCTTTCCAACCTCAACATGGGACTGTCGTTTCTGTTACTGGCTCTGTTCGTGATTGTCGGTTCTGGCCTTTATGGTTTGCAGCTCATGGGGAATGGACTGGTCGACTATATTGCTGCGCTTCCCGCCAAGACACTGACACTGTTCGCCAGCGACGGAAGCCAGGTCTCTGAACAGCTGGTGCAATGGCAGCTCGACTGGACCATCTTTTATTGGGCCTGGTGGATCGCCTTTGCGCCGTTCGTGGGCATGTTCATTGCCCGGGTCTCGCGCGGGCGGACAGTGCGCGAGTATGTGCTGGGCGTTATTCTTGTGCCATCGCTGATGTGTTTTGTTTGGATGGCAATCGTTGGCGGCACCGCGATTGATCTGGAGCTGAGCGGCGTGGCCCAAGGTGCGATCGTGAACTCCGGAATTTCAGATCAGCTTTATGCCACGCTGGCCGTGCTGCTCGATCCGAACGTTGCGATGCTGGTCTCGGTTTTGGTGGTGGTATTGCTGATGACCTACCTCGTGACTTCGGCTGATAGCGCGATTTTGATCGTCAACACGATCAATGGTGCAGGCGAAGATGAAGGGCAGCGCCGCTATCACATCCTGTTCTGGGGAGCCGCGCTGGCATTTATCGTGGGCAGCATGCTGGTGCTGGGCGGGATCGATGCGATCCGCATCACCATGATTATAGGTGCGCTGCCATTCTCCTTCGTGCTGGCGCTAATGGCTATCGCGATTATCAAGGCGATTGTGTTCGACCTTATCCGCAAGAGGCACGGGGTGCCGACCACCGCCGAAGCGTGCGTGGAATGGGCCGCCGCTAAGTAGAGTCAAGTGCTTAGAATATCGAGAACTTCGGTGCATCATAGTAAAAATTCAAAGCTACTTGAGTATACATCTCTATACTTGTAAATATAGTTGGGTATTTCTAATACAAATGAAGTCAAAAGAATCAGTATTTGTTTAAATATATTCGATATTTGATTTATATTTACATAGAAGAGTCTATGTTGTTTTGAGGCAACATAGGATTCTTTTTTCAAAGTTTTTACCCGTACTGCTGTGGTGGACTCCTCCATGTATTGTTATCGCGCGTGCTCAAAGGTATGACTTCATCATATTTCCTCCCGTTTTGACCGTAAATACTGGCACCATGCGCTTTTGTGCATCGATGCCGTGCGTCTGATCGGGAACAGCAAAGGGCAGCAATAATGAGAAAATTCGCAAGCAGTGTGTCGCTTGGCGCGGTCGCAGTGGCAATGGCCACGCCCGCCTCGGGACAAGATCAAACCCAACCAGCACAGGATGGTGCACAGCAGCGCACCGGCGGTGTTCCCGTCATCGTCGTTACAGCTCAACGTCGCAGCGAAGACCTGCAGGACGTTCCAGTATCGGTACAGGCGCTTGGCCAGGAAGGGCTTGAGCAGCTCAATATCGATACGTTCGAAGACTACCTCGAGCAGCTGCCAACGGTAACTGCCGGCGGTTCTGGTCCCGGACAAAGCACAATTTACATTCGCGGCCTGGCGTCAACCACGCCCAACCTCACGACCGCTGGTGTGGCCGGCCTCGCGCCGAACGTAGCGCTTTACCTGGATGAACAACCGCTATCGCAGCCAGGCCGTAACCTGGATGTCTACGCGGCTGATATGGAGCGCATTGAAGTACTGTCCGGTCCGCAAGGAACTCTGTTTGGGGCAAGCTCTCAAGCAGGCGTTGTGCGCCTGATCACCAATAAGCCGAGCCTTGCCGGTTTTGATGCAAGCGCGTCAGCTGGCGTCTCATTCACCAAAGGCGGCGAGACCAGCTACAAAGCCGAGGCCATGCTGAACGTGCCGGTGACGGACACGATTGCATTGCGTGGCGTAGTCTATCTAGATGACCAAGGCGGGTACATCGACAACGTCGCTGGAACGCGCAATGCAAGTGAGAGCGGGCGCTTCCGCACCGCGGGCACACTGCGTGACAATGGCGTGCCTGTCAGCGCCGGTCGCGCAGGCTTCCAGGCGGGTGCCGATTTATCCGCTGTAAATCTGATCGACGCAGACAATGCATTTCTTGTCGAGGACGACTTCAACGATACGCAGTATTCTGGCTTCCGCGCCACTGCGCTTTGGGAAGTGACGCCCGACTGGAAGGTAACTGTTGCTCACTCACGTCAGAGCGTTGAGAGCGATGGTGTGTTCTTCGCTGATCCGGAACTCGACGGGCTCGATGATCTGGAAATTCAGCGTTTCGAAGATGATCGCATTGAAGACGATTTCTCCAACACCAGCTGGACTGTTGAAGGCCGCTTGGGCGCTTTGGATATCGTTTACAGCGGCGCATACACTGACCGTGAAACGCAGCAGCGCGTCGACTATTCAGACTATCTCTTCGTCGGACAGTACCTGCCCTATTATATCTGTGATACCGCGGTGGTTTATCCGGGCTATGTGACCAATGCTCCGGTCGATCCGACCTGTCAGGCCCCGAACCTGTTTGTTGCATCAAATACGGATACCACTGTATTTACGCAGGAATTCCGGGTTAGCACGCCCCAAGATGCACGTATTCGTGCGACTGCGGGTGCTTTCTACAGCGATCTTGAACTCAAGGAGCTGAACGACTTTACATATCCCGGCTCGCAGTTTGTTCGCGGTGCAGATGGTGTGACGACTGGCTTCCTGCCGAACTTCCCGCTCACCAATGCAAGTGCTGCCAGCGGCGGTAATGCGTCGCAAGGCTATTTCCAGGAAGCGGGTCCATTCCCAACAGGCGTAATCTTCCGCAACGATATTCGTCGGACAGATGAGCAGCTGGGCATTTTCGGCGAAGTCGCATTCGACATTATTCCCGACACGCTTACGATCACAGGTGGCGCACGCTATTACGATATCGAAGTTGATCTGGAAGGCAGTGCCAACTCGTCCTTCTTCAACCTCAATTCGGCGATCTTCGGGCCAAATGCGGGCGTACCAGCAGGTACAGGTGCTGACGCGCAGCTTGCTGGGACGAACATCAGCTCTCAATTCGCACCTGACAACACGGCTGGTGCGCCTGATACCGCGAGCACCGACGGTTTCATTTTCAAGGGCACCTTGACCTACACACCGAATAGCGACCTGATGTTCTATGCGACCTATTCGGAAGGATTCCGACCGGGCCTGTTGAACCGTCCGGGTGGAGCGAGCAATGGTGCTGGATTCACCGTACCGTTCGCGCTCGACACTGACGAAGTCAAAAACTACGAAATTGGTTGGAAGACCGATCTCGCAGACGGACAGCTGCGTTTGAACGGCAGCGCGTTTTATGTCGACATCAGTCGTCTGCAGACGACAATCTTTGATCCAAGCATCACGAACCTGTTCTTCTCGGACAATGCTGCTGATGCAGAGATCAAGGGTGTTGAAGCCGACTTTACATTCGCACCTTATGCCGTTCCCGGCCTAACAGTGGCCGGCGCGTTCTCGATCCTAGATACAGAGATTACGGACGTGCTAACCCCGACGAACGATGTGGTCGAAGGCGAAGAACTTGCCTTTGCACCATCGTTCCAGGGCAACATCCGAGTCCGCTACGAATGGGATCTAAGCAACACGCTTGGGGCGTTTATCCAGCCGCAGGTTTCGCATTCGGCATCGAAGTTTACGGACATTATCGAGATCAACAAGCTAGAGCTCGATAGCTATACCGTGTTCGATCTTTCCGCCGGCGTCGAAAGTGGTCAGTGGAAGTTTGAAGTTTATGGAGAGAACCTGTTCGACACACGGGCGCAGATTTCTGGTAACTTCGTTTTCGACCGCGCGCGCATCACCACCAATCGTCCGATGACGGTCGGTATGCGCGTTTCGTTCGACTACTGATCGAGCAGCGCATGAAATGCAGCGGTGGGGGTGAGCCTGAACGGGTTCACCTCCACCATTTTGCTATGTAAGGGTCACGCATGTCAACGCGGGAAGAGCAGCTCAAGACAGCTCAAGCGGTATTAAAGGCAAGCGAATTCGGCAAAGGACTGAAGCTCGCTGAAGAGCTGCTGGCGGACGAGCCAAGCGATCCCGAAGCGCTTTATCTGGCCGCTGTCGCCAATCGTTATCTGGGTAGGCATGCCGATGCTGAAAAGCATCTCAGCTCACTTCATCAGGCTATGCCCGAATATGGGCGTGCATGGCAGGAGGAGGGACACCTTGCTCTTGCGGCAGGT
The DNA here is from genome assembly GCF_001663155.1 of Altererythrobacter ishigakiensis. Classification (NCBI taxonomy): domain Bacteria; kingdom Pseudomonadati; phylum Pseudomonadota; class Alphaproteobacteria; order Sphingomonadales; family Erythrobacteraceae; genus Altererythrobacter; species Altererythrobacter ishigakiensis. Next base: position 2,584,062 of record NZ_CP015963.1, read on the forward strand.
GACAAGACGAAAGCGTTGGAGGGTTTTTCTCGAGCTACGCGCTTTAATCCCGCGCTTGGTGCAAGCTGGCGGGAGCAAGCGAAGCTGCTGGCTGAAATGGGTCGGACAGCAGAAGCTCAGGCGGCGACAGCGCAACTTGATCGAATCGCGCAGCTGCCGCGAGAGCTTCTGGCGGTCACTAACCACCTGCACGAAGGCCGCTTGCTCAGAGCAGAGGAAATCTGCCGCCATTTTTTGCGCAACAACCCGAAGAATGTCGAAGGAATGCGTTTGCTCGCCAAGATCGGCATTGAGCTTGGCATTCTAGACGACGCGGAATTCTTGTTGGAAAGCGCAGTCGCATTCGAGCCTGAGAACATTCAGCTTCGGCTCGACTACACGGATGTTCTGCGCCGCCGCCAGAAATTCGACAGGGCGCACGATCAGGCAGAGGCCCTGCATCAACGTGATCCCGAAAATCCGCTGTTCCAGTCACAACTTGCAATCGAAAGCATGCAGACCGGTGATTATGAACGTGCCTTTGAGCTGTTCGATGCGGTGTTGGCGAAGCTTCCCCGCGATCCGGTGACGCTCACGAGCAAGGGGCATGCGCTTAAGACGTTAGGCCAAAGTTCTGAAGCTATCGAAAGCTACCGCGCCGCGATTGCAGCCAAACCTGATCACGGCGATGCCCATTATGCGCTGGCAAATCTGAAGACTTACCGCTTCGAAGATGCCGAGATCGATGCGATGCGCACGCAAACTGAACGGGCTGACCTGGCATTCATGGATCGGGTGCACCTGTCCTTCGCGCTGGGCAAGGCGCTGGAGGATCGCGGTGACTATGAAGCGAGCTTCAAGCACTACGATGAAGGCAATGCCTTGAAGCGCGCACAGACGCGTTACAGCGCAGATGCGATGACGCGCGAGCTGGCAGCTCAAAAGGAAGCCTGTACGGTCGATCTTTTCGACAAACACACAGGTTCAGGCCATCTCGCGACTGATCCGATCTTCATTCTTGGCTTGCCGCGGGCCGGATCGACACTGCTTGAGCAAATCCTCGCCAGCCACAGTCAGATCGATGGCACGCTTGAACTCCCGAATATTCTCGCGCTCGCTCATCGGTTGCGCGGCAAACGAGCGGGACAATCGCGCTATCCGCAAATCCTACACGAGCTTACGGCAGATCAACTGGCTAAGTTCGGTGAGCAGTTCATCGCCGATACCCAGATTCATCGCCAAGGCGCGCCATTCTTCATCGACAAGATGCCCAACAATTTTCGGCACATTGGCCTGATCCATCTGATCCTGCCCAATGCCAAGATCATCGATGCACGTCGTGCGCCAATGGATTGCTGCTTTTCTGGTTTCAAGCAGCTGTTCGCCGAGGGGCAGGAATTCACTTACGGTCTGCATGAAGTCGGTCGCTACTACGCCAACTATGTCGACTTGATGGATCATTGGGACGCTGTATTGCCAGGCAAGGTATTACGCGTGCAACACGAGGACGTGCTGGATGATCTTGAAGGGCAGACGCGCCGCGTGCTTGATTTCATCGGCCTGCCGTTTGAACAGGCCTGCCTAGATTTTCACAAAACGGAACGAGCTGTACGTACCGCCAGCAGCGAGCAAGTCCGCCAGCCCATCAACCGCAAGGGTCAGGATGCCTGGAAACCTTTTGAGCCTTGGCTTGATCCACTCAAGCAAGCCTTGGCCGACACACTCTGATCACATAGAACCGGGCACATTCACTCAGTAATATTTTGATGCAAGTCGGCAACCGCGTTAATTGGCCGGTATGATTGCTTCCGCCCTCTCAGTTCGCGCGTTGTTGAGCGCGATCTTTATCCTGATGGTGGGTAGCGGCTTCCTCTCAACGTTAATTGCAGTCCGGCTAGAGAGCGCGGGCGTTCCTTCGCTCATAATTGGTCTCGCGGCTACGAGCTATTTCACGGGACTCACTCTCGGATCACTCAGGGTCGAGGCGCTGATCGCCCGCATAGGACACATCCGCGCCTTCGCGGCATTTGTGACGATCTTTTCCGCCAGCAGTTTGACTTATGCGATCCTCAACGAGCCGACCGTTTGGGTCGTGCTCCGCTTCATCGATGGGTTTGCAATGGCCGGAGTATTCGTCTGCCTTGAAAGCTGGCTCAACCGACAAGCAACTCCGGCCAACCGCAGTACGATGCTCGCCGCTTACATGATCGCGCTCTACTGCGGGCAGGCTGCCGGGCAGTTCTTGCTCAATCTGGGACAGAATGCGCCTGATCTTCCTTTCATGATCTCCGCTGTTCTTCTGTCCATCGCATTGCTTCCCGTGCTGCTCACACGCATGGAACAACCTCAGGTCGAAGCGATCAAACCCTTCTCCATCCGCAGGCTCTATGAAGCCTCTCCACTTGGGATTGTTGGCACACTTGTCACAGGTGCGATGTTGGGCGCCTTTTACGCGATGGGCGCGGTCTATGTGCAGCGCATTGGAATGGGCCTGGCACAGGTTGCGCTGTTCACGTCCTGCGTGATTGCCGGAGGTGTAGCATTGCAATATCCGCTGGGTAGGCTCTCTGACAAATTCGATCGGCGGCGTGTGATCATTTTGTGTTTCGCAGTGGCTGCGGGGATCAGTGCGGTCATCGCAGCGGCTAAGTTACCTGCGTTTGGCACAATCGCGATGGGCAGCGTGTTTGGAGGGTTTGCATTTGCGCTCTATCCACTTTGTGTCGCGCATTCGAATGACCATTTGGAAGAAGATGAACGCGTAGGCGCGAGCAGCGGTTTGGTGCTGACATACTCCGCCGGCGCGATGGCAGGGCCGATGATCGGTTCCAGTGCGATGAGCGCATTCGGTCCACCAGGCCTCTTTGCGGTGATTGGGGCACTAGCGGCGGGTGCTGCCCTTTTCGGGATCTGGCGTACTTTGGTACGCCATGCAGTTCCTGCAAGCGAGCAGCAAATCTTTCAAAGTCTGCCACGAACAACCCCAATGGCAGCGGTTTTGGAGTCAGATGAACCGGCCGAATGAAAGTAGTGAAGTCTGTTACGCTCGCTTCGCCAGCTTGCCACCCCATCATCGGTCATGATGGGTTCGCACCTTCGCAGCCAAAAGCTGCCCTTTCCTGCCCAACGCGACCCAAGCAGGACCCAAACCGCGGTCCAGCCGAACAGCCGTCCGCAAAGAAACTTCGCGTTACCCTGAGCTATGTATCTCTAAGAAGGTGGTGCCGCTTACGTGACTCGAACACGTGACCCCATCATTACGAAAGAAGGGGCATAAGACAGACGATATGTTCGATATCTTCCGCTTACGAGCGCGAAATAGTCACTTCCACCAACGACCCAGACCAGTCCCAGTCTGCGTGACCAGCTGCTTTGTCGGTCAACAATCGATCAGAGAAATACTAGTGCGTTCGCAAGAGTTGTCATTAAGCTTGGTCTATTGTCGTCCTTCTAGCCCGAAGTAACGCTTCAGCAACTCTTTGGCTGGAAGCTCAATTGCTCGGTACGTTGTATTGCTTACCATCAAGACTAAAACGATTGCCAAAAATTGCCCCCACCAGCCAGGTGATAGCTCAAAATAGGCAAACAGGGTCGCCATAAGCAAGAATATCGGCCAGTGCACGAGGTAGATTGAGTAGCTTCGCTCTCCGAGCCACCTAAAGATTTGATGATCCAAAACCCCAAGTCGTAAAGAGAAAATTATGACGGCTGGCCATACAAATGCGCTGAATGCCAGAATCCTAAGCAACCCATCCAAAAAGACCGGCAAGCTCAGCAGTGGCAAACATAATAATAAAGTTTTCATTTGTACGTGTTTGGAGATCGCGAGCCTGTAGACGACATGGCCTACAAAAAAACCGAAGAGACCACGAGCGAGCAATCCGGATGAAGTCCAGCCGCTTGAATTTGGATCGAGAGCGAGAAGCAGTCCTCCTAGAATACAGGCTAGAGCAACCAGCCCTACACGTCCCCAAAGAGCAGCTAGCGCGAAAACCAAATAGCAAAACATCTCGACTGATAATGACCAAGCTGGACCATTGAAGGTCTGAGTTGGGTTCTGCGTGAAGACATTTAGAAAGAACAAATGAGCGAAAAAGGCTTCAAGCGTATTGAGCGGCGCATTTGTTGCCCAGCCTGCAACCACGAGAAGCGTGAAAAGGTGAAGAGGATATAGTCTGGCAATTCGAGCCTTAAAGAAGCCAGCGAACGTGACCCCTCGCTTCATCTTTCCATCAACGAGATACTTATGTGTAAAAACAACACCACTAATGACAAAAAAGAGATCGACGAACAAATAGCCGTTAAACTGCAACCAATAGAATGGCTGGAAAGTCGAAAGTGGGGTTAAGCCACCGCTTTGAAAGTAGACTGCCCTGATATGGTAAAAACACGCTACGAGCATCGCAGCGATACCCCGCAATGCATCTATCTGCGCAAGATATGGTCTCTCAGACATGGTAGCGGGATTACATGTCTCGTTCTTTGGGGCAACTTTGTAGCTACGGACGGTTAAAAATGGGACAACAGGCATCTCCCAAAACATCTTTCGTCCGCCATTGACGCTTCGATGATTAGCACGGCTCCATACCCAACGCGACCCAAGCAGGACCCAAATTGCGGTCCAGCCAAACGGCCTTTCGCCGGTCAGCTTCGATCTATCCTGGGTTATGTATCTCTAAGAAGGTGGTGCCGCTTACGTGACTCGAACACGTGACCCCATCATTACGAAAGAAGGGGTATCAGACAGACATTATGTTCGATATCTTGTGCTTAAGGCCACAGAGATAATGACTTCTGCCTAAGACCCAAGCTGTTCCCAAACTACGGTCAAAGCAGACTGTCCGGTTGCGACCCAATATCAGACCTTGGGTCGTCTTATTTACCAAGTGATGAAATCCTTTTCCCGACGCTTGGGTCTATAATCGCTTTTGAGTGTGTTTAGGTGTAAAGGAGCACCTATGTGGGGGCGCAGCAGTTCGGGAGGGATCAATGGCTCCATACAAGATAGTTTGCGGCACGGTGTTGTGCTTTGGGTCGGCAATTGGAGCGGCAAGTTTCGTGTCTGCCGAAGAAGAACAGCAAGCTCGCCCAGTTCAATCCCAACGGGTTGTTCCAGCTCGCGCTACCGGGATGACACAGATCGACCCTCCCAGTTTGCAGCTGCAATTGAGTGAGGCAGCCACGCGATCAAAGGTCGACGCGAGTATATCGGGAATATCGGTAAACGATGTTCTTGCCGCTGCTGCACAGATAGAGCGCGCTCCTCGCGATGCGGCATCGCGTGAACGGCAAGAACAAGAAAGCGCTGGCCAACGCGCAGTGAGCCGAGCGCAGATTGCAGCATTGTCGCGATTGCGGCCAATAGATCGAGCAACAGCTTCTCCTGAGAACGTCCTGCCTCCTGTCAGGGCACAGATCCAACGCCGCACGACACGACCTACTCCTTCGGGCAATGACCAACTCGCTGCGCCGCCTCAACCCAGCCTTGATGTTGCGGGCTTCGGTCAAGACCTGCATCAAGCTCTAAGCGGAAGTGTACAAGGATACACAATGCGTCTGCGACGCAATGGTCAGAACATCTATACACTCCAGTGGAATTGGGCACGCCGGCCAGGGGACGGCCAGCGCGGTTGGAATCCGGATCGACGAATGAATATCGCCAGCGTCTCCAAGTTCATCACAGCGGTTGCGATGGTCGATCTGCTGGATCGCCGCAACATCGATCCCGATACACCGATCGCGCAGTGGCTGCCTGCTTATTGGACGCGGGGTGCCAATGTCGACGACATCACATTTGAGATGTTGATGACCCATTCGTCAGGTCTCGCTAACTCAGGCTCGACTGACTTCGCAACCATGAGACAATTGGTGGCTGGCGGTGTGACGTCCAATCTCCCGACAAGCTTCAACTATGAGAATACCAATTTTGGTCTCCAACGGATCCTCATCGCGACCGTGGGTGGATATGTCGGGCGAAACCTGAACCTCGGTCCGGTGGGCCTGAACGACAGCGTCTGGAACGCGGCGACTACCGCTGCCTACCGAGACTATGTGGAGAAGAACGTCTTTGCACCTGCAGGGGTAACCAATGCAGGCTTTGGCAAAAGTGCAAACACTGCGATCGCCTATGCCTTCAATGGCGGTTCGGGTTGGAACTCGGGCAACTTGTCATGGCGTGCTGGTTCTGGCGGATGGCATTTGTCCGTCGATGAAATCCTCGATGTAGCGGCCACCTATCGGTACACTGGAAAGATTGTCTCTCAGGGAGAAGCCGCCTCCGCGATTGCAAACCGCTATGGCTTCGACGGCCGGTGGGCCACTACAATGGGCTTTGTCTATCACAAGAACGGCAGTTGGCGGGAGCAGGCGGATTGCCCTGTAGGACAACGCCAGGAACAGAGCCTTTTGTTGCTCCTTCCTGACAACATGGAAATGGCGCTACTGGTCAATTCTCCGGTTGGTCCGAACTGCACCTTTCTTCGCGGTGTTGTGCAACAGATCCTGTTGGACAACATAGTCGCGCCGGATAGCTGAGAGCTCCCGCTCACATACCCTTGCGCAGATAAGGGGCTGAGCGTGGGCTCAATCCCACTCGATCTTGGTGAAGTTGAAGCTCACCTGCTCCGATTCGCACTGACTTACCGTGGCATCGAGAATGCGGCCTGTTCGCTTTGTGGAAGCCTCCATGATCTCAACGCCAGGCAACTTTTGACCTGGCGTACAACTCGGCCAGGCTTCGGTGCGAGCGACCGCCTCGCGCACTTTCTGCACAGCAGGGAGTAGCAAACCAATTGCTATCGGGTCGTTGCTTGGGGCGGCAAGATCACCGGGCTGATCAGGCTGTTGCTGGTCTGGACTTGATTTGTCGATGCGCTTGCGAATGGTGATTGGTTCATAGGTTCGTCGCCCAGTTGCCTGCGTAGAAGCCGCTTCACTCACCGAGAGCAGTTCGATCCAATCCTTGTGCCCTTCGTCTGCGGCCTTCTCTCCCTTCTCAACCTTGAATGTCGTCTCTGCATTGCCGCCCTCGGACGAGGCCGTCACCCCGCGTTTCAGCGTAACGTCTCCAACCCGTGCTCTTGCTGGAGCCGCGGCCTTGTTATCGATCTCGTCTGGCTCAATGCCAGGCTTCATCGCCTCACTCTCGCCCTTGATCGGTGGAATCTTTAGATAATAGTCTGCACCAGCTGCGTGAGCCGCGCCTGCAATCAGAAACGAACCAACCAATCCAGTCAAAAGCAACTTGCTCATTGCACCTCTCCCAATGCATTGCATGTCGCGATGATACACTTCGAACGGCATGAACCCAAGCGGAACGTAGAAAAGCAGAACGTCAGCCTACGACCCAAAATCAGACATTAATTCGTCTCAGTACAAGATCATCTGTGTGCACCGGAAGAAAGCGATATTCCGTCCAGATTGTTGGTGCGTGACAATGGAGTCCCATACCTGAGTGCTGCGCCCTAGATGTGTAGCTGATGAGCGAGCAATCAGTGTGCCATCGCTGGCAGTACCAACGAAGTTCGATTTGAGTTCGACGGTGGTATAGCCCTTTGCTCTATCCGGTAAAGAATTGCCCGCTGCAAACCCGCAAACAGAGTCCGCAAGCGCAACTACACTCGCCGCGTGTAGTGCGTTAGCACCGGAGCGAAGGTGGACCGGGCCAATCTCCATCTTTGCTTCGAGCCAACCGTCACCTTCGCCCACCAGAGTAATGCCCATATGCGGCACAAGGCCGCCGTTCGGGGGATTGAAACGCGTGTCTGTCATGCTGCCTCGCTCTTCCCAATATAAGCATCGATAGTTCGGTTGAATTGATTGAGCGCACCTTCGAACCTTCCAAAGGTCAGTACATCGTTGGCGCCGGATGCCAGACCTGCCTGGATGCCTTCGCCGATCTCAAAGTCTTCTTCGAGAGTCATCATCGTGATGTTGTGATTGTGGCGCCAATACGCGTCATCCTTGCCTTCAGCCAAAGGCCCACTCTTGGGAACCAGAGTGACAAGCCTCAATCCTGTTTGCCCGGGACCGGAAGGCTGGCTGGTGATCCAAACGACATGGTCCTGCTGCACCAACAACTGGGTTGTAGGAAACAAGGTATAAAGCACATTGGCGTGATCGCGCACATGCCATTGTTCTCGATCTTCATCGCTGAGCGAAGCCATGGTGGTGCGCGGAAGAACTGATCGCATGTGCGGTCCATAGGCACGGTAACTGGACAGATTGTCCTCGAAGTAGGGACCGATTGTGGCGCGATGAGCTACGCGGAAATGATAGGCCTCGATTCCGCCTTCGACGATGATTTTCCAGTTCGCCGCGCTCTCAATCCGGTCATCCGCCGCGATCACCATATTCGCCATGCCCAGACTCTCTATCTCGTCAGCCATAGGAGCGAAGTAGTCATCGAAATCGAACGTGCCGCCGGGATCAGGAACAACCCAGATCAATCCGTATGCTTCCTTTGCGGGCAATTCCTTCAAGCCGATCTTGGACTTGTCGACGCCTTCAAAGCCGCTTTCGAAATGCGGTGCGCCGACTAGCTCACCAGAACTGGCATAGGTCCACGCGTGATAAGGGCAGGTGAAGCGATGTTTGCAGCCAGCATCTTCTTCCACCAAGCGTGCGCCGCGATGGCGGCACACATTGAGGAATGCGCGCACGACACCCTGCTTGTCTCTAGTCAGCAGCACCGGAAGATTTGCGACCTCGCACCGCAGGAATGCACCCGCACCATCCAGCTCGCTCGAATGAGCTGGCGAATGTGGCAATTGGCGGAAAATCGCCATCTGCTCGCGTTTGAACTGCTCGTCGCTCACGTAATTTTCGACCGGGCTGAGAACGACCTGCTCATCGAGGAAAGGTGATTTGGCGGCTTTGAGTTCGAGCAATTCGTCGATCAACTCCAGTTCTGTTGTCCGTTCCATGCGAATCTCCTTACCGATCGGTAGGTATTTGACTTACCGCTCGGTAAGTGTCAAGTCTCGCAAATGTCAGACGCCGTCATCGAACCCACCTCCACCCGTGACCGGATGATTGCCGAAGCACGTGAGTTGTTCGCAGACAGGGGCTTCTATGGGGTCAGCATCGCGCAAATCGCCGCTGAGCTTGGTTTGACCAAGCAAGCCCTGCTCCATCATTTCGGAACCAAGGCAAAACTTTACGGGCTCGTTCTTGAGCAAATCGCGAACGAACTTGCAGAGCTACGCCCGGGATCAGATCTGAGCGATGATCCCGCAGAGCAACTCGTTGAATACTTCGTGGCGATGATTTCAGACACCCCAGAAAAGGTAAGCAGATCGAGGCTACTGATGAGAGAGATTCTTGACAATCGAGCGCGTGCGGAAATGGCCGGCAGCTGGTATCTGAAATCCTTCCTGGAAGAACTGACTGCTATGCTCCGTGCGGTTCCTAGGTGGACGAAGGCCAGCGACGAGAAAGTTCTAGCCGCGATCATACAGCTATTGGGAGCTGTGAATTATCACGCCGTGTCGGGACCCACGTTTCGCGGAATCTTCGGCGCGCAGTCCATAGATAGGGTTGATGCTGCGTTCGAAAATCAATTGCGAATAACTGTCGGCGCGGTGTTGAAAACAGGACCTGCTGACTAAGGCCAAAACTGAAGTCCGCTTTCCACCCCATCATCAGTCATGATGGGGTCGCTTCTTCCCAGCTAAAAGCTGCCCTTCCTTGCCCAAAGCGACCCAAGCAGGACCCAAACTGCGGTCCAGCCGAAAGGCCGTTCGCCAGCAAACTCTGAGCTATTCTAGGTTATATATCTCTAAGAAGGTGGTGCCGCTTACGTGACTCGAACACGTGACCCCATCATTACGAAAGAAGGGGTATCAGACTGACATCATGTTCGATATCTTGCGCTTACGGATGCAAGGATAAAGACCTCTACCTAAGACCCAAGCTCTTCCCAAGTTGTAACGGAAGTGGCCGTCCCGCCTTCGCCGAGTAGAGACGAAACCTCTCTATCGATACGATGATTAGAAGATACCTACCGCTAGTTCGGCCCAGACTGCGAAGAACGCCAAGATAATGAAGCTAACCCCAAGTCCCGTCTGAAGAGTTGTATTGGTTACTCGGCTTGATGCTTCCATCAGCAAGCCTGCAACGATAAGCATCAACCCCATAGCTCCGAAATCTTCGAGCCCCCAGTTAACCTCGCTGGTGATTTGCATAGCAACGGCCGGGACAAGCATTATGGCCGAGGCGACTAGTAAGAAAAGCCATCGACCAACCCGATGATTTCCAGAAGATACAGTTCGCAACATTTTGCCATCTCCCATTTTCAAATCGCGGCGGCCGCAGTCTTTTAGACCTAAGATTGGGACCCTGTCCTTCTGGTGAACGCAATCGGACCCTTCTAGCGCTCAATAGCAGCCATATAACCCACTAGGATAACAGCCCGATAGCAGACGGACTGCTAACGACCCAATTGCGGACACTAACCGGCCTGTATTTGCATCCCGTCGAAGCCGTCAGTCAGTGACCACGATTTTGCTGGCCAGAGCATCTTCGGGTTTATAAGACGCGCGCGTGTTTCGCCCCGCATTTCTTCTAGCCTTGCTGGCCGTAATTTCCTCCGTGACGATGCCGTTTGGCTATATGCCTGCCAAGGCGGATGATGGAGCCTTCATTCTTCGTATTTGCGATGGAACCATGGAGCCACCGCAGGGCACTCCTGAGCAAGCGATGCATGGTGAAATGCATCACGCAGAAATGGATCATGGCGACCGACATTCGTCTCACGCAAATCACGACGACACATCACATGAAAGCCGCTGCAACTATGCGGTCACCGTCGCGGCAAATTTGCCGGAAAGTCCGGCCGTTGTGCATCGTGAACAATCGAGAATTGTAATCCCATCGCCGAGGCTTGCAGTTCTGACTGCGATCTATCCACCAAACCTCCCCCCAGCAACGGGGCCGCCTGAACTGTAGTCGCGACGAACCGCGCCTCTGCTGGGGCGCAGCACTACACAATCAGGAACTTTTAAATGAAACACGCAATCTTTATTGCGGGTGCCGTTTCGACACTCGCACTTTCGACGTCCGCTGCAGCGCATGATGTCTATGCAGATGACCATGCACCGATCGGTGTGATGGCAGACCACGCTCACAAGAAGGGCGAGGTTATGTTCTCTTTCCGCGCGATGCATATGGAGATGCAAGGCAATCAGATCGGCACTGACAGTGTTGAGCCCGAAACTATCATCACAACCGTGCCCAATCGCTTTTTCGGAATGCCGATGCAGCCACCTACGCTGCGTATTGTCCCGACCGAAATGCGCACCGACATGTATATGCTCGGCATGATGTATGCACCCTCGGACAAAGTCACGCTTATGGTGATGGGCAACTATATCGAGAAAGAGATGGAGCACATCACTTTCCAAGGCGGAATGGGCACCGACCGTTTGGGCACTTTCACAACCAATCCAAAGGCGATTGGCGATACCAAAGTAGCGGCCTTGTTCCCGCTTCTGGGCATACCAGACGCTAAAGACGATGTGCGCGATGAGCTAACGCTCAAAGCAGGCATTAGCGTGCCCACCGGTTCTATCAGTCAAACCGATGACATCCTTACGCCGATGGGCGGAAATCCCACGATCCGTGTTCCTTACATGATGCAGACAGGCACCGGGACTTGGGACTTAGAGCCAGCGCTCACTTATAAAGCTCGACGCGGCGCGCTTGGATTTGGGGCGCAAGCCACCGCATCAATCAAAATGGGCGACAACGACGCAGGATATTCCTTCGGCGATCTCTACGAAGGCAGCGCTTGGATCAGCTATCGACCTGCTCAATGGATCAGCCTTTCAGGCCGCGTCCGGGGCCGCACGACCGGGAAAGTGGACGGGCTTGATAGCAATATCATGGGACCCGTCCAGACAGCCAATCCTGACTTTCAAGGCGGTGAACGTCTTGACCTAATTGGCGGTATCAACTTCGTCGCAACACATGGCGGTTTGGCCGGTCACCGAATAGGTATCGAGATTGGAGCGCCTGCGTATCAGGACCTCAATGGACCTCAGATGTCAGGCCAGTGGTTTGCAACTATCGGCTGGCAGAAAGGCTTCTAACTGAGGTGATGGAGAGCGGGCTTTCTGGAAATGTCCGCTTTCCACCCCATCATCAGTGATGATGGGGTCGCACTTTCGCAGACAAAAGCTGCCCTTCCCTGCCCAAAGCGACCCAAGCAGGACCCAAACTGCGGTCCAGCCGAACGACCGTTCGCCAGCAAGCTGCGAGCTATCCTAGGTTATATATCTCTAAGAAGGTGGTGCCGCTTACGTGACTCGAACACGTGACCCCATCATTACGAATGATGTGCTCTACCAACTGAGCTAAAGCGGCACATTCTCGCGTTTGAGATGTGGAGGCCCGAGCCGGAATCGAACCGGCGTACAAGGATTTGCAGTCCTCTGCGTCACCACTCCGCCATCGGGCCTCATCCCAACCCTTTCGGGCGCGGAAGCGGCCAACTAGCGATTCGTGAACATATTGGCAATCATATTGATAGGTGACGTTAGGTCAGGCTGGACGAACGCAGGCAAAGCGGACAGGAAGCTCACCATGTCTATCCAATCGTTTCTTGCACCGATCACCGGTCAAACTGCGGTGATTGATTTGCCCGATGCTGAAAACTGGATGCAGGGGCGTACGCTCTATGGCGGTGCTTCGGCACTAATTGCCTACACTCATGCAATTCGCGCTTTCACCGACTTACCACCGCTGAGGGCAGCACAAGTCGGCTTTGTTGCACCTGTTGGAGGTAGAGTGGAACTTCGGGCAGAGATCGTACGACAAGGGCGCAGCGTAAAGCAATTGCGAAGCGAACTCTATCAGGATGGCGCTTTGGCGCTTACGGCATTCTTTCTTTTTGCTCAGCCGAGGGAACCAAATGCGCTCTACCCGACAATGAAACCGTCTGACTTTCCGCCCCCCGCGGAAGAAAGCGAAGACGTGATGTCGGACAAGGGCCCCAGCTTCCTTCGCAACAATTTCGAGATTCGCCGAGCGCAGGATGTGAGTGGACCAGGCGAACCGGTTGTCAGACGCTGGGCCCGGCTCAAGCATCGCGAAGAACTCGATCCAATCAGCGAGCTTATCTTGCTGGGCGATGTATTGCCCCCTGGTGCGATGCGGGCGATGCAGCGGCAGGGCCCGATCAGTTCAATCAACTGGTCGTTCAATCTGCTGGAAACCGATCCGCAGACTGAAGATGGCTGGTGGGTGTCGGAGAACGCCAGTCAGCACGCTGACAATGGGTATTCATCTGAACGCTTGCGGCTTTGGAACAGCGCAGGCCAGCAGGTTATCGACGGCCTGCAATCGGTTGCGATCTTCGGATAAGAGTTCGTCGCCCTCTCAAACATCCTCAAATTTCGGTGCGCGCTTTTCCATGCCGGCCATGACAGCTTCTACCTGATTCTTGGAGCGCATGATCGCGTGCTGCTCTAGGCTTTCTTCCATAAGTATTGCGTCAGTACCCAGTTCAACCATCCCGGCATGAAGCCGCTTTGCAGCGCGGACCGCGTGCGGGTTGCGATTGGCAATTTCGCCCGCAAGCGCAGTAGCCTTTTCGAGTGGGTCATTATCAATATGCGTGGCCAGACCAAATCCCTGCGCTTCAGTGCCGTTGAATTCGCGATTGGTATAAACCAACTCACGCAGCACATCGTCGCGCACCAAGCCGCGCCACAATGCGTAACCGCCCATGTCGGGCACGAGGCCCCACTTCAATTCCATGATTGCCATACGAGTGTCTGGATGAACGATCCGGATGTCGGCGCCACTGGCAATCTGCAGGCCGCCTCCAAAGCACACCCCGTGAACTGCTGCAATTACAGGCACAGGGAGCTTGCGCCATTGCATGGCAACCTGCTGTGGACGATTAGCATTGCCATGCGTTCGATCAGTTAGCTCTGGCTCATCAGGTGATGGCTTGCGGGCAAAGTTGGAAAGATCAAGGCCTGCACAAAATGCGCGCCCTTCTCCGGCAAGCACGACGACCCTTAGGCCTTTCATCTTGTGAAGAGCCTGGCCAGCCTCGATAATCGCTTCGAACATGTCCGGATCGAGCGCGTTCATCTTGTCTGCTCGGATCAACCGGACCTGCGCAACTCCATCATCGCCCGATGCGATGGATACCCTATCTCTAAACTGCATTTGCGCCTCGCTTGATTGAATTGAGCAGAAAGTGGCGCAAGCTCTGCCGAGTGTCCAGTATGAGTGCGTCCGACTATCTAATGTGCAGCACGAAATACTGACGATTAGTCAGCTTTCGCGCAGATGCGGTAGCCATTCGTTCCTCCTCATATTGCGGCCCAACACCGTGAGATAACACACCAACCACACGGTGCGCGTGGGTTTCGACCAAAAGGCAAATAGGTCCGGTTAAGTTTGGCTAAGCGGCGGAACTGTTAATACCCAAAGAGTTGAAATATCTCTTTATATTACGGGCAGCCTGCCGAAGTCTTTGCTCGTTCTCGACCATCGCGATTCGCACAAACCCCTCTCCTTTCTCGCCATACCCCACGCCAGCAGCAACTGCGACCTTTGCCTCGGTCAGCAATTGCTTGGAGAATTCCAAACTCCCCATGTGAGCCAGAGCCGGCGGCAGAGGTGCCCAGGCGAACATCGATGCAGCAGGCGAAGGGATTTCCCATCCAGCGCGCGCAAACGCCTCTACCATGACATCGCGCCGTTTGTGATAAAGCTGACGATTGGTTTCGACGATATCCTGCGGCCCGTTCAGCGCTGCACAGGCTGCTGCCTGGATCGGAGTGAACGCGCCGTAATCAAGATAGCTTTTGACCCGTGTCATCGCTGCAATCAATTGCTGGTTTCCAACCGCAAAGCCCATACGCCAGCCGGCCATGGAGTATGTTTTTGACATGCTGGTAAACTCGATTGCGACATCTTTCGCACCCTTCACCTGCATGATCGAAGGCGTGGGCTTGCCGTCATAGTAGAGCTCGGAATAGGCAAGATCCGAGAGAATCCAGACCTTGTTGTCACGCGCCCAGTCGACCAACCGTTCATAGAAAGCAAGATCGACCACTTCTGCGGTAGGATTGGACGGATAATTCACAACCAGAACGCTTGGCCGCGGCACGGTGTAATTCATCGCACTTTCCAGCGAACGCCAGTACTCTTCGTCCGGGGTTGTCGGGACCGAGCGGATCGCGGCCCCTGCAATGATGAATCCAAACGTGTGGATCGGGTAAGACGGATTAGGCGCCAGAACGACATCTCCCGGCGCCGTTATGGCATTGGCGAGGCTTGCCAGACCTTCCTTTGACCCCATTGTCACGACAACTTCGCGCTCGGGATCCAGTGTCACGCCAAATCGGCGCTCATAATAGTTAGCTTGCGCCTTGCGCAGACCAGGAATGCCCTTCGACTGCGAATAACCATGCGCGTCGGGCTTCTGTGCCACCTCGCACAATTTATCGATCACATGCGCAGGCGGCGGTTGATCAGGATTACCCATACCCAAATCAATGATGTCTTCGCCCGCCTGACGCGCCGCGTGCCGCATCGCATTGACTTCAGCGATAACGTAAGGCGGCAAGCGCTTCATGCGGTAGAAATCGGTGTCCATCTGCTTCCTTTCAAACAGCTCTCACCGCAATGGCAAGACCCGTGCATACGAAACTACGTTATTAGTAGTCGAACTGGAACACCAATCTGGCTATAGTGCACTGCAGCATAAGTTTTCGGGGTATTGCAGTAATGGCGAAGGACGCGAACGACTTTTTCAAAGGTGGCAGTGAACCCTTTCGTGCCTTCTTTGACATGCAGGGCGAGGCAATGCGCGAGATGATGGGGCAGCTTGCTCCGGGTAAATTTGGCGCGAGGTTTCCTGGCGCGGCATTGGACCCGGGAGATATGGCAGAATTTGCCAACGTCGCACGCGAGATCCAAGCCATGTGGTTCAAATTCATGACAGAGCGTTCGCAGGACAATGAATCAAACACCAACCCCTTTGATCCCGCGCAATGGCTCACACTGGCGCAGGGCATGGCCAAGCAAATTCCCACCGATCCGATTGATACCGCGCAAAGGCTGGCCAAGGATTCAATGGAAATCTGGCAAGGTGTATTGGGCAGCTTCCTGGGCGGTGGAAGCAAGATAGAGGCCCCCGATGCTGATGCACTTCCTCGCAAGGACCGCCGTTTTGCTGCCGAAGAATGGCGCGCGCATCCGGCGTTCGCTTTACTGCACCAAACCTATCTGATGATGGCAGAGTATTTCGTCGGAGCAGCAAAACAGATCGAAGGTATCGCGCCTGAGAAGCGCAAGCAGCTGGAGTTCGCAACTACTGCGCTGGTCGATGCGATGAGCCCGGACAATTTTATCTTGACCAATCCGGTCGTGCTGAAGCGCACAATCGAAACCAAGGGACAGAACCTGCTCAAGGGCATGCAGCACTTGATCAACGATCTGAAGAAGGGTCAGCTGACGCACACAGACGCCGAAGCTTTTGAATTAGGCGTCAATCTTGCGGCGACGCCAGGCAAGGTTGTGCATGAGACAGCTCTGTATCAACTGGTTCAGTATACGCCTTCCACAGACGAGGTGTTTGCAACGCCGCTGATCATCTTCCCGCCGTGGATCAACCGGTTTTACATCCTTGATCTGACCGCAAAGAAGAGCTTCATCAAATGGGCGGTAGATCAAGGCATCTCAGTGTTCGTAGTCAGCTGGAAATCGGCTGATGCCAGCATGAAGGACGTCATCTGGGACGACTACATTCGGGCTCAGATCGATGCGATTGACACCGTTCGAGAACGACTGAAAGTGCCGTCAGTCCACGCAATCGGTTACTGTGTTGCAGGAACCACGCTGGCAGCAACACTGGCGATCCTTGCGATGCGCAATGAAGCCGACAAAGTGAAAAGTGCGACATTCTTTACCGCACAGGTCGATTTCGAGAAGGCGGGCGAACTCAAGCATTTCATCGACGATGGCCAATTGGAGATGATCTCGAACCTCTCGAGCGAGGGATATCTTGACGGGCGATACCTCGCTGCGACTTTTAATTCTCTGCGCGGCAAAGACTTGATCTGGAACTATGTCGTCAACAACTACCTGCTCGGCGAAGACTACCCCGCATTCGACCTGCTGCACTGGAACGGCGACGTCACCAATCTGCCCAGTAAATGGCACGCCGATTATCTCCGCGATCTTTATCGCGACAACAAGCTGGTCGTGCCAGGCGCTCTGTCCGCTGACGGCACTGTAATCGATCTTAGTCAGGTGAAGACACCTGCCTACATCCAGGCAGGGCGCGAAGACCATATTGCGCCGGCAGAAAGCGTCTGGAAGGCGACCGAACATTTCAAATGCCCGGTAACCTTTCTGCTTGCTGGCTCCGGTCACATCGCAGGGGTCGTCAATCCGCCATCGGCCAACAAGTATCAATACTGGACCGGAGACAGCACAGCAGCATCGCTCAAGGATTTTGTCGATGGAGCAACCGAACACCCCGGAAGCTGGTGGCCGCACTGGTTAGATTGGTTGGAACAGCAGGATAGCGAAAAAGTACCCGCAAAAGGCAAGAGAAAGCCGGGCGGTAAGGGCGATAAAGTGATCGAGGATGCCCCCGGTCGTTACGTAAAGACCCGCTAAGTTATTATCTAGAAAGCGCTTTCCTGCTTTTTGTGCAGTGCACAAAAAATGCTTGACTTCGCAGCTGCAATGCCTATTTTGTGCACTGCAACATAAAGTGAGGTATGACCATGGCCGATCAAGCCAAATCGAAAATCGATGCCGCTGCTGAGCAGGCCTATGCCGAAGCAGCTGCGAAAGAGACCAAGACAGAGACAGCCGCGGCTCCGAAAGCCAAAGCCAAGCCTGCCGCAAAGAAGAAAGTGGCAAAGGCTCCGGTCAAGAAAGCGGCACCAAAGAAAGCCGTAGCCAAGAAAAAGGCTGCGCCGAAGAAGAAAGTCGCCGCCAAGAAGGCTGCACCAAAGAAAACCGCAAAGGTTGCTGCGAAGAAGACCGCAGCGCCTACCAACCCGATTACAAAAGCAAAGGACACCATCATGGCCACTGCTAAGAAAGCTCAGAACACCGATTTCACCAAGGCTGCGAAGGAAGCTTTTGCTGACGCGCAGACCCGCGCCAAGACTGCTTTCGCCAAGACTGGCGAGCTGGCTTCTGAAGTAACTGAGTTCAACAAAGGCAACGTTGAAGCCGTAGTTGAATCTGGCAAGATCTTCTTCGCTGGTATGCAAGACATGGGCCGCGACCAGTTCGCAGCGACCAAGACAGTTGTTGAAACCGTACAAGACGATTTCAAGAAGGTTGCAGCCGTAAAGTCGCCGACTGAATTCATGCAGCTTCAGGGCGAACTCGCTCGTCGTAACTTCGACGCAGCCGTTTCTTTCGGTTCAAAGAACACCGAAGCTCTCGTCAAGCTCTACAATGAAGCTTTCGCGCCGATTTCGAGCCGCGTGAGCGTTGCTGCTGAGAAGATCAAAAAGGCTGCATAAGCACTTTTTGACTTCCTAGAGTTTCTCGCCGGATCTCTCTCCCTCTCCCAATTCCGGCAGAAACACGTGAGAGCCGGTCAGACCATCTGCGTCTGGCCGGCTCTTTTCATTTCTGGTTTCCTGTGCGAACAGCGCTCGGTCCACAACGCGTTAACCTGATTGCGCAATCATATCGCGCTTCACACCTTGCGAATTCGCATCAGCTTACGATATTGGCCCCGACATGCATGAACATTCATCCTCACTTTGGCCTGGCGGGACAAAGTTTGCCAATGGCACGCCGACCCCATTATCGATGGCGGGCGAAGGCGATGATGATGCGGGTACTGACAATGAAGTGGGTATCGCGACCAAGACCAAGGCACGCCCAAAGAAGCCAAGCCAGTACAAAGTCCTTTTGTTGAATGATGACTACACACCGATGGAATTCGTTGTGATGGTTCTGAAGCGTTTCTTTGGCATGGACCTGGAACAGGCCACACGTGTGATGCTGCATGTTCACCAAAGAGGTGTCGGCGTGTGCGGTGTCTTCCCCTATGAGGTGGCTGAAACCAAAGTGAACCAGGTCATGGATTTTGCGCGACAAAACCAGCATCCGCTGCAGTGCACACTCGAAAAAGACTGATCTGCGGCCTCCTCTTATCTTTGGGACATGACCGCGCGAGTTTTTGGCGCTAAACGTTAAGCATCAGGCAATCGGATCAGCGACACAGACTCAAAAGTGCTCAAACTTCTTCCCAGCATAGACCGATACATCTTGCGGCTCGTGATCTATCCGATGCTGGGCGTGTTCGCACTGGCTGCATCGCTTTTGCTGCTCGACAAGATGTTGCGCCTGTTTGATTTTGTCGCTGTGGAAGGCGGCCCGATATCGGTCGTATTTAAGATGTTGGGTGCGCTGATCCCGGAATATGCCAGCCTTGCGATCCCTTTAGGCCTTTTGCTGGGCATCCTTCTGGCCTTTCGAAAGCTCGCGATATCCAGCGAACTGGATGTGCTGCGCGCAGTAGGCATGGGATATGGCCGGCTGTTGCGCGTACCCTATGCAATTACCCTTGTACTGGTCGCTGTAAACATTGCGCTTGTGTTCTATATCCAGCCGGTAAGCCGGTATTACTATGAGCAAATGGAATACGAGTTGCGGTCAGGCGCACTCGGCGCTTCAATCAAGGTAGGCGAATTCACCACGTTGAAAGATCGCATGGCTTTGCGCATCGAAGAAAGCGAAGACGAAGGGCGCCGCCTTAAGGGCATCTTCGCCCGGGTTGCCAATGAAAGAGACCAGGTACTTTCCATTTCGGCGCGTGAAGGCTCTTTCATGGCCACCAGTGACAGTCCCGATACGATCATTCTGCGCCTGACTGATGGAACAATCGTTCAGGACACGGGCAGCCGCACGCCGCGTGTGTTGAGTTTCACGAGACACGATCTTCCCATCGACCTGCCAACGATTGAAGAATTTCGCGAGCGCGGCGATGCTGAGCGCGAGTATATTCTGCCAGAGCTCTTGCGTATTGGATGGAGCGATACCGAGCCGATCGAAGTTCGCGCAGCTAGCCAGGCGAGCTTCAATTTCCGTCTGGTCGAGATCGTCATGATGTTATTGATGCCGCTATTGGCGGTCGCCTTGGCTGTGCCCCCTAAGCGATCGACCAGCGCACTGGGTGTGTTTGTATCGATCATTATGGTCGTCAGCTATCACAAGGTAAACCAATACGGAGAGGATATTGCATCGCTCGGCAGGGTTGATCCTGTTCTGGCGCTTTGGGGGCCATTTGTACTGTTCGCCGCCTTGATTGTTTGGATGTATTGGCGAGTGGCTCACGTACCGGGCGGGCAAGCTATCGGCGCATTGGAGACCGCAGCGGCGAAGGGTGGCAAGGCGATCAAGAAATTGTTCAAGCGCCGCCATTCACGCCAATTTGTCACGCCTGAAGCGGCGCCTGCGGAATAGGACACGAGTGTAATGCAGCTCGACTTTTTCCCATCGCGGACTTTAACCCTCTACCTTGCCAAGATGTTCATCGTGCGCATCATCGCCGTGCTGGTGATGCTGGTACTGGTACTGATGATGCTAGACCTTTTGTCTACAAGCGGTGATATTCTGGCGGTCGAAGGAAACGGGCAGGCGGAACTCGTCACCTATGCCAGCCTCAGGATTCCGCAGTTGATCGCGCGTTTCCTGCCCTATTCAGTATTGCTCGCAACGTTGATTGCCTTGGTCACGCTCAACCAGAACAGCGAAGTCATTTCGATGAAGGCCGCAGGGCTTTCAGCGCATCAGGTCTTAGCGCCGCTGCTGCTCACCGCCGCTCTGGTGTCAGCGGTCAGTTTCGTTTTCAACGAACGGGTCGTTACCCGCGCAACTGCGACGCTTAAGGCTTGGGATGCGGCCGAATTCGGCGCAATACCGGCGGATTCGGGGGTGCGCGCTAATGTTTATCTGACCGATGGAGAGAACGTACTCTCCGCAGCCAGCCTGATCGGGTCAGGCGATAATATCAGCATGCGCGATGTCACCTGGTACCAGCGGAGCGAGACGGGGATGATCCTGACGCAAGTACGCGCGCCAAGCGCGACTTATGCCGCACCCGGCTGGAAGCTGGATGATGCCGTAGAATTTGAGGTTGGCACCGCACAAACCGGCGAGCCGACAACTATGATAGTGGGCGAAGGCCTGTCGCCTGCAGACATAGAGTTGGACACGGTTGATCCCGACACCAAACCCTTTTGGGAATTATCGGAGTCGATCGAAGCCTATGAAGCTGTTGGGCGCCGTACCGCAGAGTTGCGCGCAAAATGGTGGCACAAGCTTTCGGGACCGCTGTCCGCCCTTCTGATGCCGTTGCTTGGATCCATTGCGGCCTTTGGCCTCGCCCGTTCAGGGCAGCTGTTCTTGCGGGCGATCATTGGAATGGCATTGGGCTTTGCCTATTTCGTGATCGACAATGCTGCACTCGCCATGGGGAGTTTTGGCGGCTATCCGCCCTTCCTTGCGGCATGGGCTCCTTTCTTCCTGTTCCTGCTGGTGGGTGAGACTGTCCTGATCAGGACAGAGGAATGAAACGCCAAGAATGGTCGCTGCGCCTCGCGCGACCTGAAGATGCGGAACTGATGCCCGCAATTGAAGCGGCAGCAGGCAGGAAATTCCTGGAGATCGACGGTATTGGTTCGGCTGGATCAAACACAATGCCAGTTGATCGTTTGCAGCGTTACATCCGCAAGGGACACTGTTTGGTCTCTTTCGTCGATGAACGCTTGGTCGGTTTTCTGGTCAATGAGCCCTTTAGCCGTGAGCTGCATATCTGGGAGATGGACGTAGACCTGGACTATCAGGGACGCGGAATTGGTGCTGGACTTATCCGGGCTTGTCAGATCGATGCCCGCAATTCGGGCTATTCCGCGATCACCCTAACCACGTTCCGCGACGTGCCGTGGAATGGACCGTTCTATGCAAGGTTGGGATTTGAAGAGGTTACCGCGCTGGATGCACATCCGCGCCTGGCCGGTGAACTTGCGCTTGAGGCCGATAACGGCCTGCCCGTCGAACGCCGCTGCGCGATGATCCATTTCCTGAACTGAGCACAAATTCAAGCCTCGCGGCGCACTCCCATTGTGCTTTTGGCTATCCGCCCAACCAACTCGACCATGCCTTTGTGGTTTGCGCCATCATAGGTTGACTGCTCACCAAGCTCCTTGCGCAAACGGCGATGTGCCTCTGGCAAATCATGGTAAGGCATCGATGGCATCAAGTGGTGCAGCGCATGATAACGCAGGCCCACAGGCGCCCAGATTTCCGCGATCATGCCCGGCGGCGGCACGTTGACACTATCGAGGAATTGCGCGGTCACCGTCATCGGTTCTCCATCATTCTCCCAAAGATGCGCCACCAGCGTGCGCAGCTGATTGAGCACCGCGGTTAGTGAAACGATCGCGAGTGCGATCAGCAAAGGCCGCCAGCCAAGCACAGCAACGCTGCCAATCAGAACCCATGCCCAAACAAATCCGCCCAGCTCTTGCCAAAAGACCCGCTTCGCCAGACGTCCTTCTGGCGGTTTGCGACGGAATTCCGGATTGATCATCAGCGCAGAGGCCTGTTCCCATACCATCCGGCGAAGCGGCGGGATAACCACTCCCAGCGGGAGCAACACGGCGAAACGCAAGAGCAATCCAATTGGCGCCAACAACGCGATCAGGACAAACGCAGGCAAGCTCCATGGCTTCATGAGTGCCAGCGGTAAGTACTCAGGATCTTCGACAGTTCCATATTGCGTGCGCTTGTGATGGAGAGTGTGCACCCCTTCGTACATGAAGCTAGGTACCAGCATGGGAATGCCGACCAGAAGATTCCAAGCTGTCCGAAAGCCGGGCAATGCGTCGCGATGGATATGTGTCAATTCGTGAATGAACATCAACGCGCGATAAAGCGCCAATGCCGATACAACGCCGAGCGCAAAAGCAAGCGGGATAGAGTTTACCAGAATCGCGCCTGCCAATGTGCCATAGCCTACCGCGATCGAAAGCAGCATGTCCGGCCAGTAAACGCCAGCCTTCGCCTCGCCCAGATCTTTGGTCAGATCGCGGGCGGCACGAAGCATGTCCTTGTCATCGCTGCTAATGAACTGGGCTCGGGTAGCCGGCTCTTTGGCAGCGTGCGCAACATTTGCGGGATTCAGTGCATTTTCCATCGTAAATCTCTATTCGCAGGCGCCCATAGCCCAAAACACAGGGGCAGGACAAACGCGATGTGTTGGCAAGAGTGATCGAATGACTTGCTTAAGCGGCAATCTCTGACCACACATTGACCCAGAACAATTGAAGCGGGGCAATCGGGTGAGCACTCACGATATAGTGATAGAGCAAGTCAGCGACAAGAAAGGGCGGGCCGCTTTCGTTGACATTGGCAACATGTTCGCCGCGCGGGAACCGCATTGGGTGCCTCAGCTGCGCAGCGAGCAGATTGAGCTTATCACACCAGACAAGAACCCGTTTTTCGGCCACGCAAAGGCACAGTTGATGATTGCCTGGAGGCAAGGGAAGCCAGTCGGTCGAATTTCAGCGCATATCGACAAGCTTGCCTTGGACATGCCGAAGGAACAAGGATTTGGCCCCGGCACAGGCATGTTCGGTTATTTCGATGCGGAAGACGAAGCGGTTGCCCATGTCCTGCTGGCCGAAGCAGAACGCTGGTTGCGATCCGAAGAGATGGAACGCGTTTTAGGCCCGATCTCCATGTCGATATGGGAAGAGCCGGGGTTGCTGGTACGCGGACAGGATCATTCACCGATGATCATGATGGGGCACCATCCTGCGCAATATCGGAGCTGGATCGAAAGTTACGGTTTCGAACCGGCGAAAACACTGCTGACTTACGATCTGGACGTGTCGAGAGATTTCCCGCCGCTGATCCAGCGGATCGTCAAGTCAGGCGAGCGAAATGATCGTATCTCCGTGCGCCAGGTCGTGAAAAAGGATTGGGATGCTGAGGTCGACATCATCTTGTCGATCCTGAACGATGCATGGTCCAGCAATTGGGGATTCGTGCCTTTCACCCCCGAAGAGATTGCCCATGCAGGCAAGAAACTGCGCCCGATTATCTTCGAACCGCTTAACATGATTGCAGAGCTGGATGGTGAGCCGGTCGCATTCATGCTGACCTTTCCTGACATAAATCAAGTGCTGAAAAAGATCGACGGAAAACTATTCCCTTTCGGCTGGTTCCATCTCTTGCGGTGGCTGCGCAAGCCAAAGGACGCTGGAATGCGCGTCCCGCTAATGGGCGTTAAGAAGGAACTTCACAACTCACGGGTTGCGAGCCAGCTTGCCTTCATGATGATCAGTCAGATCCGCAAGAATGCATCGGCTCTCTATGGCTCACAAAGGGGCGAGATCGGCTGGATCCTGGATGACAATCAGGGGATGGTGGCCATCGCCGATGCCATCGAAAGCAAAATCAACCGCGAGTATATCGTTTTCAGCAAGTCCCTAAGCTAAGTGTCGAAAGCGAAAAAAGGCCTCCGCCTGATAAGACGGAGGCCTTCGGGATCGTATCACCAGCCACTTGGACGGGAGGGGGGTCTCGGCGGTGATGCAGTAGAAATGCGCGACCGGAACAGCGGTTCCCGGCAAAACGAAAATTTTTCTGCATATGATCATGAGCTCTTATCAGCGGTATTCAGATGCCCCCAGTTCGATGGACAAAACAGCCCGCTGTGCTATCGCTTCATCAACTTACTGATTATTGAAAGCCCACTTGGCAATTGGGTCCGAAGGAACTGTTAGATGTCACTTAGCGCTCAAATTGCAGCGAATTTGCCTTATCTGCGACGGTATGCGCGCGCGCTTACCGGATCACAGGCCAGCGGCGACAAATTTGTTCGTGCAACGCTAGAGGCGGCCCTCGCAGACGAGGATTTGAAGGCAGAGCTCGCTGGTGGGCGAGTCCCTCTCTACCGTGCCTTCACTGCTCTGTGGTCAAGTACGGAGGACGCGGTCAGCGCTGTTTCCGGCTCTGAACATGAAGAGCAAGCGCAGCAGCGCTTACGCACCGTTACACCGCTGAATCGGCAAGCACTTTTGCTCACGTCGTTGGAAGATTTCTCACCCGCACAGGCTGCGGAAATATTGGAAGTGAGCGAAGCAGATATCGTGCAACTGGTTGAAAACGCCATCGACGAAATCGACCGGGAAGCTGCCACTCAAGTGCTGATAATCGAGGATGAACCGCTGATCTCGATGCAGTTGGAAGATCTCGTCAAGACACTGGGCCACGAAGTGTTCGGAACTGCAGCAACACGTACACAAGCGCAAGAAGCGGTCTCCGAGGCCAAGCCCGGGTTGGTTCTGGCTGACATCCAGTTGGCTGACGGTTCATCCGGGCTTGACGCAGTAGATGACATTCTGACGATGGGCGATGTGCCTGTCGTATTCATCACTGCCTATCCTGAACGGTTGCTCACCGGCGACCGTCCCGAACCGACTTACCTTGTAACAAAGCCGTTTCGCGAACAGACGGTGCGCGCTGCCATTAGCCAAGCTCTGTTTTTCGATTCAAGCAAGCCTCTGAGCTGACTAATCTGACAACCGGGCAAGCCGCTCCCTGATATGGAACTCCGCACTAACGCGGAGGGGTACGCGCAGGATGCAGCTCACTCCTTCAGGTTCGAACCGCATGTCAACGGGATGGCGCAATTCATGCGCCACGATCTTTTCGATGAGCTCGGTTCCGAAACCCCGCTTGCGCTCAGCTTTCACTTCCGGGCCCCCGCGCTCCTCCCATTTCAGGCGCGCCAAGTGGTCACTCTCGCGCTCCCATTTAATGGTCACCTTCGCTCCCGAGCGGCTAAGTGCGCCATATTTTGCAGCGTTTGTTGCAAGCTCGTGAATGGCAAGGCCAAGAGAGAGGGCGTCATTTGGTGCAAGCTCTATGTCCGGACCATCCATGACCACTTCGGTATCTCCGCCTGCGTAGGGCGCAAGCTCGACTTCAACCACGGACCGCAAGGGGGTCGTACCCCATTCCGAGTTCGTGAGAAGGTCATGTGTTGCCGAGAGTGCCCGTACGCGCCCCTCCAGACTGTCCGCAAATTCATCCAGACTATCGGTCCGTCGACGCGTCAAAGAGATGATCGACACGATGCTAGCCAGGGTATTCTTGACGCGGTGGTTGAGTTCGCGAGTCAGAGAGTTGCGAATTGAATTCTGCTCTTCAAAGAAAGCGAGCGACGCTTCATCTTCAACCGCTTGGCGAGTTAAGAGTCTGGCGAGAAGCATCAGCAAGCTTGCAGTCGCCAAGCCGAACAAGAGAGTCGCCATCGAAAGCGGCGACAGGCTGCCAACGCGCGCCGACTCCACTTCGACCGAGAAAGGTCGATTCCCGATGGTTATCTGCTCAGCCATTGTCATGCCGGACGCGTATGCAGGGACATGCTGCGCCAGCAGGTTTTGCTCGCCAACTTCTCCGTCATAAAAGCGCACACCCATATCTGGATGGGCGGACCGGTTCATCGCCGATGCCAAGAAGAATTGCGCGTCGAACGGGCTGAACACGAAGCCTTTCAGCTTCCGTGCGCCCAAGGGTCCCTCGAAAACGGGCATAAAGATCAGAAATCCATTATCGATTGTCTGCCCTTCTTCTCCCAAATTCAGCTTGGCAGTGGCGGTTGGTCGAACCATGCGCGCTGCTTCATCCATTGCAGCACTGACCACCTCGTGCGAATATAGATCATAGCCTAGGGCCGCCGCCGACTCCCGCGTGTCCGGTTTCAGAAAGGTGATCGGTGCCAGTGTTTGGCCAGATGCGCCAGTCTGCCGCCGGATTTGAAAATTGGTTCCTTTCTCCGCGCTGACCATGCGCTGAAATTCGGCGACATTGGCTCTGTCAATAACCTCTGCCCAACCGATTCCCTCAGATCCTTCTGCGTTCGAATCGAGCCTTAGTTCGTTGGCGAAACGCTGGAACATGGCGAGGCTAACATCTGGAGTGGTTGCGAAAAGTGCCGAGCCCGAACGCAGATACGCCTCTGTCGTATTGCTGCGCCTGACAAGTTCGTTCGCAAGCGTCTGCGCCACTTCGCGCATGACCACCTGTTCCCTGCGATGCTCGCTTGCTTCAATACTAAGCACGCTAAACGTTGTTATCACGCCGATGATCAGGAAAATTGCAAATGGAACAGCACGCGGAAAGCGGACAAGCAACCGCGTCGCCCGTCTCAGACGAGGCGGTTCAGTCACTGTTGACGCGACGCCGTGCATCGTTTCGATCATCTCTCTATTGCTAGCTTGGGAACAAAAGAGCTAGGCTATCGTTCCCCATTCGAGGCGATTAAAGTCGCGACACGCGCAGGAATTGTCGGGGTTGAGTGAGAGGATACGGGAGCCCAATGGGATCGAGCAAGGAACCAGCCCAGACACGTTCTGGTCGAAAATCCGGAAAGTCGGTCCCCTCTCCAGACTGGGCGGACGGCTTGAAGACGCTCTATGACTCGGTAGTTGAAGAGCCTCTGCCTGATAGCTTCAAGGATTTGCTGGATAAGCTGGACGAACAATCGGACGGTCCAAGCTGATGGCGCAAAGTAAGCGCACTGCCGCTCAAAAGCTCGAATTCAAACGTGAACTTGAGGAAGTCATTCCGCACCTTCGCGCATTTGCACGTGGCCTTTGCGGCCGGCCCGACATGGCTGATGATCTGGTACAGGAAGCGCTGATGAAAGCCTGGGCCGCTCAGGAACGATTCGAGCCGGGGACATCAATGCGCGCATGGACATTCGTTATTCTGCGCAATGCCTATCTCACGGATATGCGGCGCAATCGATTCCGTGGTGATTATGATGAAACCGTTGCCGAACGTATTCTAACTGCGCCTGCGGGACAGGAAGAGCCAATCCATCTCTCAGATTTGCAGCGCGCAATGCAGACGTTGCCCGCAGAGCGGCGGGAAGCGCTGTTGCTGGTGGGCGCAGGCGGATTTTCGTACGAAGAGGCCGCCAATATCTGCGGTTGCGCGGTCGGCACGATCAAAAGCCGTGTTGGTCGTGCACGCGCCGCGCTCAATTCAATGCTTGAAGAAGGCGCGATCCCGAAACGTTCTGTAGAAGACGAAGGTGCACATCGGGCAATTCTGGAAGAGCTCGACAGCGTCGCTGCCCGCCAGGCGGAAAGCGCCGAGAACTAAGCCCTGCTCAGCCCCTGGCGATCACTCATTTGATTCAGGACGGATAAGTCCAGGCACTACCCTGCGCCAGATTTTCCGACACGAAAGCCCAGTTTAGCTTCTCCTCGACAACGGCTTCAAGATACGCCGGACGCTTGTTCTGGTGGTCTAGATAATAGGCGTGTTCCCACACGTCGATTGTCAGCAGTGGGTTGAACTCGCTGTCTGCCAGCGTGTCGCCATCGTGGGTTTCCTCAATCGACAGCTTGCCGTCCTTCTCAGCTAGCCAGACCCAACCACTCGCAAAGTGGCCGGCACCCCGCGATTTCAATTGGTCTTTCAAACCGTCCAGCGAGCCGAATGCGTCGTCGATCTTCGCAGCCAGTTCATCGGAAGGTACTCCTCCATCGGGGCTCATCGAATGCCAGTAGAATGCATGATTCCAGCTTTGAGCGGCATTGTTGAATAGACCCTGATTTCTGCCACGTGCCGCAGCGATCACTTCCGACATAGGCTTGCCATCGAGTTCGGTGCCTTCAATCGCGGCATTCATCTTGTCGACATAGGCTTGGTGGTGCTTTGCATGGTGGAAGCTTAGCGTATGCGCTGAGATCGCCGGTTCGAGTGCTGTCTCTGCATATGGTAGGGGGGTGAGGGCAAAGGCCATATTAGCTCCGTTTTGTTCCGAATTTTCGCATAGTTACATAGTAATAACGCGCGGATCGCATATGGGTTGCACGCTTCAACTTGCAAGTTGTGCAAGTCACCTTGCACGAGCGCACTCAATCCTGCTGAACGCGATCCACTGCACTTGTGACGGCTACGTTCATGGTCACATTGCCAAGCGTGCGCATGATGTCAGGCAACATCTCTACGGCGACGAGCAATGCGAGGGGTTCTACCGGAACGCCCATCGCAATCGCAATCGGCCCGATTGAAACCACGAAGCTGATCGATCCTGGCAAGCTGACGGATCCGATACTGATGATCAGAGCGACGCCGATGCCGGCAACCATCAACACCGGTGATAATTCAACGCCGGCCAAATGCGCGACATAAATGGCAACCGCCAGATTCATCGCCGGGCTTGTGGCGCGAAATACCGCAACAGCCAAAGGCAAGACGAATTCCGACGTGCTTTGCCTAAGCCCGAGCCGCCCCGAACTGTCGAGCATGGCGGGAAGGCTTGCGAGCGAACTTTGCGTCGAGATCGCGACAGCTTGTGCAGGCAGAACCGCCTTGACGAACCGCCACGGGGCAACACCGCCCAGCCCCCACGCGACAATATACGCGCCAATCAGAACGATCCCGCCCATTGCACTGACCAGCAAGATGTAATGCACCAGCGCGGCGAACGCGCCCCCGCCTGCACGGGCTGCGACCCCAAGCGCGAGCGCAAAAACACCTACCGGTGCGAGCCACAGCACCCAGCCGATTATCTGAAGCATGGCATTGGCCAACGCATGGAAAAAGCTCAGCAAGCTTTCACTTTGCTTGGCCGGCAATCGTGTGATTGCCACAGCGAATAGTGCAAAGAATATGGTAATCGGCAACATGGCCGTTTCTGCCGCGGCCGCGACTATATTGGGCGCGACGAGTGACGCTACAAAGTCTGCCAACTCTGGGACCTGCTGCGCCTCCTGCGGCGTCTCTGCAAGGAATGCCGTCGCTGATTGGGGTACGGGAAAGGCTTCCAGCAGCCAGGGTAAAAGTACTGCCGTTGCTACTCCGCTTGCAATCAGGATTGCAAAGACCAGCATCAGCATGCGCCGCGCTGCCGCGCCAGCCCGCGCCGCGCTTGCAAGTTGAACAATGCCCAATACAAGCAACGCCGCGACCAGCGGTATGATTGTCATCTGCAACGCCCTCAGCCACAGCGTGCCGATCGGGCTTGTCCACCGCACAATATCGTCGATCATGGTGCCGTCAGACAGCACCATCCCGATCAACAGGCCGACCATTAGGCCAGCAAATGTCCATGCCACTGGCAGCTTGATCGGGATCAGTTCGAAACGTGTCTGCGCCTGTTCGGTCAATTTATACCTTCCTTGCCCTTCCCTTCGCGCGATAACCACGCCAATAGCGTGTGGCAATTACTTGCCACGCAAAGGCACAGGATCAGGGCGGAGACATTAACAGATGGGACGCAAGTTCTTCGGAACAGACGGGATCAGAGGCCGGACCAATACAGGCGTGATGACAGCGGCCATGGCCATGCGCGTCGGACAAGCCGCAGGAGCACACTTTGCCCGGGGTGACCATCGACACCGCGTGGTGATCGGTAAGGATACGCGCCTGTCCGGATACATGATGGAAAATGCTCTGGTCGCTGGCTTCACCAGTGTGGGTATGGATGTGATCATGACGGGCCCTCTGCCGACCCCGGCGATCGCTCTGCTGACACGCGAAATGCGCGCTGACATGGGTGTGATGATTTCCGCCAGCCACAACCCTTATGAAGACAATGGCATCAAGCTGTTTGGTCCGGACGGTTTCAAGCTTTCGGACGATGACGAACTTGCCATCGAAGCATTGATCGAAGCCGAACCACAGCTCGCACCGCCGGCCCGGATCGGTCGCGCACGGCGGATCGATGACGCGGCAGGACGATACATCCATGCTGTCAAGCAGTCGATCGGTTCAGACGTCCGTTTTGATAACCTCAAGGTCGTGATCGATTGCGCACATGGCGCAGCGTATCAGGTAGCGCCAACGGCAATTTGGGAGCTTGGCGCGGAAGTTGTCAGTATCGGGGTCTTGCCGAATGGCCTGAACATAAATGACGGGGTAGGCTCCACAGCGATCGAGGCGTTGCAGGCGCGAGTTGTCGAAGAAAAAGCAGATATCGGCATCGCGCTCGACGGTGACGCCGACCGGCTGATCGTCGTCGATGAGAAAGGCCAGAAGGTCGATGGTGACCAGTTGATGGCGCTGATCGCCACACGGATGCAAGAAAAGGGCGATCTGAGCGGGGGCGGCATCGTTTCGACTGTGATGTCGAATCTGGGGCTTGAACGTTACCTTCAATCGATTGGGTTGAAACTGGAGCGGACCAAGGTGGGGGACCGCTATGTGCTTGAGCGCATGAAAGAAGGCGGGTTCAACCTGGGCGGTGAACAATCAGGGCACATGATCCTGCTTGATCATGCGACCACCGGCGACGGTACAGTCGCTGCGATGCGCGTGCTCGCCGGGCTGGTGCGCTCCGGCAAGCCGGCAAGCGAGTTGCTCCATCTGTTTGATCCAGTGCCACAGCTGCTCAAGAATGTGCGTTATGACGGCGGGGCGCCATTGGAAGACGCCAATGTCAAAGCGGTTATCGCTGGTGCCGAGGCCGAGCTAGCAGGCTGCGGCCGGCTGGTCATTCGTCCATCTGGCACCGAGCCTGTCATCCGCGTTATGGCTGAAGGCGATGACGCGGCTCAGGTTGAAGCAATCGTTGATCGTATTTGCGACGCAGTAAGGGATGCGACCTGATGCTGGAGATGCGGCCAGACTGCGAGCGCTGCGGCACAGATTTGCCCGCAGAAGCGCCAGGAGCGTTCATTTGCAGCTTCGAATGTACGTTTTGTGCCGAATGCGCAGAATCGCTGGATGACGCGTGCCCCAACTGCGGCGGCGAACTGATGGATCGCCCCACACGCGCAAAGAGGCTACAAGAAAAGTTTCCACCATCGACCGATCGCAAGCATAAATCGTGAGCGAGAGGCCCCCTCCCCGCATCTTGTCCATCGCCGGTTCGGATTCGTCCGGTGGCGCAGGTATACAGGCCGATATCAAGACAATCACAATGCTGGGTGGCTATGCGATGACCGCGATTACTGCCGCAACCGCCCAAAACACCGTAGGTGTGCAGGCGATTGTTCCGATGAGCGGCGCCTTTGTTGGCCAACAAATCAAAAGCTGTATTGATGATATCGGAGTCAATGCAGTCAAGATCGGCATGCTGCATGATCGCGACATCATCGAACAGGTTGCCGCCGCGCTCGACACACTGCCGGAAGGCACACCGGTAGTGCTCGATCCGGTTATGATCGCGACTTCGGGCTCTCCGCTGATCGCGCCCGATGCGATCGCAGCGATTGAAGACCAATTGTTTACCCGCGCGACGCTGATAACCCCGAACCTGCCAGAGCTCGAGCATATGGCAGAACGCGAATTGCGGGACACCGGCCTGATGGAAAGCGCGGCTGCACAGCTGGCCAAGACATATGAGGCACACGTTCTTGCAAAGGGCGGCCACACAGATACGCAGCAGATCATCGACTTGCTCGTCGCTCCTGATCGGAAAGCTCTGCAGTACAGCCATACCCGGATCGACACGCCGCATACGCATGGCACCGGTTGCACCTTATCGGCTGCAATTGCGACGCTACTCGGCCACGGCCAATCACTGGAGCATGCGATTACGCTTGCGCGGAATTTTGTCTATCGCGCCATCGGGGCAGCGCCCGGATTTGGCGCGGGTAATGGCCCGCTTGGGCATCAAGCGGTCAGAAGCACGCGCTAGCGATCTAGCTCGTAGAACTCAGCAATGTGATTCCACGCCTCTTCATGATCCTCGCAGAACTTGAAGAGCTCCAGATCCTTCTTCGCGATTGTGCCTTCCTCCGCGATGGCCTCGAAATTGACAACTCGATTCCAGAAGTCCTTGCCAAACAGCAGGATAGGGATCGGCTTCATTTTGCCGGTCTGAATAAGGGTCAACAGCTCGAAAAATTCATCGAATGTCCCGAAGCCGCCCGGGAATACCGCCACTGCACGCGCACGTAACAAGAAGTGCATCTTGCGTAGCGCGAAGTAGTGGAAATTGAGCGAAAGATAGGGCGTTACATAAGAATTGGGCGCTTGCTCATGCGGCAACACAATATTGAGACCAATCGATTCCGCACCTGCATCCGAAGCACCGCGATTGGCAGCTTCCATGATCGAGGGGCCACCGCCGGAGCATACCACGAACTGGCGAAGACCATTTTCGATTATGGCTTTCTCGGAAGCCAATCTAGCCAGCTGATAAGCCTGATCGTAATACTTTGCCTTATCGGCCAGGCGCTTCGCAACCAGCTGTTCATACTCGCTGCCGCCTGCGGCCGCATCAATCTTCGCTTGCGCATTCTCAGGCGAAGGAATTCGCGCGGATCCGTACATCACCAGTGTCGAACCGACGCGTGCCTCATCTAGCAGCATTTCCGGCTTTTGAAGTTCCAGCTGGAACCGCACCGGCCGCATCTCGTCGCGCAGCAGGAAGTCTGTGTCTCGAAACGCTAAGCGATAGGCAGGATGCTCTGTCTGTGGCGTATGCTCTGGGCAATCCTCAGTAAACCGCGCTTCTTCGTTGGCGGGGTAGAATCTGCGCCCCACCAGTCCATGTTCGTTCTGTTTGTCTGTCATTGCCACGCGAATAGGGCCGCCTTGATGCAGGAGCAAGCGGCTTTGTGCGCAGCTTGCGATTGCCGGATACACTGTTCGCGCATATGCTGCGCGCGAGGGGAGAGGGATTAATGGCGGAATTTCCGTCACATCCAGCTGATGTAACCGCGCGGTGGATAAGCAATCGATTGCGTGATGCCGGTGTATTGAATGGCGGCGAGGTCAGCGACATTCGCTGGGAGCCGATTGGCACAGGTCAGGTCGGCGATAGCGCGCGGTTTCATCTGACATATGATGACTCTGGTGCTGGCCCGGCCACGGTCGCCGGCAAGTTCCCTGCAGAGAATCCGACCAGCCGCGGAACCGCAGCGATGATGGGCCTCTATGCCAAGGAAGTGCAATTCTACCGCGAGCTCGCGCCAATGCTGGATGTGCGAGTGCCCCAAACCTACGCCGCAGGTTTGAGCCAGGATGGCAGTGACTTTGTTCTCCTGTTCGAAGATCTGGTCCCGCAGAAGGGCGGCAATCAGCTGGATAGCTGCACCTATCACGAAGCGTGCCACGCCATCCGCCAAGCCGCTGCGCTGCATGCGCCCTCGTGGAATAATGACGCGATCCTCTCACTCGATTGGCTGCAGCCGCAAGAAGCCGTTGCGGCACAAATCCGCACGCTTTACCCGCAGGCACAAGCCGTATTTGCTGAGCGATATGCCGGTTCGCTCGAGCCGGAGTTCATGTCAGTGTGCAACGAGCTTGCGAAAAGCGATGCATGGCTGTCACGCGATCATCCCAAGATCAGCCTGGTTCACGGTGATTTCCGCCTCGACAACATGTTGTTCGGGATCGGTCGCGGCAGCGAACCGATTGCTATCCTTGATTGGCAGACACTCAGTATCGGTCATCCGATGACGGATATCGGGTATTTTATGGGTTGCGGGATCGGCGATGATTTGCGCCGCCAGCACGAAGATGAGTTACTGGATCTCTATTGCGCTGAAATGACGGCGCGGGGCGTCCCGTTGACCCGTGACGATATCTGGCGCGACTACGTGATCGGTGCGCTTCACGGTGTTTCAACTGCGGTATTCAGCGCGGCGTTTGTCGAGCGGACAGAGCGCGGTGATGCCAATTTCCTGTCGATGGCGCGTGGGGCCTGCGCGCTGGTACTAAAGTACGACAGCCTGAAGATGCTGGAGGAGGGTTAGAAAATGGCACTTAGTAAGGGTGATGAATTCCCGCTACATCAAACCCCGGAACCGGTCGCTTATTCAGGCACGGATCGCAATTTTTATGATCGATATTTCTTCAACGGATATGCACCCGACGGTAGCGGTTTCTTTGCATTGGCCTTTGGCGTGTACCCGCATCTGGATATAGCTGACGCTCATTTCAGCTTCATTTTGGACGGAAAGCAGTATTGTCTGCACGCCAGCTGCGAAATGGGGATGGAGCGGATGAATCTGGCAGTCGGGCCGATCCGCATCGAAGTGGTCAAACCGCTACATCAACTCAAAGTCACGATCCAAGAGACTGACGGGATCGCGGGCGAGTTCACGTTCACCGGGCGTGCTTTTCCTATTGAGGAACCGCGCTTCACGCATCGCATCGGCCCGCGTACCTTCATGGACTATACGCGCATGACTCAAAATGGTCATTTTACTGGCTGGATCTCGCTCGACGGGATGCGCGAGGATATGGTCGAAGGCACCTGTGGAACGCGCGACAGAAGCTGGGGTGTTCGCCCGATTGGCGCGCGCGATCCACAACCCATGCCCGGCACACCGCTGCCCGCATTCTTCTGGCAATGGACACCAATCAACTTCGAAGGCGGCAGTCTCTTCTTCCACGTCAATAACGATCAGCACGGGGAATCGTGGAACACCCGCGCCGCATGGGCTGCCGACGGTGCTGACGCAGACCAAATCAACGAAGGTGCGGGCTCTATGCGTACGCGACTGGAAAGCGGCACACGCTGGCCCAGCGGCGGCACACTATCGCTTGCGCTTCCAGGTGCCCCTGAACAAGTGACCTTCGAGCCGATCGGCCGCTTTCACATGAAGGGGCTTGGATACACGCATCCTGAATGGGGACATGGCATGCATCACGGACCGCTGCGTGTTGAACGTGAGGATTTCGATCTGGTCTCGCTCGATCCGCTGCAGCCTGAAAATTTACATGTACAAATGATCGTCCAGGCGCTGACACCTGATGACAATGGTATCGGCGCATTCGAACAGCTGATCATCGGCCCGTTCAGCCCGTTGGGTCTGGAAGGATTCATTGACCCGGCCAAGGGCTGAGTACGGACAAATAATCGAGAATTGCTGGATGCCCCGTGAGGATTCGAACCTCAATTGACGGAGTCAGAGTCCGTAGTCTTACCATTAGACGACGGGGCATCAGTTGCAGCGGCGATTCTCGCCAGCCGCGCGGTAAAGCGCTGCGCATCTAGTTTCGCAGGCTGCGCAGGTCAAGGCAAAGCTGCGCGTGCTGAACCTCGTGTTCGCCACCTCGATACTTGCCCGATGCGCCTCTAATCGCTAGCTAAAGGGCAGGTCCCCGTGCGCAGCATGCGGCGGGAGGAAAGAAAGCATTAATTATGGCGGATCATTCTCCGCCGGACAGTAAAAATAGGGCAGGCCACCGCAGGGGCGGCAAGTCCGGCAAAGTAGCCGATTTTCGCTACAAACGCCCTGGCAAGCCCAATCAAGATCGTGCTTCGCGCAAAGCGAGTTCGCGTGCCCGCAAGCCGGGTCGCATTGCCAAGCCGCAAAGTGGCAAAAGAATCCCTCAGCAAAAGAGTTCGCCCAGACCATTTGTATCGTCTGGACCGCGCCCCGGTCAGGCTTATGCCGCGATTGACCTTGGCACCAATAACTGTCGTTTGCTGATCGCCCGCCCGGCTGGCGAAGGCTTCACCGTTATCGACGCCTTCAGCCGCGTGGTCCGCCTGGGTGAGGATTTGGCCATGTCGGGCCGGTTGAGTGATAACGCGATGGAGCGCACGGTACAGGCGCTTTCGGTCTGTGCGGACAAGCTGCGCCGTCGTAACGTCTATCTCGCGCGGTCAGTCGCGACGGAGGCTTGCCGCCGGGCAAGTAATGGCGAAGCGTTCATCGAGCGGGTGCGCGAAGAGACCGGCATAGCGCTCGACATCATCAGCGCAGAGGAAGAGGCACGCCTTGCCGTGCTCGGCTGCCAGATTCTGCTGGAGCCCGGAACCGGTCCGGCGATCATCTTTGACATTGGCGGAGGCTCGACAGAGCTGGTGCTGCTCGAACAGGGTGGCGGGGTTCCGCAGATGGTCGATTGGCTCAGCGTTCCGTGGGGCGTTGTTTCGCTGACCGATACAGTGGGCAAGGTTGAAGGTGACGCTCAGCAGCGCGCTGCAACTTATGACAAGATGCGCCGTGTCGTGCGGGAAAGCTTCACCCATTTCGCGAATCGAATCGCTCCCGCAGCACAGCAGGGCGATCTGCGTTTGCTGGGAACGAGCGGGACAGTCACCACGCTGGCCAGCCTGCATCTCCAGTTACCGCAATATGATCGCAATGCGGTGGACGGTCTGATCGTTCCTGCACATTCCATGCGCGAGATCACGCAGATGCTTGCCAGCAAGTCCCCCGAAGATCGCGCCGCTGTACCTTGTATCGGGAAAGACCGGGCAGAACTGGTGGTCGCAGGCTGCGCAATCCTCGAATCGATCCTCGACATCTGGCCTGCGACCCGCCTTGGCGTGGCCGATCGCGGCATTCGCGAAGGCATATTGCGCAGCTTGATGGCAAACGAACTGGCGCACCCGCACCCGCTGCATGAAAGCAAGCCCAGCTGGCCCGCGCGTGATCCCGAAATGGATTTGAGCAAATGAGCCGGTCAGGCCGCGATCCCAGCAAACGTGTGCGCACCGCCAAGAAACGCACCGCTTCATCCACTCGCTGGCTCGAGCGTCAGCTCAACGACCCCTATGTCAAGCAAGCCAAGGCCGAAGGCTACCGTAGCCGCGCCGCCTACAAGCTGATCGAGCTGGATGACAGGTTCGGATTGATCCGGGGCGCAACCCGTGTGGTGGACCTAGGCATCACACCAGGGGGATGGAGCCAGGTGGTGCGTAAGCTTGCCCCCAAAGCGACTATTGTCGGTATCGACCTGCTCGAAACCGAACCGATCGAAGGCGTGACCATATTCCAGATGGATTTCATGGATGATGCCGCGCCCGCCGCCCTGGAAGAGGCGCTGGGAGGACCGGCTGATCTGGTGATGTCAGATATGGCTGCAAACACGGTCGGTCACAAGCAGACCGATCACCTACGCACGATGGGTCTGGTTGAAGCTGCGGCATGGTTCGCGGTCGAGAACCTGACCGAAGGCGGGGCATTTGTGGCAAAGGTTCTGGCAGGCGGTACAGATGATGACCTCCTCAAGCTGCTGAAGAAGCACTTCAAGTCGGTCAAGCATGCGAAACCGCCGGCAAGTCGCAAAGGTTCATCCGAATGGTATGTCGTCGCGCAAAAATTCAAGGGCCGCAGCGACTAACCCGCCACGGCCCATTGAAATTGCTCTTTAGCTGAGAAAGCTGACTTATTCAGCCGCTGCCTCTGCGCCCTCGGCTGTCTCGTCCGCGGCCAATTCTTCAGCCGGGGCTTCTTCGATCACAACCGCTTCAGGCCGCGCAGGCGCCCCGCCAAAGCTTTCCATGTAAGCCATGACATTGGCGCGATCCATGGGGTCACTAAGGCCAGCAAAGCTCATCTTGGTGCCGTCTGCATAGCCGCGCGGATTGTTAAGCCATGCATCCATGTCTTCCCAAGTCCAATTGCCACCCTTGCCGGAAAGCGCATCACTGTATGCATAGCCAGGTACGTGGCTACCAATCGCTGCGCCCATGACAGCGTAAAGATTTGGACCGATACCGTTGGCTGCGCCCTGTTCAATCGTGTGGCATGCAGAGCACTTCGCAAACACGCGTTCACCTGCCTCGGCTGTGGCATCGACAAGCAGGTTGCCAAGCGGCGGAGGTGCCGCCGGCCCTTCGCTCTCCGTTTCAACGCCTTCAATCACATAACCTAGTGTCTCAGGGCGCTCGCCCTTGAAATACTTATAGCTGGCAATCGAAGCGCCAAGCCCGACAATGCCTGCAAAAAGGACCCAACCTGCGATGGTATTGAAACGATCATCCATGATGCGATGTTATCCGAAATTTTGGTCTGCAATAAACGTGGGTGCGCATTAGTCGCGCATGCGCCGCATAGCAAGACCGATCAGGGCACTATCTGTTGCAGTGTGTGCAATAGGCTTGCGGCAGAAGATTTCGCGCGATAGGCGCACTCACAATGCAAAGCTTTCCCGCCCCCGCCATGTCCATGGTTGAGACCATGCAGGCCGCCGCTGAAGCGGAACCCGAGCGCGCGATTGCGTTCCAGGGGTCGCCCGGAGCGAATTCGCACCGTGCCGCTATGGAAGCCTGCCCGGATCACTTGCCGCTTCCCTGTTTCAGCTTTGCCGATGCATTAGAGAGAGTGAAGACCGGCAATGCCGGCTTCGCGATCATCCCGATTGAAAATTCGCAGCATGGCCGCGTGGCTGACATTCACTTCCTGCTGCCCGAATCGGGTCTGAAGATCGTTGGTGAGTATTTCATGCCGATCCATCATGCACTGATGGGTATTACCAAGGGGCCTTATACCGCGGCGTACAGCCATCCCCAGGCACTGGGCCAATCGCGCCATTTCCTGCGCGAACGCGGGATCGTGCCGCTTAGCCACGCTGACACCGCGGGCGCCGCTGCCTATGTCGCGGAAAAGCAGGACCCGACACTCTGCGCCATCGCGCCAGCCATTGCCGCCGAGCTCTACGGCCTCGAGATTGCCGAGCATAATGTCGAGGATGCCGCGGACAACATGACGCGTTTTGTCATTTGCGCGCGCGACGCGATTGATCCAGCAACCCTTGCCGGCGAAGATGCGATCACAACCTTCGTGTTCGAAGTCAAAAATATTCCTGCAGCGCTGTACAAGGCGATGGGTGGGTTTGCGACCAACGGCGTCAACATGACGAAACTCGAAAGCTATCAGAAAGGCGCGAGCTTTTCTGCCACCATGTTCTATGCCGACATTATCGGTGCCCCTGGTGACCCGTCGGTGGATCGGGCACTGGAAGAGCTTGCCTTTCATTGCAAGGAACTGAAAATGCTGGGCAGCTATCGACAGGCGCGCGCGCGCGGGTGAGATCAATTTCCAAGTAAAAAAGAGTGTTTACCTCAATTGGTAGCGGTTGCTTAGCAGACGCTGCCGTGTCACCACGCAAGTAATGAGCGCGGTCGCCCCTACCCCATCTGTTTCAGATCAAGCATCCGACAGCTGGCAACAGTTGCGCGCAAATGAGAATATTCAATTCGCGCCTGTAGAAATGCCAGTCCAGCCGCCACGCGAGCCCAATTTGATTGAGCGTTTTTTCAGATGGATCGGAGAGATTCTCTCAGAGGCGCTAGGCGGACTGTTCGGCTCTGCGTGGCCGGTCCTACAGTGGATCTTGCTAGCCGCTCTGATCGGTGGCGTGCTGTATATGCTCTACCAGATCATCGACCCCTTTGGCCGGGTGAAGCGCGATAAGATTGAACTGGAAGAAGAGCCGGAATGGCGGCCAGATCAGGGCGCAGCGGTGGCGCTGCTCGAAGAGGCTGACCGGCTGGCAGCCGAAGGAAAGTTCGACGAAGCCACGCACCTGCTCTTGCAACGCAGCGTTAGCCATATGTCATCAGCGCGGCCCGACTGGGTCGAACCTTCCTCAACCGCACGCGAGTTGTCGCAGATTGAGGGTTTGCCCGAAGCGGCGCGGCAGGCATTTACTATTATTGCTGAACGGGTCGAACGCAGCCTGTTTGCGCTGACACATTTGGAGCGTGCCGATTGGGAAGCCGCACGAGAGGCCTATGCCCAATTCGCCTTGAGTCGGCTTGATCGAGGTGCTGCATGAGCGCGCACCGCGCATCTGGCTTTAATGCCCGCACTGTCTTTCTGGCAGTCATTGCGAGTTTCGCTGCATTTATTGCCACACTCTACTTCATAGGCATTGGAGATACCGGAGGTGACGGCAACGACGCGCGGGCGCATGCGGCATCAAATGGTCTCAATGGCTATGCAGGCCTTGCAACATTGCTTGAATTGGAAGGGTTCGATGTAGAGCTCTCGCGCAGCCGGGGTGGGCTTGAGACCTACGGCCTGCTGGTACTGACGCCACCAATGCAGACAGATCCTGAGGAGTTCGCGCAAATCCTTGAGGATCGCTTCTACTACGGCCCGACGCTGGTGATCTTGCCCAAATGGTGGGCAAGTCCTTTCCCTGATCAGCTGCCGCTCGAGATCCGCGAAGAAGTGAAGGAAGGCTGGGTCAGGCTCAACTTCGCCAATAGTTCCGAATGGACCTCGCAGATGCCTGAATTGTACGCCTTCGAGCACGAGTTGGACACCTCGCGCGATGAAGGTGACGAGGAAGCTGCGGACCGCGGCGCCGATGAACCCATGGAATGGTCCGGCATGGGTTTGTCAGGAAATCTGCCTACGCAAACGCTCGCCTATAGCAAGCAGAAGGACACGCATGACGTGCTTGTGCGCGGACCAGAGGGCAGCGTGGTCGCCTTTGAACTTTATGGCGAGGAAGGCAGTGAATTCTACAACGATGGTTCGCGCATTATCTTTATCACAGAGCCTGATCTGGTGAATAATTACGGCATAGGTGACCGGACCCGCGCCGAGCTTGCCATGAAGCTTGTCCGCGAACTTTCCTACGATGATGAAACCAGCGTCACTTTCGATCTGACCTTGCACGGACTTGGTGGAGCCAAGAACCTGCTGACGCTGGTATTCACCCCGCCATTCCTTGCAGCGACACTATGCCTGATTGCAGCAATGATCATGATCGGCTGGCGCGCATTCCGCCGCTTTGGTCCTGCCCGCGTCGAAGCTCCCGCGCATGCTTTTGGAAAAGGTACTCTGATTGCCAACAGCGCGGGATTGATCCTGCGCGCACGGCGTTTCCCGATGCTGACCGCGCCATATGCAGAACTGATAAAGCGCCGCATCGCCAAGCGGCTTGGCATGACAAGGTTTGACAATGACGCACTGGATGCGGCGGCACGGCGGGTACTGCCGGACGAGCCACCCGTGACCATGCGCACCAATGCTCTGCGCGAAGCGCAAAGCCCCAAAGATATTCTCGACGCAGCAGAGAGCCTGCACGAACTTGAGAGGAAACTAATCCGATGAGTGACACCAATTCCATGACACTGGAAGAGCTGCGCGAACTGGCCGGCGCGATCCGCGGCGAAGTGGGCAAGGCGATCGTTGGCCAGGATGACATGATCGATCGCTTGCTGATCGCGATGGTGAGTCAGGGTCACGTGCTTTTGGAAGGGCCGCCAGGAACCGCAAAAACCTTCCTTGCACAAAGCTTTGCGACGGCGCTCGGCCTCGATTTCGGGCGCATCCAGTTTACTCCGGATCTGTTGCCGGGCGATATCCTCGGCTCGAACCTGTTCAACTTCCAGACCAGCCAGTTCACGCTGACGCGCGGGCCGATCTTCTGTGATCTTCTGCTGGCTGACGAAATCAATCGCACCCCGCCCAAGACGCAGGCTGCGCTGCTCGAAGCAATGCAGGAACGCCGCGTCACGCTGGATGGTGAAACGCATGATCTGGCAGACAGGTTCATGGTGGTCGCAACACAAAACCCGATCGAGAATCAGGGCGTCTATCCGCTGCCAGAAGCGCAGCTTGACCGCTTCCTGTTCAAGCTGCTTGTCCCTTACCCCGCAGAGGAAGAAGAGGCCGCCATTGTTGCAAAATATGGCGTGCATCAGGGACCGCCGCGCCCAGCGGAATTGGGGGTAACAGCTGTCGCCGACGGAGCAACGCTTGCGCGAGCAGGGGGTGCTGTCGCGCATGTGACCGCAGCGCAGGAAATTACCGATTATGTCGTGCGCCTGATCCGTGCCACGCGCGAGCACGCCGATCTTGCAGTTGGCGCCAGCCCCAGGGCCGCGGTGCTGCTGTCTCATGCGGCAAGAGCGCGTGCGGCGCTCGATGGGCGCGCCTACGCCATCCCGGACGACGTGAAGGCGCTGGCGGTACCGGCGCTGCGTCACCGTCTCACGCTAAGCCCGGCAGCAGAGATTGAGGGTCGCGATGTGGAAACACTGGTGACAGAGCTGGTCGAAGCGACGGAAGCACCGCGCTAAGACACCATGAAGCTTAACTTGCCTTTTGTCCCAACAGAACGCGCCGCTTGGCTGGCGGCTGGCGCAGCGCCAGTTGCCGTATTGCTTGGCGCGATATCGCCGGGGGCATGGGTGGTTGCACCCGCAGCGGCAGCGGCACTGTTCATGCTGGTTCTGCTCGACGCATTTCTCGCCGGCGATATTACGTCATGGGATATTGAAGCTGACGATGACGCCGAAGTCGGCGAGGCAACTGATATTGTCGCACACGCCAAGTTCGCGAAAGACCGCATTCCGCATCGTATCGAGGCCGCAGTGCAATTTGATCCGCGGCTGCACGAAGAAGGCCGCGCTACGATCGTTCTGCTTGATGGTAAAGACAGCGCCCGCGGCAAATTCCGCGCCGTACCTTCGCGCCGCGGAACCGCGCGAATTGAACGAGCATGGCTGCGTTGGACAGGGCCGCTAGGGCTTGGCGCCCGACAGGTTGAGCGTGAGTTGGCAATCGATATCCGAATCTGGCCCGACCTGTCGCCTGTACGTAGCGCGGATCTGCAAACTTTCCTGCGCGATGCGCAAATCGGACTCATCGCACGCCGTTTGCGCGGTGAAGGTACTCAATTCGAAGCGCTTTCCGAATATGAGCCGGGCATGGACCGCCGCTGGATCGACTGGAAGGCCAGCGCACGCCACACCAAGCTCTACGCCCGCGAGAACGAGGCCGAGCGCAACAACCAGATCGTGTTTGCCTTCGACTGCGGGCAAGCGATGTGTGAGCCGGTGGACGGATTACCCCGGATCGACCGCGCAGTCTCAGCCGCTCTCACCTGCGCCTATGTCGCGATGAAAGGCGGCGACCGGGTCTCGCTGTTCGGATTCGCTCAGCGCCCGGGGTTGATGACCCCATTCGTCAGCGACACACGCGCATTCCATCGCTTGCAAAGCTCGGCTGCGGAGCTCGATTACCACGCAGTTGAGCCGAATTTCACGCTCGCGCTGGCAACGCTCACCGGAAAGCTTCAGCGCCGTTCGCTGATCGTCCTGTTCTCAGACTTCACCGACCCGACTGCGGCAGAGTTGATGATCGAGAGCCTGGGAAGGCTCGTCAAACATCATCTGGTCCTGTTCGTGACGATCACTGATGCCGAGATAGAGCAGTACGTCGGTGCCGCGCCTGAAGACCTCGCGACCTTGGCGCGCAGCGTTACAGCGGACACTCTGGCCCGCCAGCGCGCGACTGTACTGGAACGCCTGCGTCGCCTGGGGATCGATGTCGTCGACGCGCCGTGGGACCAGATCGGCCCTCAGCTGATTGACCGTTATTTCGCGATCAAGCGGCAGGAGGCGATTGGATGAAGACACCCATTATCGCCCGCTTCGGGAAATCGGCAGAGATCGAGACCCCGCCCGATATCGAAAGCGCGGTCCTGCGCTCTGACCGCTTCCGGCTGGAACGGGAAAGCGACTGGAGGCGGTTGGAAGACATCCTTGCGCGAATGGAAAAAGGCTCGATGCGCCGTGTTACCGACGCAGAACTGCTGGCGCTGCCTGCACTCTACAGGATCGCAGCCTCCAGCCTGTCAGTTGCGCGTGAGACATCGCTTGATCGCGCAACACTCAGCTATCTTGAAACACTGGTTCAGCGCGCCTGGTATCAGGTTTACGGGCCACGGCAGGGCTTGTTCGCATGGCTGCGTGGTTTTCTCTTTGGCGGATGGAGCCGGGCCGTGCGCGGCATCTGGCTTGATGTATGTATCGCGTTGTTCGTGATGGTTGCCGG
Source organism: Altererythrobacter ishigakiensis (assembly GCF_001663155.1). Taxonomy (NCBI): domain Bacteria; kingdom Pseudomonadati; phylum Pseudomonadota; class Alphaproteobacteria; order Sphingomonadales; family Erythrobacteraceae; genus Altererythrobacter; species Altererythrobacter ishigakiensis. The sequence continues at coordinate 2,628,566 of NZ_CP015963.1, forward strand.
TACCGTGGTCGGCTGGTTTCTGGTCGCGCGGGACAAAGAATGGTTCTACGCACTCGTTCCGACTTCCATGTCCGATGGACGCGTTCCGGGGGCAAGCCGGGAGCAATTGGCAGAGACACTGGCCACGCATGACAGCTCTGAAGGGTTATCGATCTTCGCAGCAGCTCTTTTCAGCAATAATGCGGGCGTAGCTATTCTGGCTTTCGCACTGGGATTTGCATTCGGTATCCCGTCGCTGTTGCTGCTGGTGCACAATATGGCGCTGCTTGGCGCCATGCTGTGGTTGTTTAGCAGCCAAGGGCTAACCTTCGAATTTGCGGCTTGGCTGAGCGTACATGGCACTACTGAGCTCTTCGCCATACTCTTGTCGGGTGCAGCCGGGCTGCACGTGGGAAGATCCATGGCGTTTCCCGGAGAGCGTACGATCCTGCAAGCTGCATCGGAAAGCGGCAAGCGCGCTGCAGTAGTCATGATCGGCGTGATCGTAATGATGATTGTAGCCGGTTTCCTTGAAGCCTTCCCGCGTCAGTTGGTGGACGGTGCAGAAGGCCGGATGGCTATTGGGGCCGCATTGCTCACTTTCTGGCTCGCCTATTTCTTCCTCTACGGCGGAAAACGCCGCGCAGGTGAAGCATGAGCAGTTCGGTAGCCAACTACACCGAAAAGCGGATACGGCAGGTAATCACACCCGAAGGCTTGTCGTTGCCTTTCACCGTTGCCTCACGCGGGGCGCGGATTGGCGCGCTGTTGCTTGACCTGTTCTTCGTTCAGTTCGCTCTCATCGCGATCTTCCTGCTGCTGCTCTGGACATTCACCGGCCTGTTCGATTTCGAGGGTAATCTCGACAATCCAACGGGCGCGATCGAGTTCATTGTCGTTCTCTGGATTCTGATCAGCTTCGCCGCACGATATGGCTATTTCCTGTTCTTTGAACTGGGCCCTCGCGGGGCAACCCCGGGCAAGCGACTGCTTGGCATACGCGTAGCATCCCGCAGCGGCGCACAGCTAACCGCAGAGGCGGTGGTCGCACGCAATCTGATCCGCGATATCGAATTGTTCCTGCCCATCGCCTTTATTCAGGTGGCCCCCAGCGGCGCGGCAGGAAGTGCAGGTTGGGCCGGGATGATCTGGTTCGTCATCTTCATGTTGATCCCGTTCCTTAACAAGAATGCCTTGCGCGCAGGTGACATCATCGCAGGCACTTGGGTGGTGGAGGCACCGCGCATCAAGCTGCAGGATACGCTGTCAACACAAGGTGCTGCCAAAGGCACCAGCCTGGTTACGGGGGCCCGATATGACTTCGGCGAAGACGAACTCTCAGTCTATGGCGAACAAGAACTGCAAACGCTTGAGCGGGTCCTGCGGGAGCAAAATCAAACTGCGCTGGAAAGCGTCCACGCGGCAATTTGCCGAAAGATCGGGTGGGAACCGGGCGGCGGTGATGAGCGGGCTTTCCTTGAAGCGTTCTACGCTCAGTTGCGCGCAAAACTTGAGGGCGATATGCGCTTCGGCAAGCGCAAGAAGGACAAGTTTTCATGAGTTGGCATCGTCGCACGATACTCGCCGGAATCGGATCTGCGTGCGCAGCCGCATGTGTACCGATTGACCCATCGCGCAGAGGCAGGTTGGCAGCAAAGCTGAACATCATCGAGGCCGCTTCTGGGGGAACTTTGGGGGTCGCTTTCCTCAACACCGCAACCGGCGCGATCATGGGACACAACCTTGGCACACGCTTTGGCCATTGTTCCTCTTTCAAGCTGTCGCTGGCTGCGCTGACATTGTGGCGCGACCAGCAATCCATTGATGACGCTGACCGCCTGGTCCGCTGGAGCGAGGATGAACTTGTTGCCTACTCGCCCTTTACCGCCCCGCGGACAGAGCAAGGCGCAACTTTGAGCGCGCTGGCCGAGGCGACACAGAAGACCAGCGACAACTCGGCCGCGAATGTCCTGTTGCGCGAATTCGGCGGTCCGGAAGCGTTGACCAGATTCTGGCGTTTGATTGGCGATACGGGCAGCCGCCTCGATCGCATAGAGCCTGCGCTCAATCATGTACCCAAAGGCGAGCTGCGCGACACAACCACGCCCGCCGCGATGGTGCGGACCGTGGCGGCGCTATGCTTTGGCGAAGTGCTGAAAGACGCGAACCGGCAGACCCTGCGCCAATGGGTGGTCGACACAAAGACCGGCGCACGGCGAGTGCGCGCTGGCTTGCCCGAAGGCTGGACTGCGGGAGACAAGACCGGCACTTCATTCTGGCCCGGAATGGCCAGCCTTTACGTCGATATCGGCTTCGCTACGCCTCCGGCGCGTGCACCGTTGACCTTTGCGACCTATTATCGCGCGCCAAACATCCAAACCGGGATAGATCCACGCTCTGAGCAAGTGCTGGCGCAAGTAGGCGAGGTTTTGGCGGAGTACGCCACATTATAAATCTCAGTGATCGGGCGTGTCCGAGCCGGTTTCCTCGCCGCCGAAGATCGCGACCTCGTTCGTGCCTTCGCTATTCGCGCGTCCACGATACATGCCGGCGGTGTTGAAGCTGTAGAGCGCATGGCCTTCAGGCGTGACCAGGATGATCCCGCCATCACCGCCGAGTTCCTTGACTTCGGCCATTACATCATCGGCGGTTTGCTGAGCGCGATCATGTCTTACCGCGCTGGCATCAACCTTCTTGCGGCCAATCAACCGGCGAAGCGAAGTGAGAAGTTCTTGCTCCTCGCCCTCAGAAGCAATCCGCAACCGCGAGCAGATCTCCTGTGCCACGCCCACGCGGATAAAGTACTCGCCCCAGCCGGTGGCTGAAACCGCGCAGCTACGATTGTCGGCATAGGTTCCGGCTCCGATGACCGGCGCGTCACCAATCCGGCCCCAGCGCTTGCCGGTCATGCCGCCGGTGGATGTGCCAGCAGCCATATTGCCGTCCTGATCCAGCGCCACCGCGCCCACTGTGCCGAATTTCAGATCGACATCCAGTGCCGATAGTTCGCGGGCCTTCATCCGTTCGAGCGACTCCTTGCGAGCCTCAGTTTCGAACCAGCTCGGATCGACACTTTCGATGCCACGCTCTGCGGCGAATTGCTCCGCGCCTTCACCCATCAGGAAGACGTGCGGACTATCGGTGCGCACCTTGTCCGCTAGCAGGATCGGGTTCTTGATGGTCTTTACGCCCGTGACTGCACCCGCGCTGCGATCGCGCCCGTCCATGATTGACGCATCAAGCTCGTTCTCGCCTTCCCATGTGTAGACCGCACCTTTGCCCGCATTGAACAAAGGATTGTCTTCCATCAGCACAATGGCCGCCTGAATGGCATCCATCGCGCTGCCCCCATCGGCCAAGATCGCAGCGCCAGCATCCAACGCTTCCTGCAGCGCCGCTTCATATTCAGCTTCCTTTTCCGGGGGAACGCTATCCGGCTTTATCGTGCCTGCCCCACCGTGGATCGCGATCGACCATTTGGGACTGTCCTGTGCCAAAGCAGGTCCTCCAAGAATTGCTGAAACCAGGGCGAGCAGCGAAAGCAGTTTTTTCATGAGGCACACTATTCGTCAGTGCGATGGCGATAGCAACTGCCTTTTGCGTTTGGTGATGGACCACTTGAGAGTTAGGCTAGAGATCAGAGCAAAATTGGGAGAAACGGCATGGCATTCGGCGCACAATCGACAGCGGATGAAGTACTGGAAGGACACGATCTGTCAGGGAAAACCGTGTTCGTAACCGGCGGCAATTCCGGTCTTGGTCAGGAAACGGCGCGCGCGATGGCTGCAAAGGGTGCGCATGTCGTGATCGCCGGGCGCGATCAGGCCAAACTCAACGAAGCCAAGGCGGCGATCGAAAGCGACGTCAGCGGCGCGAATGTCGAGACGATCATTGGCGATCTGGGATCACTGGAAAGCATTCGCGCATGCGGCGCAGAGGCGAATGAACGTTTCGATAAAATTGACCTGCTGATCAACAATGCGGGCGTCATGGCGTGCCCCAAGGCGCAGACTTCTGATGGGTTCGAAATGCAATTCGGCACCAATCACCTAGGTCATTTTGCGTTGACCAAGCACCTCATGCCCCTTGTTCTCAAGGGAGAAGACAAACGTATCGTCAACCTGTCCAGCCGCGGGCATCACTTTGCCCCGGTCGATCTGGATGACCCCCATTTCGAACATCGCGAATACGAAAAATGGACAAGCTATGGTCAGGCCAAGACTGCGAATGTGCTGTTCAGCCTAGGGCTTGAGCAACGCTTCGCAGATAAGGGAGTACACGCCTATGCGGTGCACCCAGGCGGTATTCAGACAAATTTGGGGCGGCACCTGACAGAACAGGATATCGAAGCGCTATTGGCACGTGTCACCACCAGTGACAGGGCGTTTGAATGGAAGACCATTCCCCAAGGTGCAGCAACAAGCTGTTGGGCCGCGACCGCTCCTGAGCTTGAAGGCAAAGGCGGGCTCTATTGCGAAGATTGCCATGTGGCCGAGAATGACGATGAGTCGTCTGCCGGAGGCGTGCGCAGCTATGCAATCGATCCACAGATCGCTGACCGGTTATGGACGGTCAGCGAGCAGATGACTGGCGAAACCTTCTCCGCTTAAATCAGCCGCGCACGAATTCGCTAACAAGCTTCAAGCAATCCTTGGACTCGCGCGTTGGCAGGATTGCCATAAAGACATGCGGCGCACCGGCATATTCATAGAGCTGAACATCGCCGCCCGCGGCGGATAGCTTTTCCGTGAAAGTCCGGCTGTCGATCACGAACAGGTCGTGCCGCCCGACATAGATATGCGTTGGCGGAAGCTGCGAGAGTTCAGCTTCGCTGGTGTAGAGCGGGCTGCATTCCGGCGCCTTGGGATCGGTATCGCCTGCCCAGATTGTGCCAAGTTCGCGAACAGCGTCGACTTTCAGCATGAAGTCATTTGGTTCCACCTGGCGCATGGCTTCGTCGGCCATCGTCACATCCAGCCATGGCGCAAACAGCACAAGCTTGCCCGGTTTTGCGCCACCATTCCGGATCGACCGCAAAGCCAGCGCCAAAGCCATATGACCGCCGGCGCTGTCACCGGACAGGATGATATTCGACGCATCCCACTGCTCCAGCAGCTTCGCATAGGCTGCGTCTGCCACCGCATCCTGGGCTTGCCTCGTGCTTTCCGAGGCAACTGGGTAAAGTGGTACAGTCACACTCGCCCCAGTGCGTTCGACCAATTCGGCAACCAGCGGCCAGTGTACGTCGAACATCGGCAACACGAAACCGCCGCCGTGGAAGTAGAGGATATGGCGCGCACCCTTCCCGGTCTTGGGGTGCAAGGTAACGCAATCGTGACCTGCTGCTTTCCAATTCTCAACTTCAAACTTGGAGTTAAAGCTGTCAGGCATGGGGGCGTCCGGCGGCAGCTTTCGTCCGTCAAGGAAAGGGGCCACCTCTTCTAGAGTCTTTGGAAAGACGCTTGGCCGTTTGGAAACCACCCATACCAATATGCGCATCAAGAGACTGGGCTTAGCGCTACGTAGTTCACCGACTGACATTTCGGGCCGACATCCTTCTTCTGTGTCAACGAAATCTCTGAACTATCGAGATTAACTGTCAAGCCTCGATCGAGGCGATCAGCCCTTCATTCAGCCATCGCCCCAGCAATGCACCTGCCCGCATCGCCGCATCGTGCATTTGCTCTTCGGAAGGACTTTCACCCGCCAGAAACATGCAAATTTCCCCGTAAGGCGTGCCCGCTTGTGCCGCTTGAAAGGCGCGCGCTTCCTCAGCGCTGCCCATCATGAAAGTTGAACGCTCGCCTTCCCGCCAGACTAGGACCGAGTGCGGCATATCATAGTTTGCTTGCGGCCGGTCGAATTCTTCTTCGTTCAGTGCGTTCCAGATGGCGCGCAGATCATGATGCACTTCGCGCGCTGCCGCTCCGGGCAGGAATGCCACGCGCAGATTGGTCCATTGCTCCTCACCAAAGCCTGCCGTCTGTGCGCTGAAATCCTGTGCGCCCAAAGGTTCAACATTGGCCGCTGTGAAGGCTTCCAGCATCGTCCATTCGAGCCAAGCTAACTCCGCGACCTCGCCATCATTGCGAAACAGCTCTGCACAAGTTGCATCAAATCCCGCGCCTGCATCGTCCAGCGTCCAGCTCGACGGCGGGTTGGTAATCACATGATGCGCAGCCGCGCGTTGAAACGCAGCTTCGCCAACCCAGCGTTCGGTCTTTGCATATGTGCTCTTGAGCGCTTCCACCAGCGAGGAGCGATAGTTGCCGCGGTACACGTTCATGCCGGCAGAATGGCGGTCGCCCCAATCTTCGGGAAGTGGCGCATCGTGATCGAGCACTTGCGCCATGAATGCGGACTGGCGATCAGCCAAGGATTGCGCGCCGCTCATGCAGGCACACTTTCGCGAGCCAGGCTCCGCGCGCAATCAAGCTCTGTCAGCAATTCAGGCAAAGGCGGGATCTTGTCATCACGTTCGATCATGGTCGCGACTGGTTGTTCAATCATCGCCATGGCCTTGGCATAGAGCGCCCAAACATCATCGCAGATCTCGCGATCATGCGTATCGATGATGATCTCTCCGGGTGTGTGCCCCGCCAGATGGATCTGCCGCACACGCTCAAGCGGCAAGCCGGCCAGATAATCGTCTGCGCTGAAACCGTGGTTCTGTGCGCTGACATAGATATTGTTCACATCCAGCAGCAGATAACAGCCGGTGCGGCGGGTCATCTCACTGAGAAATTCCCACTCCGCCATCTCGTCTTCCGGAAAGGTGATATAGCTGGAGGGGTTTTCGAACAGCATCGGCCGCCCGAGATAGGATTGCGCGCGGTCGATATTATCGCAAACGACTTGCAGCGCCTCTTCCGTCAACGGCAATGGCAACAGATCATGGCTGTTGTGCGCGCTGGTGCGGGTCCAGCACAGGTGGTCTGAAACCCAAAGAGGATCGATCCGTTGTTCCAGCCGCTTCAGCTTGGCGAGATAGCATTCATCAAGCCCGACGGCTGAACCGATCGACATCGACACGCCGTGAATGATCACCGGGTGCCTTGCGCGAACTTGCTCAAGAATGCGGAGTGGGCGGCCGCCATCAACCATGTAGTTTTCGCTGATCACCTCAACGAAATCGACAGCCACGTCACGGTCAAGAAAGTGGGCGTAGTGAGAGCGCCTCAAGCCAAGGCCGAAGCCACCGAACGGTTTGATTGCAGTCATCGTCTCATTTCCCGAGCAAAAAGTGGTGACCCGGCACGCCGACGTGATCCGGGGGTAGAGGAAGCGCGGAACGCCAGGCCACCATGCCGCATCAATCAGCGATCAAAGATCGCCGATTGTGCCGCCAGCGCTAAGGCATTCGCCAGCTTTCATGGCCTTGAAGCCATGACCAGCGCATTCATTCTGACCCTTGCAAGCGTTTTCGGTTGTCGCGCAGTCAGCCTGGCCCTTGCACGAATGCACGCCATAGCAATGCACCACATCATCCGCGCTTAGCGCCTTGCCGCTGCTTCCCGCCGGTGGCTCTGCACCGAGGGCTGCAACTGATGACAAGGCCATTGCGCCCGCGAGTGCTGCAAAGGCGGTTCTGCGTGTCTGGGTACTCATGAAACTCTCCACTTCAAATTGCGCGACATCCCAGTGCGGATGCCACGAGGGGGTAATTGTCCAACCGGACACAGGCATGTTCGTTGAAAACAGGCGGCGGGTTACTCGAGCGAAAAAATATCATGCCCTGTAACTGTTCGCGGACTGGCCACGAACCAACAGGCATCTCCGGCACATCGCCGGATCTTGAGTGTAAAGTTCAATTTGGAGAACCCCTATGCCTACCAATTCAATCGCGAAGATCGCCGGCATTGCACTGACAGCTGGCATCACTGCCGGTCTGGCCGCAACCCCCGCCGCCGCTCAGAAGCAGCCAATGGAAAAATGCTATGGCATTGCCAAGGCTGGCAAGAATGACTGTGCAGCCGGCCCTGGCACCAGCTGTGCCGGTTCATCTACCCGCGACTATCAGGGCAATGCATGGAAGCTGGTTCCGAAGGGCGCATGCGAAAACATCGAGACGCCCAAGGGCAATGGCTCACTGAAACCGATCAATCGTTGATTGATAAGAACAATTGCATAGGAGAAATGCCATGAGGTCTGTTGTTGCATTATATGATCGCGCGGTCGGCCTTGTCGCGAATGTAATTGGCGAAGCCTTCGCACTGCTGCTGACTCGCGTTGCGCTAGCCGGGATCTTCTGGCGTTCGTACAAGACTAAGGTAGAGGAAGGGACTTGGCTGCAAATCACTGATACGCAGTATTTCCTCTTCGAAGACCAGTTCTCAGGTCTGCCGATACCGACCGACCTCGCCGTACCCATGGCAACCTATGCTGAATTTCTTTTCCCGATCCTGCTGGTGCTGGGTCTTGCGACGCGATTTTCAGCGGTAGCATTGCTGATCATGACGCTCGTCATTCAAATCTTCGTATTCCCGACCAGCGATCATTTCTTTGGCTGGGCAATGGTGCCGATTGCTCTCGCAGCGGTCCTCATTGCCCGCGGAAGCGGAATGCTCTCGGCCGACGCAATTGTCGTAAAGGCTCGCCGACAGTGATCGCTGAAGAAGCCACCCTAGCCCGCCTTATGGCGGCAGCACAGAGGGGCGACAAATCCGCCTACAACGTGCTGCTGTCAGAGGTGAGCATGTGGCTGGAGAGGTATTTTCGCAAGCGCGTACCGCCTCATCAGCAAGATGATCTGGTTCAGGACGTTCTAATGGCCGTACACAACAAGCGCGCGACCTATGATGTGACCCGGCCATTCCTACCATGGCTGGCAGCGATCGCCCGCTATCGTTGGGTCGACCATCTGCGTAAGGTCTACAAGCATGAAAGCGACTTGCTGGAAGACAATGATGCATCGGTCGACAGTGATGAAGATGTAGTCGAGGCCCGCGTCAGTCTCGAACGCCTGTTTATCCATCTTCCTGACGCGCAAGCAGAAGCAATCGAACTCGTGAAGATCGAAGGACATTCGATCCGCGAAGCATCAGAAATGACCGGCCAAAGCGAAAGCCTGGTCAAAGTGAATATCCATCGCGGCCTGAAGAAGCTGGCCGCGATTGTCGAGAAGGCAGAATGACAATGAATAAGAACCGCGACAAACTGATCGCAGGACTTACCGATGACCTGACCCCCGTCCGCAGCTTCAAACAGCGCGATGGGATAGCGATGGTAGCTGTTGCCGCTGCGCTGACACTTATCGGCGTGCTGGCTATCGAGGGTTTATGGTCTGGCGCGTTCCAGGGCGAAGCCGCGCCTTTCTTTTGGGTGACGAACGGCTTGCTCTTGCTGCTTGGCCTCGCCAGTGCAGGTGCCGTGATCGCCATGGCCTCACCCGGCGTAGGTAATCGCCACGATGCACCAAAGTGGTCCTTTGCCATGTTGCTTGTACTGCCATTGGCCGCATTTATCAGCTTGCTGTCTCACGGACTCGGCACAGCCGCACATAACGATCCGTTTGCGTTACATTGCTTTACAGCATCGCTTATCGCTTCGACGGGTATCGGCGGCGCGTTGAGCTTTTGGTTGCGCCGAGGTGCGCCCGTATCCCATGAAGCAGCGGGCTGGTTTACCGGCATTGCTGCTGGCGCGACCGGCACGCTGATTTACGGCATGTCTTGCCCCGTAGATAGTGTGACGCATCTAGGCATATGGCACGTTGTTCCTGTGGCGGTTGCCACCATTATAGGTCGATTGATCGTGCCGAAACTTATCGTTTGGTAGGACGCTATAGCCAACAAATTGAGTTTAAGGGGTGCCGATTCGGCGCCCCTTCTTCTTTACCCGATTGCTGATCACACCAACTGTCATTGCCCCTTCATGTTGCGGTGACTATATGCCAACGCATGTCATCCGTTAGACCTTGGCGCGACATTGAACGTCGCCAGAGCCGCCAGATCATGGTTGGTAACGTGCCGGTGGGCGGCGATGCGCCCATCACTGTGCAAACCATGACCAACACCCCGACCGAAGATGCGGTTGCCACGATCGACCAGATCCGGCGCTGCGAAGAAGTGGGCGCAGACATCATCCGTGTATCAGTGCCAACGGTTGAAGCGAGCGCCGCATTTAGCAAGATTACAAAAGCTGCGCGGGTTCCGATCGTGGCGGATATTCACTTCCACTACAAACGCGCATTGGAAGCCGCAGACGGCGGTGCTGCCTGCCTGCGCATCAACCCCGGTAATATCGGTTCGTCAGAACGTGTGACTGAAGTTGTCCGCGCCGCGAAAGCAAATGGTTGTGCGATCCGGATCGGCGTGAATGCTGGAAGCCTGGAAAAGGACCTGCTCGAAAAGTACGGCGAGCCTTGCCCGGAAGCGCTGATCGAAAGCGCGCTTGATCATATCAAGCTGCTGCAGGATCATGATTTCCACGAATACAAGGTAGCGGTGAAGGCAAGCGACGTGTTTCTGGCAGTCGCCGCCTATCACGGGCTGGCCGAAGCGGTCGATTGCCCGCTGCACCTGGGTATCACCGAGGCAGGCGGCCTGATCGGTGGCACAGTCAAATCCAGCATCGGCATCGGTTCGCTGCTGTGGGCAGGCATCGGCGACACGATCCGTGTCAGCCTGTCGGCAGAGCCAGAGCAAGAGGTCAAAGTCGGCTTTGAAATGCTAAAGGCGCTGGGCTTGCGCACCCGCGGCGTGCGGGTCGTGTCTTGCCCCAGTTGTTCGCGGCAAGGGTTTGACGTGATCCGCACGGTCGAAACGCTCGAGAAACGGCTTGAGCACATCAAGACTCCCATGTCGCTCTCTGTGCTGGGCTGTGTGGTCAATGGACCCGGCGAAGCGCGTGAGACCGATATCGGCCTGACAGGCGGCGGATCGGGCAAGCATATGGTTTATCTTTCAGGAGTGAAGGATCACCATATCGAGAGCGACGATATGCTGGATCACATAGTCAAGCTGGTCGAAGAAAAGGCTGCGAAGATCGAAGCAGGCGAAGCTGAAGCATTCGATCCGCACAAAGTGGCGGCGGAATAGATGAAAAAGGCTTCCACTTCTTCAGCGGATCAGACGCGGTTTGAAGAGGTGAGCGAGCCTGCTTCGCTACCAGCAGTTGTGAACGAAACGGCGACACCCGCAAAGGCATCTGGCGCGCGAGCGATCGGCGCAACCGCAATAGGTGCCTTCGCGCTTGGCGCATTGGCCATGGGCGCTGTCGCGATCGGTGCCATGGCGGTTGGTCGAATGGCGATCGGCAAGCTGCGAATACGCGATGCCCGGATTGACCGGCTGCGCGTGGGCAAGATCGAGATCAGCGAGCCACCAGATTCGAACGCCCGCCGCTAAACCGCAGCACCAATGCTGACTGCATTCTCACTTGCTATTGCATTGGCGATGGATGCGTTCGCTGTAGCGCTGACACAAGGCGCGCGCTTCCGGCATGATTGGAAGAGCGTGGCTCTCATCGCAATGGCGTTTGGCCTATTTCAGGGTCTGATGCCGTTAGCCGGTTGGCTCTTAGGCAGCCTAGCCTTGCCATTCGTCGAAGCCTGGGACCATTGGATTGCAGGCGGATTACTCGCAGCGCTGGGCGTACAGATGATCTGGTTCGGTGGAAACGAGAGTGAAGGTCCCGCCAGACTTTCGGGCTTTGCCTTGTTGGCAGCGTCGATTGCTACGAGTGTTGATGCATTTGCGGCCGGTATAACTCTACCGACGATGGATTTCCCACCACTGGCAAGCTGCGCCTTGATTGCGACAGTAACTGCTGCTCTCTCAGCGATCGCAATCGAACTGGGACAGCGAGCCGGCGACAAGTTTGGCCGCCATGCAGAGATTGCCGGTGGCGTGATGCTGATTGCGCTCGGCGCAAATATCGTCTTCGATCACACGATAGGTGCTTGATATGCTCCACGTCGTCCATCACGCTGATTACATGGCGCCGCGCCCAGAGCGCGGCACATTCAAATTCGACAAATATTATCTTGTGATGGAGGCACTTCGCGACAGTGGCGCGGCCATCACTGAACATGCTCCAGAGCCGATGCCCCGCAAATGGCTGGAGGCGGTGCATTGTCCCACCTATGTCGATGAAGTCTTTCGCGCCAACGTCCCGCGAGAGAAAGAACGCCGAATTGGCTTTCCCGTAACCGCGCAAATTTCCAGCCGTGTGAGGCACACGAACGGTGGGACCTGGCTGGCCGCCCTGCTCGCAAAACGCCACGGCTATGCCGCCAACAGTGCTGCGGGCAGCCACCACGCCTTGCATGACACAGGTGCTGGCTATTGCGTGTTCAACGATCTTGCCGTTTCCGCAAACCGATTAATTGCTGAAGTGGCAGCCAAGCGAATCTTGATTGTCGATCTGGATGTGCATCAGGGCGACGGCACGGCCAGTCTGCTGGCAGGACGTGAGGACGTGTTTACATTCTCGATGCACGCCGAGAAGAATTTTCCGGTGCGCAAGGCACGCTCGAGTCTGGACGTTGCCCTGCCCGATGGGGTCGATGACGATGGCTATATGGACACGCTCAACAGGCATCTTCCGGAGGTGCTGACTCACTTTGCTCCGGACCTTGTTCTGTATCAGGCTGGCGTCGATCCCCACGCACAAGACCGGCTCGGCAGACTCGCGCTGACCGACGGCGGCCTCGAAGCACGTGATCGATATGTTGTCAGCGAAATGCGAAGGCGAGCCCTGCCAATCGCAAGCGCACTTGGTGGTGGATATGGTGAGGATCAGCGCGAAGTTGCCGCAAGGCATGCCCGTTCAATGCTGGCAATGGCCGACGAAAATATCAAATTTACAGTGGTTTAATAGACTTTAGAGAGACTTAACCCGGCTAGACTATTCTGGAGCAATGCTCGGAAAGTATGTCGCCTTTGCAATTGGTGTATGCGGATTTGCGCTGCTGATCGTGCCCTCTGGGGATAACCAGTTTGCGACTGAATCAGGCCAAGAACGCGAAGTGATGTCGGTTCATGTTGATCCCGCGCGTCAGCAATCAAGCAACGCCTGGTACTCAGGCGATCATACCCTGCAGCGTGAAATGGACGGCCATTTCTATGCCAATGCCTATGTCAGCGGCACACCAATCCGTATGATGGTCGACACCGGTGCCAGCGTCATAGCGCTGACCGCCAATGATGCGAGCGCCGCCGGTCTTTATTGGGACAACAGCGAGGTCCGACACATTGGATCTGGTGCAAGTGGGGCCGTGTATGGCGTGCCGACCAATCTTGCCGAAGTCGAGATCGGCGGCATGGTTCGCCACAATGTCGACGCCGTGATCATCCCGGATGGCCTCGAGATATCCTTGCTCGGCCAATCCTATTTGGCTCAGATCGGATCGGTCGAGATCAATGGCAGCCAAATGGTGATGAGCGGCAACTAACACCGTTTCGCTCTTACGCAGTGCTGTGCTAGGCCCGCTATGGTCGCAGCGGAGTAAACGCAGGGAGCGTACGCATGGCCGAGTTCGAGACCGATTATCTGATTGTTGGTGCCGGCGCTGTTGGCCTTGCCTTCGCTGATACGCTGATCGACGAAAATCCTGAATGCCATATAACCTTCGTGGACAAACACGCCAAACCCGGCGGGCACTGGAACGATGCCTATAGCTTCGTCGCCTTGCATCAGCCCAGCGGCACATATGGCGTCAACTCGATGGCATTCCCAAGCGAACAGATTGATACGCAAGGGCCCAATAAGGGTCTGTTCGCGCTCGCGAGCGGGCAGGAAGTGCTCGCATATTTTGAGCGGCTAATGAACATGCGTTTACTACCAACGGGGCGCGTCGAATATCATCGCCTGAGCGAGTATACTGGCCGTGACGAAAATGGCGTCGCCACTATCCGATCGATTCTGAACGGTAGCGAAAAGACAATCAAAGTCCGCCGCAAGCTGGTTGATGCCACGTTCTATCAGACTAGTGTTCCTTCCACGCACACCCCGAATTTCGAAGTGGCTGCGGGTGTCGAACTTGCCGTTCCGGGCGATCTGCCCGCTCTCTGGATGGAGCCAGATACTCTACCTGATCGATATGTGGTTCTGGGCGCGGGCAAGACCGCGATGGACACTGTCGTATGGCTGATACAAGCCGGGGTTGAACCGGACAGCATTAGCTGGGTCCGTCCACGCGAAAGCTGGCTATGGAACCGCGACTACACGCAACCGGGCAAGCAATTCTTCGAACAGGTCATGAGCATGCAGCTGGCGCTGCTTCGCACCGCGGGTGAGGCACAGGACGGTGCAGAATGGATGCGCAAACTGGGTGAGCAAGGCTATTATCTGCGTATTGACGAGAGTGTCGAGCCAGAGATGTTCCATTACGCCACCATCAGCCAGGGTGAAGTAGATATCCTGCGCCAAGTGAAGGACGTGATCCGGAAAGGCCGCGTGACTGCACTTGAACCCGGCAAGATGATCTTCTCTGGCAGCGAAGTCTCCGTGCCTGAGGCGACAATCTTCATTGACTGCACCGCGTCTGCCGTACCGTTCGAAGCCCGCCAGCATTCGGGGCCATTGTTTCGCGGTGCCGAAATTGTGCTGCAACCGCTCCACGTGCCGATTGTCACATTCAGCGCGGCGATGGCTGCGTTCATCGAAGCCCACATTGAGGACGACAACGAGAAGAACCTGCTCGCAAGTCCGGGCCCGCTAACCGATACCCCCGCTACGTTCCCCTATGCGCAGATGATCAGCATGATGAACCGCGGGGCATGGTCACAAAAACCGGAGATTATGGCGTTTCTCGCTCGGTCACGGCTCGACAATGGTGGTCCTGTGATCGCTGAGTTGATGGCGGAGAACAGCCCGCGCCTCTCCATACTGGAGGAATTCCGGGAGGCGGCCCAGAAGCACATGCCCGACCTGATCCGGCTGGGAATGCAAGCCAAGGCGATTCATGAAAGTGCATAATCCTGTTCCATGGAACGCAAGAGATGCGCTATACATTGTGTTGTTATGAAGCGGCGCGAGATCCTGATCGGCGGTTTGGCGGCCAGTGCGGCACTGGCCGCGCCCGCGCGTGCGTTTGCACAAGTGCAGAAAGGAACTACGCGGGATCGCGCCCTTTTCGAGATCGCCAAGCGAGAGCTCGACCGCGCAGGAGATGCTATTTGGAAGCGCGATATTGTCGGAATTGCAGATTTCGGCCTGCATTCAGCCAATCGGCGTTTTCACTTCGTCAATCTTGAGCGCGAGGAAGTCCAAAGCTTCCATGTCAGCCACGGCTCGGGCTCGGACCCTGAACATGATGGCTGGCTCAACAATTACTCTAATGTTGAAGGATCGAACGCCACCAGCCGTGGTGCCTATGTGACGTGGGAATGGTATCAGGGCCGCTTTGGAACTTCGGTAAGATTGGGAGGGCTTGATCCGACCAACGACGCCGCGCTCCAACGCTACATCGTGATGCATCGTGCCAAGTATGCGGAGCCTTCGCACGTCGAACGCTGGGGGCGTCTGGGACGTTCAAACGGGTGTTTTGCGCTGGGTGAAGAGCAATTCCGCATAGCACTGCTCAACCTTTCAGGCGGCAGATTGCTTTTTGCTGACAGCCTGGGGCTGGAAGAAAACGGTACGCAGGTTGCGCTCAATATCGATCCGCTACAGCCTGATCGGCCTAGCCTCGCTCAACGGTATGCGCCGGGCTCATACTGACCCTTAGGGCGCATCCTGCAAGTTATCTTCGATTACGATAATTTCCTGTTCGAATGTACGTGATTTATCTGCCTTGCGCGGCTTTGCCAGACTGGCCAGCACAGGCGCATCACGGCCATAGATGTCATCGAACTCCTTCAATTCACCATCAATGTCCGTCGCCATAGTGAAATAGGTTATGTAAACCGGCAGGCGACGCTGAACAGGGACCAGTTTGTATTTGCCGGAAGTCGCGATTTCGACCGCTTCCTCCTTCGTCACACCGCGGCCCAGAATTGCCATCGTAATCGCCAGTTCCAGGGCGCGCTCGGTGCGGATGCAACCGTGGCTTAGCGCCCGCATTTCGTCCGCAAACAGATGGCGTGACGGCGTATCGTGCAGGAAGATCGCATGCTCGTTGGGCATGTGTATCTTCATCCGGCCAAGCGAATTGGCCGGGCCGGGCTGCTGAACCACACTGACCCAGCCATCGTGTTCGGTGCGCGTGTAGCCTTGCGCACGAGCCCAGGCAGGATTGTTCAGGACTTTGTTTCCTAGCCCTTCACCGACAACAATTGACTGCGGCACAGTCCAGGTTGGATTGAAAACAACTCCTTCGACAATCTCTGCAAGTTGAGGGGTTGCAGTGCGTCCTGGCTTGCCGACGATCGTACGATAACTGCTGATGATCTTGTCTTTGACTGTAAGACGCAGCTGGTACTCCGGCACATTAGTGATCAGATATTGATCGCCAAGATCGCGCGCCAGCCAACGCCAGCGATCCATGTTCGCGCGGATCAGTTGCCGCGTCTCGATGTCCTCTTCAGGCGTCGCTGCCAGCGCATCACGCAGACGCGCATAGTCAGGATGTGTCGGCTTTATCCGTTCAATCACTCCCGCGATATCGCCGGTTCCCAAAGCTTCTCGCATCAATTCGCCGCTGCGAAACAGATCGCGATCCGGATCAATCACAAACCACTGCTGGCGCGCATCCATCGTTGTACGTCCATCGCGCAAATCCTCTATCAGCCAGACAAAGGCTTGGCTTGCAACTTCGCTCAGACGATCAGACGCGCCATGACCAATCTGGGCCATCAGCTCTGAAAGACGGTAATCGACGGGGTCGAGACCTTCCTTCCCAATGTCCCGAATGATCAGCGCCAGCGCTGAGGCCTGCTCGGGCGTCCACTCTTGTATGAGAGGCACCACTTCCGCCCCATATTCGCCCTGAACAACGGGATCAGACACCATGCGGGGGAAGGCCTCTTCCATGCTTTGCGGCACCGGTTCCTGCTCGACTTCAGAATTGGCCTGCTGGGCAGACTGAGCGAGCAGGTCTTCCGGCTGCATATCCTGCGCAGCAGCGTCGGCGGCGCCAAGACCTAGCGCCACCCCAGCCAAGATCATTTTGCGCAATCCGTATTGCATCGAACCCCTGTTCCCTGCCCGATCGGGCCAATTGGTTGCTCATGAGAAGCTATCTCACCGTGCAATCTCTATCAATCGGGGACCCTTTCAAGCACCTGAATTACTTTATTGTGATGACGCCGGACAACACTCAACCTATGGCAAGCTGATGAACGACCGTCACAATATATTGCTGCCAATGGCAGCTGCACTGTTGGGCGTCGGTTTTCTCTCATTGATGGACGCATTCATGAAGGGTGCCGCCTTGGCGGCTGGCGCATATAGCGCATCGGTTCTTCGCTCGGCCATGGGCACAGCGATTATTGCGCCGATATGGCTTGGAACGGGCGGGCGCTGGCCAATCAGGCCTGTTCTCAAGCTGCATCTGTTGCGCGGCACCATCTCCGGTTTCATGGCATTGAGCTTCTTCTATGCGATCACAAAGCTCCCGCTTGCAGAAGCCATTGCGATCTCCTTCATCGCGCCCCTAATCGCGCTGTACCTTGCGGCGATCTGGTTGGGCGAAGTGATACGCAAAGAATCAATTCTTGCATCGATCCTTGGCCTTGCCGGGACAGTGGTGATCGTAAGCGGACGCTTGGGCGAGGCGGAATATCAGACCGAGACGCTGCTTGGCCTTGGGGCGATACTCTTTTCGGCAATACTTTATGCGGTGAACTTCATCGTTATTCGCAAGCAAGCTCTGGTGTCCGGTCCGGCAGAAGCGACCACCTTTCACAGCGGTGTTGCGTGCCTGGTTCTACTTGTTTTCGCGCCGTGGTTCTTGGCTCTGCCAGACCCGGCTGCACTACGCGACATAGCGGTCTCGGCGGTGCTGACCGTTGCTGGCGCGTTTGTCCTGACCTGGGCTTATGCTCGCGCCGAGGCGCAAGTGCTTGTCCCAATGGAATATTCAGGATTCCTTTGGGCAGCCCTTTTCGGATGGATCTTCTTTGCCGAAGGGGTAACAGCCACAACTCTTACGGGTGTCATTTTGATCGTGGCGGGGTGCCTACTGGTGGCGAGGCGCAAAAAACAGCCGTTGCCACCCGAACAAACCGCGATCTAGCCCTCGACCCTCTTGACCTTGAGCGCGCTAAAGCGCAGTTGGCGCAGCAAATGCAGTGCCTCTGATGGTCTCACGACGGCACGCTACACCACGAAAGGATGAAACCACCCCATGACTCAGGTCGGCAAGGACACGCTCGGAACCCGCTCAACGCTTAACGTCGGCGGCAAGGAATATGCCTATTACTCTTTCGCCAAGGCATCGGAGACGATTGGCGATGTGTCGAAGCTGCCTATCTCGATGAAGGTCCTATTGGAAAACATGCTGCGCTTTGAAGATGGTGGCTTCACGGTTGGCACAGACGATATTCAGGCGATTGCTGACTGGCAGAAGAATCCGGTCACAGGCAGTGAGATCCAGTACCGCCCAGCCCGCGTGCTGTTGCAGGACTTTACCGGCGTTCCGTGCGTGGTGGACCTTGCTGCGATGCGCGATGCGATTGCCAAACTTGGCGGTGACACTGCTAAGATCAACCCGCAGGTTCCCGTGAACCTCGTGATTGACCACTCAGTGATGGTCGATGAATTTGGTCACCCCAAGGCATTCGAAAAGAATGTCGAGCTTGAGTACGCGCGCAACGCAGAACGCTATGACTTCCTGAAGTGGGGATCGAAGAGCTTTCAAAACTTCAGCGCGGTCCCTCCGGGCACCGGCATCTGTCACCAGGTGAACCTTGAACATATCGGCAAAGGCGTGTGGTCCAGCGCAGATCAGGATGGCGCAACTGTTGCCTATCCTGACACTTGCGTTGGCACAGACAGTCACACCACGATGATCAACGGCCTTGGCGTGCTTGGCTGGGGCGTGGGCGGCATCGAAGCCGAAGCTGCCATGCTGGGTCAGCCGATCTCGATGCTGATCCCTGAAGTTGTCGGTTTCAAGCTGACGGGAGCGATGGCCGAAGGCGTGACCGCAACAGACCTCGTGCTGACATGCGTGCAAATGCTCCGCGAAGTGGGCGTGGTCGGACGCTTTGTTGAGTTCTACGGTCCGGGCGTCTCGAACCTCTCTCTCGCTGACCGTGCAACCATCGCAAACATGGCGCCTGAATATGGCGCGACATGCGGTTTCTTCGGCGTCGATGACAAGACGCTCGACTATCTGCGTTTGACTGGTCGCAGCGAAGAGCAGATCGCGCTCGTCGAAGCCTATTCGAAGGAACAGGGTATGTGGTTCGAGCCGGATAACGTGCCGGTATTCTCGAACACGCTTGAGCTCGACATGGCATCGGTTGTGCCTTCGCTGGCTGGCCCCAAGCGCCCGCAGGACAAGGTGATTCTTCCTGAGGTCGACGAGCTGTTCAACGGCGACCTGGCCAAGGTTTACGGCAAATCCGCCCCCGCGCGTGTCGCGGTCGAAGGCAAGGACCACGACATTGGCGACGGTGACGTTGTCATTGCGGCGATCACCAGCTGCACCAACACGTCAAACCCGGACGTGCTGATCGCAGCAGGTCTGGTCGCGAAGAAGGCAGTCGAGAAGGGCCTGAAACCCAAGCCTTGGGTCAAAACCTCGCTCGCACCGGGCTCGCAGGTTGTGACAGACTATCTCGTAAAGTCAGGCCTGCAGGATGACCTTGATGCCATCGGTTTTGATCTGGTTGGCTATGGCTGCACGACCTGCATCGGCAACTCGGGCCCGCTTGCACCGCCAATCAGCAAAGCGATCAACGGCAATGATATCGTCGCGGCGTCAGTCCTGTCGGGTAACCGCAACTTCGAAGGCCGCGTCTCACCCGATGTGCGCGCGAACTTCCTCGCGTCGCCGCCGCTAGTGGTGGCATATGCGCTGAAAGGCACAGTCACCGAAGACATCACCACCACCCCGATTGGTCAGGACCAAGACGGCAATGACGTGATGCTTGCTGACCTGTGGCCGAGCAACGAAGAAGTGCGCGAGCATCGCACGAAGAACATCGACCGCGAAATGTTCGAAACCCGCTATGCCGATGTATACAAGGGTGACGAGCACTGGCAGGCCATTCAGGTTGAAGCATCTGACACGTATCAGTGGCGTCCGGGCAGCACTTATGTTGCGAACCCGCCTTACTTCGAAGGTATGGAAATGACGCCGGCACCTGTGACCGACATCACCGATGCAAAGCCACTCGCGATCCTTGGCGACTCCGTCACGACTGACCACATCTCGCCAGCTGGCGCGATCAAAGAAGATAGCCCGGGCGGCGAGTATCTGATGAGCAATCAGGTCGCGAAGGCTGACTTCAACTCATACGGCTCACGCCGCGGCAATCACGAAGTGATGATGCGCGGCACCTTCGCCAATATCCGCATCAAGAACGAAATGGTTCCAGGTGTTGAAGGTGGCTACACCACTTACAATGGCGAGCAGATGGCGATCTATGAAGCCGCGATGAAGCACAAGGCCGACGGTACGCCGCTGGTCGTGATCGGCGGTAAGGAATACGGCACTGGCTCATCGCGCGATTGGGCGGCGAAGGGCACAATTCTATTGGGTGTCCGCACTGTGATCGTCGAAAGCTTTGAGCGCATCCACCGCTCAAACCTTGTCGGCATGGGCGTATTGCCGCTGCAGTTCAAAGCTGGCGACACACGTGAGACGCTGGGCCTGACAGCTGATGACACGTTCAGCATCAAAGGCCTCGCCTCGCTTGAGCCGGGTCAGGACGTGGAAGTCGAAGTCACCCGCAAGGATGGTACAAGCTTCAGCTTCACCGCGCTTTGCCGCATCGATACCGCGAACGAGATGGAATATTACCGCAACGGCGGCATTCTGCATTACGTTCTGCGTAAGCTTGCGGCTGCGTAAGATGCGGTTCGCAACATTCGCATTGGCCGCTGCGATACTGCCATTGTCAGGCTGTATGATCGTCGATAACAGCGGCGATCGTATAGTGGCCAGCGTGCCAGAGCGAACCGGTGCCGAAGTTGAAACACTGCCGGCGTCCGAACTCGCGGCACTGATTGCGAGCGGCGAAGTTGTGCTGATCGATGTACGTACCCCGCAAGAGTATGACAGCGGCCGTATTGCAGGGGCGCTCAACGCTCCGATGCAAACCTTTGATGCGGCGTCTATTCCGCGTGATTCAACACGTGAGACGATCCTTTATTGCCGCTCCAGCGGTCGATCAAAGCGAGCGGCGGATATGCTTGCTGCCGAGTGGGGGACCAAAGTCCGCCACCTTGAGGGCGGTATCATCGCGTGGCAGGACGAAGGTCTTGAGATAGAGCTCCCAACAGGCAGCTAAGGGCACCTGGCCAAAAAGAGGGGCAGCTTTACAATGGTAGAGCTGCCCCTTTGCATTTGAAGTTCACTCTTTCGATGCACAGCGGGAGACTAAATCGCCATTTGCATCCGGAACTGCCACTTGCACGGGTCGCAAAATTTGTAGCAGCACCAAATCGGGTACTGGTGGCTACGGCTCGCCCCCAAATCCAAGAACCGTAGCCACCGTACGAAAAGGCCAGGAGCCTTGTCGCTTGAGCATTAGAAAGCCGGAAAACGAGCGGCCTAGCAATCGAATTAACCATTAGTTCGGCGACTGATTTTCGAAGTTTGCGGCAATTTCTTTGAATTTCGTCCTGATCGTGCCAAGCTGGGACTCTGAGCGCCAATCTGTTAATGTTGGCGGCAGTCTGTTATGCTATGCAGTTCGTAGATTTGACCTTTTGGCCCGCCTGATCATTCTCTACTCAACCCTCTCACACCTGATTCTTTGGAGAACTGTTTTGCTTACCTCTCTTATTGCTGCATCCTCCCTTCTCGTTTCTTTGCAGGCACAAACGGCAAGTGATCCACAGCAAGCTGAAGCTCAGACCATCGAGGAATCTGCGACAGAGAACGGCGGAGAGCCGGCAGCCACACCTGAGCCAAAAGCTGAAGAAGCTACTGACGAGAATCGGGTCATTTGCCGCCGCACCCAAGTTATAGGCTCAAAGTTCACCAAACGCATTTGCGGTACGCAGGCAGAATGGGAAGAACTGGCGCGGAAGGGACAGATTTCGACCGCCGAGTTTCAAGCCAAAGGCGCGGGTATCCGTCAGGCTGGCAACTAAGCCTACTCACCCTTCATCGAACAAACCCGACTGCCCGCCACCCTCGGTGGGGGGCGGTTGCATTTCCAGATGCTCCCATCCGGCGTCATTAAGAGCGCGGCCACGCTCTGTGCGCGCGAGCAGGCCAAGCTGGATCAGATATGGTTCGATCACATCCTCGACTGTATCGCGAGGCTCCCCGAGTCCGGCTGACAACGCGCCTACGCCGACAGGGCCGCCCTTATAGGTGGTTGCGATCATGGCGAGGTACTTGCGGTCCATCGCATCGAGGCCAAGGCTGTCGATCTCAAGACGGGTCAGCGCATCATCGGCAATCACGCGCGTGACCGTGCCCTGCCCTGCAACATGGGCAAAGTCCCGCACACGGCGCAGCAGCCGTCCGGCCACACGCGGCGTCCCGCGCGAACGGCGCGCAATCTCGCGCGCACCCTGCGCATCAATGTCGAGGCCGAGCAGCTTCGCCCCGCGTGTTACCACTCGGTCAAGCTCGTCATGCGTGTAGAAGTTCAGCCGCACCGGAATGCCAAAGCGGTCGCGCAGCGGCGTGGTGAGCAAGCCTTGCCGCGTGGTCGCACCGATCAGCGTGAAGGGCGGTAAATCGATCCGCACACTCCGCGCCGCGGGACCCTCGCCGATAATGATGTCGAGCGCGCGGTCCTCCATGGCTGGATAGAGCACTTCTTCGACCACCGGATTGAGGCGGTGAATTTCGTCAATGAACAGCACATCATGCGGTTCCAGATTGGTGAGCAGCGCGGCGAGATCGCCCGCCTTGGCGATTACCGGACCCGATGTGGCACGAAATCCTACGCCTAATTCATTTGCGACAATCTGCGCCAGCGTGGTCTTGCCCAGCCCCGGAGGGCCGAAGAAAAGCGTGTGATCCATCGCCTCACCGCGCGACTTGGCGGACTCAATGAATACCTTCAGATTGTCGCGCGCGCCTTCCTGCCCGATGAATTCGCGCAAGCTCCTGGGCCGCAGCGCCGCGTCAGGATCATCCGCTTGCCGCTCGGGCGAATGGAGGGGAATTGGATCAGTCATCTCAGAACGGGTTCACCGTATAGTCGTCTTGCTGGAGCAGAGCATGTGCCGTCATGGCGGACAGCGCCATCTCCACGCCCGGCGCGAGCATATTGTTGCTGATGCCGTAGGCAGCAGCAGATTGACCGCACAGGATTACGCGCGCACCCTGGTCCGTCAGCGCACCGATCAGCGCGATATTGGCGTTCTCCGCACCTTCGCTGCGTTTGGCGTATTCTTCTGCGCTCAGCAGGTCTTCCGATGCCTTGCCATGCACAACCACCGCAACCTCAATATTCTCCAGCGGCACACCCGCGCGCGCATGCATGTTGATGAAGCGTGCAGCGCTTTGCAGCGTGCGGTTGAGCTCGCCCGTCTCCGCCCCAGCCGCGACATCGAAAGCGACCTTGAACTCCGCACCTTCGGGGATTTCGAAGTCGGTCTCGACCGGAGCGTTGGGCCCGTAGTCTTCAAACACAGGCCCGGTGGTGAAAGTCGACATGTCCTGAGCATTGGCAGGCAGGGCCAGTGCAGCCATGGCTGCAGCAAAAACGAATATCGGACGCTTGGTATTCATGGTCGCTTGGCCTTCATTCTGGTGGCGATCAGGGCGATGATGATCACGGGTATACTCGCAAGCATCTGGTACACAGGGAGAAAGATGTAGACGAGCCCCGATTGCGGATCGATGTCCGGACCAAAGAACGCACGCCAATACAGGTAGAGGGCGCCCAGCCCGATCAGGATCGCTCCGCCAGAGGTAATCGATCCAAGGGGCTGTGCAATTGCCAGCCCCGCAACGGGCAAGACCATCCAGAAGAACAGCGGCACGTAGAAGACAAGAGATCCGGGCCCATCCCAGCTTCCGGTTGTGAACAGAAGCGCCAGACAGGCGAGCGCATAACCAGCGATGATCGCGCGTCGAACCAATGACAAATTTTTTAGCACGGCAAATCCCTCCCGTAATTCACCCCGCAGCCCTTTTCAGTGCCACGCGGATCAGGTCCGCCTCAGCTGCGTCCTCGCCCAGTTCTCCTTGCGCCCGCGCAACCGCCTGTGCGGCCACGGCAGGTTTGAACCCAAGGTTTTCCAGCGCGCTGACTGCGTCCGCACTCGCGCCGCCTTTGGGCACCGAAACACCCGCCACGCCGGCCATACCGCCGCCGGGCAAAGCGCCCGCCTTGTCCTTCAGCTCGTTGACGATCCGTCCGGCCAGTTTTGGCCCCACGCCTTGCGCGCGCGCCACCATCGCGGCGTCTCCACCTGCGCAGGCATCGCGCAACTCTCCGGTCGACAAGGCCGACAGGATCGCCAAGGCAACTTTGCTCCCTACCCCCTGAATCTGCGTCAGCAGCCGGAACCAGTCGCGCTCCGCACTTTCAGCAAAGCCAAGCAAGCGCATGTCGTTCTCGCTCACTTGCAAATCGGTGTGCACCGTGCATGCCTCGCCCACTTCGCCCAGCGCGCTCAACGTTTTGGTGCTGCAATGGACCAGATAGCCGACACCCTGCACGTCAACGATCGCCCAATCGTTGCCCGTTTCGTCCAGCCTGCCAGAGAGTTTCGCGATCATGGTTTGTTCTTGCACGCAAACAAATGCTTGGTCCAGAGATTATGGACACTTGCCCACTCTTGCGACATTAGGACCCACATGAGCTGGAATACATTCGGACGCGTACTGCGTTTCACCACATGGGGTGAGAGCCACGGGCCGGCGCTGGGCGCGGTGCTGGACGGCTGCCCGCCGCGCATTGCCCTGTCGGAAGAAGATATCCAGCCGTTCATGAATGCGAGGAAGCCGGGCCAAAACCGCTTTACTACACAACGGCAAGAGGCCGATCTGGTGCGCATCCTGTCTGGCGTGTTTGAGGGGCAAACCACCGGCACGCCTATTTCGCTGATGATCGAAAACACCGATCAGCGCAGCAAAGACTATTCGGAAATCGCCAAGAGCTATCGCCCCGGCCACGCAGACTACACCTACGATGCGAAATACGGCATCCGCGATTATCGCGGGGGTGGCCGTTCAAGCGCGCGCGAAACGGCGGCGCGGGTGGCAGCAGGCGCGGTTGCCCGGCTGATTATCCCGGAGGTCAAAATTACCGGCTTCGTGTGCGAGCTCGGCGGTGACAAAATCAATCGCGACAACATCGACTTTGCCGAAATAGGCAACAACCCGTTCTTCTGCCCCGATACAGAGGCTGCGAAACGCTGGGAAGAGAAAGTCGATGCCGCGCGCAAAGCCGGTTCATCGCTGGGCGCGGTGGTCGAATGCGTAGCCGAGGGTGTGCCCGCCGGATGGGGCGCGCCCGTCTATGCCAAGCTCGACAGCGATCTGGCCGCGGCGATGATGACGATCAACGCCACAAAAGGCGTCGAGATCGGTGATGGCTTCGATGCCGCACGACTGACCGGCGAAGAAAATGCTGACGCAATGCATCCAGGCGACGATGGCCCTGAATTCGCCGCCAACCATTCGGGCGGAACGGCAGGCGGAATCTCGACCGGACAGCCCGTAGTCTGCCGCGTGGCCTTCAAGCCTACCAGTTCAATCCTCACACCCGTTGATACGATCACGTCAGACGGCGAAGCAACGCAGATCCGCACCAAGGGCCGTCATGACCCCTGCGTGGGCATTCGTGGGACTCCGGTGGTCGAAGCAATGATGGCGCTCGTGCTGGCCGATCACAAACTGCTTCACCGCGCTCAAGTAGCGTAGCGATTGCGCGGCAAAAACGCGCTCAGGTTAAGTGAACGCCTTTACGCGCGCTCAGCCAATAGCAGCGTTTCTTCCTCTTCGTCTTCATCATCGCGGTGGTTAACCGCATAGTTCAGCAGCTGCACCTCGCGTTTTGCGACAGTGTAGGCGTAGCCGAGTCCGACAAGAAGAATAACGCCGCTGCCATTGCGGACGAAAGGTAGGTCGAAAAAAACGGCCAAAACAATGAGCACGACCGCTGCTATAAAGATGCTCAGGCTTAATTTTGACATCTGCAACCCCAGAGTAATTCAACGTAAGTTAGCTGGCTTATTAGCCGAAAGGCTCTAACACCTTCCTTTCCCGTCATGGTTAACAGTCTGTTTCGGCGCTTCGATCTCAACCGAAGAAACAGATTAGTTCCCGGTTTTTTGATTGAATTTTTCGATCTTCGCAATCGCACAAATCCGCTTTTGTGCGGCGCAACATTGCTTATGTGCGTTTGCGAAATTCAACCTCTCTCAAAAGGAAATCAAACATGGGTATCATCGGATCAACCATCCAGCCGTTCAAGGCGACAGCATTTCAGGCCGGCAAGGACTTCTTCGACGTCACCGACGAAGATCTGAAGGGCAAATGGAGCGTCTTTTTCTTCTACCCGGCGGACTTCACTTTCGTTTGCCCGACCGAATTGGAAGACATGGGTGAGAAGTACGAGATGCTTCAGGGCATGGGCGTAGAAGTATACGGCGTCAGCACCGACACGCACTTCAGCCACAAGGCATGGCACGATAGCAGTGAGAAGATCGGCAAGCTCAAGTTCCCGTTCCTTGGTGACCAGAACCACGTGCTGGCAAACAACTTCGGCGTGCTCCGCGAAGGCGTAGGCCTTGCTGACCGTGCGACATTCGTTGTCGATCCGGATGGCGTGATCCAGATCATGGAAATCACCTGCGAAGGCGTAGGCCGCAACGCAAACGAACTGACCCGCAAGATCAAGGCAGCACAATATGTGCGCGCCAACCCGGGCCAGGTTTGCCCGGCGGCGTGGGAAGAAGGCAGCGACACGCTTGCTCCTTCGCTTGACCTCGTAGGCAAGATCTAAGCCTCAACTGACAGGCTAAGCCCGGCACATCCTCCTTGCCGGGTTTAAACCGAAATCCCGGGGCGCGACCCTCCCCCTCCCAAACATGCGCCTCGGGATTTCCTCTTGTTCCAACAATTCAAGACCAAGGTAATGTCATGCTCGACACCGCGATGAAAACTCAGCTGAAGCAATATCTCGCCAATCTGCGCGAGCCGATTGAACTTGTCGCGAGCCTTGGCGATGATCAGAAATCCGCACAAACACTTGAATTGCTGGAAGAAATTGCGCAGTTGCACGATCACGTTTCGGCAAATTTTGACGGCGATCACGCCCGCAGGCCAAGCTTTGAAATCCGCCGCGCCAGCGACCATACGCGCTCGGTTCGCTTTGCCGGGTTGCCGATGGGGCATGAATTTACCTCGCTGGTGCTTGCGTTGCTTTGGGCTGGCGGCCACCCGCCGAAAGTGGACGCAGATCTGATCGAGCAGGCGCGTGCGCTTGAAGGCGATTACGAATTCGAGATGTTCTTCTCTCTCAGCTGCCACAACTGCCCCGATGTGGTGCAGGCGCTGACATTGATGGCGCTGGAAAACCCGCGCGTATCGGCAACACTGATCGAAGGCGGCACTTTCCAGGACGAGGTCGAGGAACGCGGCGTTCTCGCAGTACCTGCGACCTTCCTCAACGGCGAGAGCTTCTACAACGGCAAGATGGAGCTCGCAGAAATACTCGGTCGTCTCGATGACGGCGCGAATGAACGTGCCGCAGCCGAATTCGACGCGAAGAAACCATACGAAGTGCTCGTGCTGGGTAGCGGGCCTGCTGGCGTTGGCAGTGCAATCTATACAGCGCGCAAAGGCTTCCGGACCAGTCTGGCTGGAGAGCGTTTCGGCGGACAGCTGCAGGACACGCTCGGCATCGAGAACCTGCCGGGCACACCTTACACCGAAGGGCCGAAACTGGCCGGCGAGATGCAGCGTCAGGTTGGCGACAACCAAATTGATGTGATCAACCTTGCCAGTGCGACAAAGTTTGTACCCGCAGGGCACGCTGGAGGACTGCACACAGTCGAATTCGCCAATGGCGGTTCGCTGAAGACGCGGTCCCTAATCTTGGCAACGGGTGCGCGTTGGCGCGAGCTGGGTGTCCCCGGCGAAGCGGAATATCGCAACAAGGGTGTGGCCTATTGCCCGCACTGTGACGGCCCGCTGTTCAAGGGCAAGCGCGTCGCGGTGATCGGCGGCGGCAATTCCGGCGTCGAAGCCGCGATCGACTTGGCCAATATCGTAGGGCATGTGACGCTGATCGAGTTCGACAGCAAGCTGCGTGCAGACGAAGTGCTGCAGGCAAAGCTGCAAAGCCTTTCCAACGTTACGATTATCAAGTCGGCTCAGACCACTGAAATAACCGGCGGTGATCGCGTAAACGGCTTGGTCTACACTGACCGCACAAGCGGTGAAGAGCATCGCGTCGAGCTGGAAGGTGTTTTCGTCCAGATCGGTCTGGTCCCCAATACGGAGTGGCTGAAAGATAGCGGACTTGAAATGAGCCCTTACGGTGAAATCTTAATCGACAGTCACGCGGCGACCAATCTGCCCGGCGTATTCGCGGCTGGAGACTGCACGACAGTCCCCTACAAGCAGATCGTCGTTGCGATGGGTGAAGGCTCGAAAGCAGGGCTTTCTGCCTTTGACTACCTGATCCGGAACGCATCCGACGAAGACGTCGCAGTCGCAGCCTGACACCAATCAAAGCAGCTCCGCAGGGGCGCGCCGACCACGCAGGTTGGCGCGCCCTTTTCGTGTGCGAATGTTGATCGACGTCAAAATCGTCTATTCCGATCATTCAGCGCATTTTAATCGATTGGACAGCTCAAAACTCGAGGCGCATTCTCTTGGCATAAATGCTCGGGATCTACCCGAGTCACCAATTGAGAGGAGAAGCCTAACATGGATGCAAAGACTGGAGATATCAGCGGCTGTCCGTTCCACGAAAGCCAGGGAACGCGCGATCTGCTGGGACGCACCAACAAGGACTGGTGGCCGGAAACCGCGAACACCGACATCCTGACACAAGGCGGCAAAAGCGCCAATCCGATGGGTGAAGACTTCGACTATGCCGAAGCGTTTAACACTATCGACTACAAAGCGCTGAAGGCTGACCTGACAGCGCTGATGACAGACAGTCAGGACTGGTGGCCAGCAGACTATGGCCATTATGGTCCCTTCTTTATTCGCATGGCATGGCACGCGGCCGGTACCTATCGCACCGGCGATGGCCGCGGCGGCGCCGGCAGCGGTCAGCAGCGCTTTGCCCCGCTCAACAGCTGGCCCGATAACGGCAACCTCGACAAGGCGCGCCGTCTTTTGTGGCCGATCAAGCAGAAGTACGGCAAGAACATCAGCTGGGCTGACCTGTTCATCCTCGCCGGTAACGTAGCGATCGAAAGCATGGGTGGCCCAACCGTCGGCTTTGGCGGCGGCCGCGCCGACGTGTTTGAGCCAGAGACAGTCTATTGGGGCACCGAAGAGTTGTGGGTCGATACCGGTGCTGAAACCCGTATCGTTCCAGACGAGGGCCGCGCGCTCGAAAATCCGCTGGCAGCAATTCAGATGGGCCTGATCTACGTCAATCCCGAAGGACCCGGTGGCAACCCGCACGATGATGCCGGGGCCGCGCGCGACCTGCGTGAGACCTTCGCCCGGATGGCTATGAACGACGAGGAAACGGTTGCCCTTACGGCTGGTGGACACGCGTTTGGCAAGGCGCATGGCGCCAAGCCATCTGACACGTTCCGCGGCAGTCCCGAAAGCGAAGTGCTTGAGCTGCAAGGGTTTGGCTGGCTGAATGACGAAGCGGAAATCGCTTCGGGCAATATCACCACGTCGGGCATCGAAGGCGCATGGTCCAACAATCCGACCAAGTGGAGCCACGACTATCTACGTCTGCTGTTCAAATATGACTATGAGCTGACGCAGAGCCCGGCCGGCGCCAATCAGTGGACGCCGATCAACCCCGATCCGGAAGACATGGCGCCTGATGCACGTGATCCTTCGAAAAAGGTCCCGACCATCATGACCACAGCCGACATGCAGCTAAAGCGTGATCCTGAGTATGCCAAGATTGCCAAACGTTTCCTTGAACATCCCGAACAGCTCGATGATGCATTCGCGCGGGCATGGTTCAAGCTGTGCCACCGCGACATGGGTCCAAAGGTCCGTTACCTCGGCCCTGAAGTGCCGTCAGAAGACCTGATCTGGCAGGATCCCGTTCCGGCTGGCAACACACCTTCGGACGCGGATGTCACTGCGTTCAAGAAGGCAGTCCTGGAAAGCGGATTAACCGTAAGCGAACTGGTCAAGGCGGCTTGGGCTTCGGCCTCCACCTATCGCAATTCGGATCATCGCGGCGGCGCCAATGGTGCGCGCGTGCGGCTTGCTCCGCAGGCAGGCTGGGCAGCAAATGATCCGGATGAACTAGGCAAGGTTCTGGCCAAGCTGGACGAGCTGCGCGGTAACCTGTCGATGGCGGATGCTATCGTGCTCGCCGGTGCAGCAGCGGTAGAGAAAGCAGCCAAGGACGGCGGCTATGATGTCTCGGTCGATGTCACGACCGGTCGCGGCGATGCTACGGCCGAGCAGACCGATGTCGACAGCTTCGCTCCGCTTGAGCCCTTCGCAGATGGTTTCCGCAACTACCTGCGCAACAAAGCTAGTGTGAAAACCGAGGATCTTCTGATCGACAAAGCACATCTGTTGGGTCTTTCTATCCCTGAGATGACTGCTCTGGTTGGCGGTATGCGCGCGCTGGGGGCAGTCAGCGGTAACACCGGGCATGGCGTATTGACTGACCGTGCTGGTACGTTGTCGAATGATTTCTTCGTCAATCTCTATGACATGTCGACCAAGTGGACGGCAGCTGACAGCGACGAGGAACTCTACATCGGAAGCGACCGCAAGACAGGCGAAGAAAAGCACCGCGCAACTCGCGCAGACCTGATCTTCGGGTCAAACTCTCAGCTTCGCGCTGTGGGTGAAACCTATGCCGAATCTGGCGGTGGGGAGCGCTTGGTGCGTGACTTCGTGGCAGCATGGACGAAAGTCATGGATGCCGACCGCTTCGACATCAGCTATGCTAAATATCACGCGTAAGCGTGGCACGAACCAGTTCTGGAAAGCATCGCTTTTCAGGGTCGCAGTTAACCCCCGGTCTTCATGGCCGGGGGTTTTCTCTTGGGTGCCTTGCAAGGACGAGACTTGTCGCTAAGGCAACTGCATGGAACAAAAGCTTTCTTCGACCCCACGGGTTTGTGCCGCTCTCATCGGCATCGGCGCGATTGGCACCATCGCGCTGCAAACCACGATCAACACCGAACCGGGCACGTCGGCGCTTGAAAACTTCGCTTTGCTGTTCCGCTTCTTTACGATCTGGAGCAACTTTGCCGGCGGTGCGATCATGCTTTGGGTTGCGACGGATCGGCCAGTGAGTGAACGTGTTACATTCGCGTTGGCGACTGCGCTCACGATTGTCGCTCTGGTCTATCACGCGCTCCTTGCCGCAGACCACCATCCGGTCGGGCTCGATTGGTGGACGAACTTGATGTTCCACACGCTGATCCCGGCGGCCGCTGTGGCTTGGTGGATTGTTTTTTCAGATCGCGCACATCTCACCTGGCGATCCTTGCCATGGGTGATGGTGTTCCCGATCCTCTATTCCGTATTCGCGCTGATCTACGGCGCAAACACCGGATTCTACGCCTATTTCTTCCTCGACCTCCCATCGCTTGGATGGGGGCAGATGCTGATCAATATGGCCGGCCTCAGCGGATTCTTTGTCGTGATGGGCGGAGTGTTGCTGGGGCTACGCAACATTATCCCTAGTGCCCGCGTCTAAGTACCAGATAAATTGCACCCGCTCCGCCGTGGCGGATGTGCGCCTTGCGAACCGCCGCAATAGCATCGCCATGCTCGCTCGCCGCTAACCAATCGAGCAACTTCGCACGGATGGCACCGCGGCGATGCTGACGGTCAGCCGGATCAACCGGACGCGATCGCCCCGCGATCAGAAGCACGACTCTCGCCCCCATTGCTCTTGCCTGCGCCATGCCGTCCATCAGCCGCGCATGCGCACTGTCGAGGTTGTGGCCATGCAGGTCGAGGGTGAAATCAGGCACGATATTGCCTGCTTTCAGCTTGCGATCCCAATGACTGTCCAGCCCGCCGCCGGATGGCTCGTGCGTAGGCCGGGCCCGATTTGCGGTTGGAATGTTTGGTCGCTCGCTGGGAATTTCTGTGTGCGTTGCAGATCGGACCGCCGGTTTGGGTTTTTGAACAACGCCGGGTGATACATGCGGAACCTTGCGCCCCTCAAACGGCGTGACGCTCGCGGCCAGTTTTGCCCATGCTGCCGCCTCTTCAGGAGATAGACCGCGCGGGATGGTCATCGTGCAGTCTCCGGCAGGAGTCGCAAAGCTGCAGCCTTTGGCAAAAAGATCAAGGCTTGCCCGTTCGTGCTCATACCGCCTGCGATCTCACGCGCATCGTCGCCGGCACCCCAAAACGTGTCGAACCTGTTTGCGCCCTTTATGGCGCCACCGGTGTCTTGTGCAATCCAAAGTCCGTCAGCCTCGTCACGCTCCATATCCAGCCAGACCGGCGCGCCAAGTGGAACATAGCGCGGATCGGCTGCGACCGAACTTTCACGCCTTACAGGCACTTCCAGAGCCCCCAGCGGTCCGTCGCCTCCAAGCTCGCGGAAGAATATCCAGCTTTTGTTGAGATTCATGATCTCACCGGCTTGATCCGGATGATCACGCAACCACGCGACGATGCCCTGCATGGAAAGCGGGTAGTCCGTCCCTTCACCGATCAGACCTCGCTCACGCATCGGGCGCCCGATCGCGATATATTCGCGGCCATTCTGCCCGGCATAGCCGATGCGGATCGTTTCCCCGTCGGGCGTCAAGAGCTGACCAGAACCCTGAATCTGCAGAAAAAAGAATTCGATAGGATCAGCTGCATATGCAAACTCGAGGCCTCGTCCCACCAAGGCTCCGGCTACAATCTCGCTGCGTTCATAATATCGCACAAATCGTCCATCAGCGGCGTATCGACCAAGCGGCGGCTGCCCTTCACGATCGGCATCGGGCACTTCAGAAGGCCACGCACGAACAAGGTCTGGAGGCATGGCATAGACCGGCGTTTCGCAACCAAGCTCGCGTACACGGCATCCGGCAATCTGCGGCTCGAAGTAGCCTGTGGCAAACGCGGCGCCTTCGCCAACGCGCACCGCAGTAAAATGCATCTGGAAGAAATCCCGGGCGTCGCCTGATGACCATGCCGGCGCGGCCTCACAGGCAGGTTGCCAGTCGATCCGCTGCGTCAAGCCGCTTTGATCTTCGCGGGAAAGCATCTTGGGGCAGGATTCGATAAAGCTCGCCAGCGCCCCATCCGCATCTTCGCGCCCAAGCGGCAGAGCCGACAGGCTTGGTCCGCCCGCCACACCTAAGGCTATTGCGCTTTCCATCGGCAAAGGTGGTGGTGGTGCTACACGCACACAACCCACCAATGCGAGCAATGCGATAGAAGCCGCGAAACTTACTGGCGCAGATTGCCATCGGCGCCCGTTCATCGCGATTCCCCTAATGAGAGTTGAGTATGGACTTAGCCTTCGTCGGTTTCGTCGAGCAGCCAATCCGGGCTGTCTGAACCGATACGGCGAGAGAATGTCCAAACATCGCGGCTTTCGACCGCATCGTCTAGCGATCCTGCAACGACATTGCCGTCCTTGTCGCGCGTCACAGCTGCGATATCCGATACGAACAGGACAGCCACACGGGCCACGCCATTGTCGATCGTCGCCGAGTGGACCTTTTCTTCCTCAATCCGGATCAGCTTGTTGTCGAGCGTATGCCCGGCGGCTTCGCGCGCATCGATCGCAGCGGAAAAACCAGCATACACGTCATCATCGCACAGCTCTTTCAGAGTTGCTCGATCACCCTTCCAGAATGCTTCGAGCACCATCTTGTAAGCAACCTTCGCTCCTTCGAGGAACATCAAGATGTCGAACTTTGGATCGGCAGCAGAAATTTCCCGAACACCGCGCTCAACCGCAGGGATCATACCTTCGAGTCGCGGCTGCGGGCGCAGCGGGGTTACCGCTTGCGTGGCCGGCTTGGGAGCGGCGGGGCCTGAACGCTCTTCATCATTCGCATCAAATCGATGCGGCACAGATTCCTCTTCATGCTCGGCGCGTTCGCCCAGAACAGAGTAGAGGCGCAGCCCCAGAAAGGCTGCAATCATGGCAAGAATGACAATTTCGACAATCACTTCGTCTATCCAGATTTGAAAGCAGGTTCGCCCGCCTAATTATGCCCATCGGTTAACAGATAGGGCCTTAGCATGTGAATCACAACGCCAGATGAAGGCTGTTCGTTCCTTTTCGACGCAAGATTGCCTCTATGCATCGGTTGCCGCAGACGAGCAGCGGTGCTAGGCGGCGCGCCAATGCGTAATGATTACGTCATTTCCAACTCGATATTCATACCATTTTGACGCGAAAGAATACTGATCATGGCCGATGAAGGCGACGTCCTGACCGATCTCGACAACAACACTGCAGCTGGCGCGAATGGCGCGGATAATTTGCCGAGTGTCGGGCTAATCACGCAATATGTGAAAGACCTCTCGGTCGAAAATCCCAACGCTCCGGCAGTCTACCAGTGGACCGAGCAGCCGCAGATTGATCTGCAGTTCAATATCGGTGCCAACAAGGTCAGCGACGAAGTGACCGAAGTTGAGCTGAAAATAAACCTCACAGCGAAGTCCTCTCAAGGTAACGCCTATCTGATTGAGCTGGTTTACTGCGGCCTCGTGGGCATTCGCAACGTGCCTGAAGAACAAGCACATGCATTCCTGTTTGCAGAGGCACCGCGCCTGCTCTTCCCGTTTGCACGCGCGATCATTGCTGACGCTGTACGCGACGCCGGATTCCAGATGGCACCGATTGATCCGATCGATTTCAACGGTCTTTACCTTCAGCAACTGCAAGCCAAGCGTGAGCGTGAAGCTGCTGGTGGCGCTGACGAGGCGACAACGCCTCAAGGCAACGCCTGACAATAGACTGCAAAAGCTTGCGTCTCACCCGTCGGTTCGACACATTGCGTTCTGACGGGAGGAAGCTGCAACGCCATGAGCCTGCTTAAGAATGTCGGGACAATCGGCGGACTGACGGCTGTCAGCCGCGTGTTCGGCTTCCTCCGGGACATTCTGATTGCCAGAGTGCTGGGTGCGACCGCGATGGGCGATGCCTGGCAGCTGGCCTTCATGCTGCCCAACATCTTTCGCCGATTATTCGCCGAGGGTGCTTTCGCCAGTGCATTTGTGCCGCTTTTCAACCGGCGCATGAAGGAAGATGGTGACGTCAGCGAAGCACGTGCCTTCGCAGAGAATGTGCTGGCCGTATTGCTGCCCATCCTCATCATATTTGGCGCGATCGCGCTTATGGTCATGCCATGGGTAGTCGAATATTTCGTCACAGACGGACTCACAGAACAGGCAGGCAATCTGGAGATTGCGATTCTGTTAGCACGGATCACATTCCCCTATCTGTTGTTCATGAGCGTCGCGACTCTGATTGCGGCAATCCTGAATTCGCTTTCCCGCTTTGCAGCCGCAGCAGCAGCGCCGATCTTGCTCAACATCTGCCTGATCGTAGCACTCGGCTATGGTTTGACGCTGGGCGAAGGGATCGCAGCACGTCGCGAAACGGCACAATGGATGGCTGTGGCCGTATCACTCTCAGGCTTGCTCCAAGTGCTGTGGCTTGGTTTCTTCATGCGTCGCGCGGGTTTCCAGTTGTCGCTGGTCGCACCGCAGTTGACTAGCGGGGTCAAAGAGCTGTTCGTCCTGGCGGTTCCTGCCATCTTCGGCGCCGGCGTATACCAAATCAGCCGTGTGGTGGATCTGTTCTTCCTCTCAAACCTGCCGGTTGGCAGCTACACCCATCTGCAAATGGCGGACCGATGGAATCAGCTGCCGCTGGGTATCATCGGTATCGCCTTGGGCACCGCAATATTGCCTGCCTTGTCTCGCTTCCTTGGGCGCGAACAGGATGAGGAGGCCGCGCGGCTACAATCCAATGCGATCGAGCTGTCCATGCTGCTGACTGTGCCTTGCGCGGTAGCACTGTTTTTCACCGGGACAGCCTTCGTGCAGGTTTTCATGGCAGGTCAAGCCTTCACTCAGGAAGACGCAGGCGTAACCGGCATCGTTGTTTCCGGTCTTGTGCTGGGACTACCAGCCTATGTTCTCGTCAAAGTACTGACCCCGAACTTTTTTGCGCGTAAGGATACGCGCACGCCGGTAATCACCGCTGCGCTCAGCCTGCTGGTCACGGCTGCGCTTAACTACTACTTTGTGTTCGTTTTGCAGATTGGGGTGGTCGGTCTGGCAATCGCCGGGGCAGTCGGCGCCTGGATCAACATCATGTTACTGGGAAGTATCCTGCATGTCCGTGGCTTTTACCGCATGCCATCTCGGATTATGGGCCGTGTATTCCGTATTATATTGGCTGCGGCTGTCATGGGCGCCGCTCTATGGTGGCTAATGCAGCATATTGGTGGCTGGTTTGTCGGTAGCTACGGACAGCAGGCTCTTGGCCTTTCGGCAATACTCGCTGTCGGTATCGCGACCTATGCATTTGCGGCTATCATCCTCGGCGTACTCGACAAGGCGACCATGCAACGCCTAATGCGCCGCCAAAGCTAACCGAATAGAGAATCTCGATCATGCGTGTCGTTTCCGGAATCCAGCCTACCGGCAAGCCCCATCTGGGCAATTACCTTGGTGCCATCCGCAACTATGTGAAGTTTCAGGACGACGCCATGGCTGCTGGTGGCGATTGCCTGATCTTTATTGCCGATCTGCACGCTCTGTCGATGCCGCATAATCCTGCAGAGCTGCATGCATCAACCCTGGAACTGGTAGCGACACTGGTCGCTTGCGGCGTTGATCCTGACAAGGCGATCCTGTTCAATCAAGCTCAGGTTCCCGCACACGCAGAGTTGCAATGGCTGCTCAACGGCACTGCTCGCATGGGCTGGCTAAACCGCATGACGCAATTCAAGGATAAATCGGGCAAGAACCGCGAAGGTGCATCGATTGCGCTGTTTACTTACCCCGTACTGCAGGCGGCTGACGTGTTGCTGTACCAGGCGACGCATGTGCCGGTGGGCGAAGACCAAAAGCAGCATTTGGAGTTGGCGCGCGACATCGCGCAAAAGTTCAACAATGATTTCGCTTCGGAAGATGCACCCGTCTTTACTCTACCAGAGCCGATCATTCCGCCAGAGGCCGCGCGTATCATGAGTCTGCGCGACGGTAGCGCCAAGATGAGCAAGTCAGACCCATCGGAGATGAGCCGGATCAATCTGGCCGACGATGCTGACGAGATCATGAAGAAAATCAAGAAAGCGAAGACCGATCCCGAGCCCTTGCCAAGTGAGGCCAAAGGGCTGGAAGGACGTCCCGAGGCATTGAATCTAGTCGGCATCTACGGTGCGCTGGCCGGCAAGAGCACGGATGGCGTTTTGGCAGATTTCGGCGGGCAGGGTTTTGGCGTGTTCAAGCCAGCTCTGGGCGAATTGCTGGTCGAAACGCTCCGCCCAATCTCGGCGCGATTTGTTGAACTGAAAGATGATCGCGAAGCGCTTGATGCAATTCTTGCTCGTGGTGCTGCACGCGCGCGGGAGCTTGGCACACCCACTCTTGCCGCCGCCTACACTGCATTGGGGTTAGTAAGGAACTGAACTCAATAGATTCCTTGGGCGCCAAGCCGTTAAATGACTGTTCAGCCCGTGGACTTTACATTCGAACCGATCGATGACAGCCTGCGCAATAAGATTCCGTGCGGGCAATTGCGCGTTTTTGCCCACGCGCATCTACAGTGAAGGCTTGATTATGACCGCTTTCAAATCCGTTCGTTCGCGAACCCTCAAGCTGGTGGCAGTACCGTTGTTGTTGGCAGGCTTGGCGGCCTGCGCTTCACCGGGTTTCAAGGCCGATGTATCCCGCTTTCAAGCGGAGCTTCCCGCACCGGAGGGTGAGAGTTTTGCAGTGGTCGCGGATGACCCTGCTTTGGCCGGAGGGCTTGAGTTTGCACTCTATGCCGATCTTGTTGAGGCACAGATGGAGCGTCTTGGCTATGCGCAGGCCGATCCGGAGAATGCCAGCCTGCTGGTGAGGTTCGACTATGGCGTCGACAATGGCCGCGAGAAAGTGCGAACCACAGACTCCGGTTTCCACGACCCATTCTGGAGTCCGTGGTACCGCTCTCGCTATTATCGCAGCCGTCTTCGCGGTGCGTGGGGCTATGGCTTTTACGATCCGTGGTTCGGCGGACCGGAAGTACGCAGTTACACCGTCTACACCAGCGGCATAGAATTGAAGATCGATCGCGCGGAAACAGGCAAGCGGCTTTTCGAAGGCAAAGCGCAGGCTGTTTCTACTTCGAACAGGCTACAACACCTTGTTCCTAATTTGGTCGAAGCAATGTTTGTGGATTTTCCGGGCAACTCAGGCGAAACTTTGCGCATCACAATCAAGCCGGAAGAAACCAAGGTTCGTCAGGTCAATAATTAGATTACCCTTGGACGGGTTTGGATTGGGGCGGTTCCATACGGTGCCGCCCTTTTTCTTAATGCAGGTCAGAGCTTCGCAGCACCACCAGTCGAGCCGAACCCACCAGCGCCGCGGGTGGTTTCGTCCAGCTCTGTCACTTCACTCCAAACCGCTTGTGTGACGGGTGCGAGCACCAGTTGTGCAACCCGATCTCCGCGAGCAATCGGAAACACGTCAGCACCATGGTTGATCATTATAATTTTCAACTCGCCGCGATAGTCGCTGTCGATCGTACCCGGCGTGTTGGGAACAGTAATGCCATGCTTGAGTGCAAGGCCAGAGCGCGGACGAACCTGAATCTCGAACCCTTGTGGTATGGCGACAGCCAGACCGGTAGCGACCGCGTGACGTGCCCCAGGTTGCAGAGTTATCGTTTCAGCCGAGACAATATCCATCCCTGCCGCGCCGTCTGTTGCGTATCGAGGTAGATCCAGCCCATTACCATGCGGCAGGCGCTTTACCTGTACCGTAACCGGGTCAGGCATCTTCCTGTCTCTCCGCCAAAGCCTCAGCCATTTTCTCAACCAACGCCATTGCGACATCCATCTTGGGCATCTCTTCGATTGTATCGACGCTACCTTCGCGCACGATTTGAACGGTATTCAGATCACCGCCCATCACATCGCCCGAAACGTCATTAGCGACAATCCAGTCGGCCGCCTTGCGCTTGCGTTTGCGTTTTGCATTGTCGAGCAGGTCCTCGGTTTCGGCCGCGAAACCGACCACAAGTTTAGGCCGATTGTCACTGGCTGCGACATTAGTGAGTATGTCGGGGTTCTCTTCCAGCACGAGCGCAGGGGGAGCTGAGCCGCGCTTCTTCATCTTCTCATCACGATATTCTTTGGGGCGCCAGTCAGCGACAGCGGCGACCATCACGGCTATATCAGCCGGCATTGCTTTCTTGACCGCGTCGGACATCTGGACTGCGCTTTCGACATCAACTCGGTCAACGCCGTCGGGCGTGCGCAGCGATACCGGGCCCGCCACAAGGGTGACTTTCGCCCCCAGCGCCGCGGCGGCAGCAGCAATCGCAAAGCCTTGTTTGCCTGATGAGCGGTTCGCAATGTAGCGCACCGGATCGATTGCTTCCCATGTGGGGCCTGCAGTGACCAGCATATGCTTGCCCTTAAGCGGCTGATGCCCCTTCTTAACCTTGAAGGATTCACCACCAAGCGCGTCCTCTTCAGCGACCTCGACATCTTCAGGACGCGCTGGTGGCGCGCCTTCGAAATCATCACCTTCGATTGGCTCTGGTTCAGCATCACCGGTGCCGGTCTTAACCGTGTGGTTTATCGCTTCAGGATCTGTTGGCGGGGCAGAGCTCGCTCCTCCCTTCTTGGCGAGCAACGGCCCTGCATCGAGATCGGGTTGTGCAAGCTCTTCCTCTTCCGAAGCTTCGCAGATCTGTTCCTCGCCTTCGGCTTCCGCATCTTCGGCAGCTGCGGCGGCTTCTTCTTCCTCGAGGTATTCAGCTTCGATTTCCTCAGCTGAACGTTTTGCTGTCGAGCGCGGTATGATCGAAGCAAGCAACCCACCAAGTCCACCACCCTTAGGCGCTGGTTCGGGCTCGATAGCTTCGATTTCGTCTTCTGCTTCTGGAACCTCTTCCTCAACAGTAGGTGCAACATCAGCGGTTTTCCGCGGAACTTCCACTTCGATTCCAAAGTGGCCTGCGATCTCAGCCCAGATCACTTCTGGCTCAGGCAATCGGCCATAGCCGAACTCACCGCATGCCATCGCGCCTTCATCGGGGTGGAGCACATTGACCCCTGCTTGCTGTAACCACTTCAGGTTGCGTTGAGTGGCTTCGTGCTCCCACATGCGTACATTCATCGCCGGCGCGATCATTACCGGCTTGTCCGTCGCAAGAATCAGTGTGGTCGCCAGATCGTCAGCAATCCCAGCCGCCATTTTCGCCATCAGATCGGCGGTTGCGGGGCATACCACCACCAGGTCAGCTTCACGGCTAAGCTGGATATGGCCCATCTCGGCTTCGTTCTTGAGGTCCCATAGCGTGGTGTGGACTTCGTTCTCGCTCAGCGCAGCTAATGCCATCGGCGTCACGAACTGCTGCCCGCCTTGCGTCAACACACAAGTGACATCGCCACCGCCCTTGCGGATCAGGCGAACCAGCTCGCATGATTTGTAGGCAGCGATACCACCACCCACCACGAGCAAAATCTTTGGTCCCGCGCTGCTCACCGGGCTTTCCCGAAGCTAGCGGGTTGCGAGGCAGTCATTTTGGCCAATAGCTCCCCTGATTTGCATATGCCTTCTGAGCCTAGCTGCACAGCAAGACCCAGCCAACCCTTGCAATAGAGTGGTTAAGTTTGTCCTAGCGCTTTCCTAACAACCAGCTAACACTGAAGCGAATGGTTTCTGGGGAGAGATGCTATGGCACTGGTTTTACGCGCTTTGTTGTTTGTTGGAGGGCTGTTCTTTGTTCTTATGGGGATCGGCTTCCTGCTGGATCCGGTAGGTTCAGGTGCTGATTTTGGAATCGCGCCGCAAGGAACTCTCGGGCTGGCATCAATGCGCGCTGATATGACAGCGTTCTTTGTCGTGGCCGGCGGTTGCATGATCTGGGGGGGATGGGCGCGTAAAGGCGACCCTTTGCTGGTCACCGCAGCGTTGATGGCCATTGCGATTATCGGGCGGCTCTACACCTTGATCCTTAATGGTCCGCATGACGATTGGTTCGTGCCAATCATTGTCGAAGCGGTAACAGTAATCCTGGCGCTCCTGGGCAGCCGAATGCTGCCCCACACCGCACTGATTCCTGAAGAAAGCGATTAAGCGATCCAGCCAAGCACGGTTGCGCCGTACAGCGCACCTGCACCAGCGGCTGCTGCGGCGATATAGCCCATCCATCCGCGGCGTTTCGGCGCTGTCGGACCGACAATGAGTTCGACATGAGGCAGCGGCGGCGGCTCAGGTGCGCCACCCTTTGGCGGAAACTTTTCGTCCACTCGTCGCAGCAGATCGGGTAGCTTCAGCAGAGTCGAGAAATTCTCTTTCACAGCATCGGCAAGCGCTGCTTCCGGACCTAATTCGTCACGCACCCAATTGCGCACATAGGGCGCGGACGTATCCCACATATTGATCTGTGGGTTCAGCTGCGTCGCAATCCCCTCAACCATCACCATCGTCTTTTGCAGAAGCAGCAAATGCGGTTGGGTTTGCATGTCGAAATCGCGGGTAATTGCGAACAGGCCATCAAGCATTTGTCCAACACTGAGTTCGCTTACCGGCTTGCCACGCATTGGCTCGCCCACTGCGCGCAATGCCGTCGCGAATTCATCGACTGAATGATAGCTCGGGACATACTGCGCCTCGAAGTGGATTTCAGCGACCCGCTGGTAGTTTCCGGTTGTCAAACCATAGAGAATTTCTGCCAGCCACATGCGCGCTCGCCGATCGATCCGCCCCATGATACCGAAATCAATCGCGACAATCGTACCGTCATCTTCGACGAACAGATTACCTTGGTGCATGTCCGCATGGAAATAGCCGCCGCTGATTGCTTGCGTCAGGAAGGCGAGCACCAGTCGATTGGCGATCTCTCCCATGTCATGACCTTTGGCCTTAAGTTCATTAACCTTGCTGATCTTGATGCCATCGATCCATTCAACCGTCATCACCCGGCCATTGGTGCGATCCCAGTCGACTTCAGGGATACGGTATCCCGCAAACCCCTTCATCTTTTCGGCCAGTTCAGACGCAGAGGCTGCTTCGCGGCGAAGGTCAAGCTCGCGGTTCGTCCAACGCTTGAAGTTGGCAATCGTCAACTGCGGACGTAGGCGACGTGCTTCGTCGCTCCCCAGCGCCTCTAGATGGGCCGCTGCCCATTCGTAGGTCTCGATGTCGCGGGCGAACTGTTCGCGAATGCCGGGGCGCAGAACTTTCAGCGCAACTTTGCGCCCATCGCTGGTTACTGCACGATGGACCTGCGCGATAGAAGCGGCCCCAACTGGTTCCGGATCTATCTCACTGAAAAGCTCAGATAGCGGCCTCTCAAACGTTGAGGCGATTGATTTCTCGATATCGCTGAATGGAACAGGTGGCAGATTGTCCTGCAAACCCAGCAGATTGTCCGCCGCTTCCTCGCCTACCAGATCAGGACGCGTCGCAAGAGTCTGCCCCAATTTGATGGCCGCGGGTCCAATCGCTTTGAAGGCGGTCGCATAGTCTGGGGTCGACGGTTGAAAGGTCCCAAACCTAGCAACACGCGCCAGCCTCTTTACCTGTAAGGGCGCGTTCGGATCACGTTCGATTCCGCGCAATGCGCCATGCTTGGCGAGGATTCGCCCCCACTTAAGAAGACGCCAGATATGAGTTGAAGGACGAGCCAAGCGCTTAGACTTTCCACCCCGAGTGGATGTTTACCGCACCGCCAAGAATCTTCTCGACCCGTGTATTTCTGAAACCCGCATCCTTGATCATGGCTTCAAACTCGTGCGCAAGCGGGAAGCGGCGGATCGATTCCGCCAAATAGCGATAGCTGTCTTCATCATCCGCGATGGCCTTGC
Organism: Altererythrobacter ishigakiensis; assembly: GCF_001663155.1. NCBI lineage: Bacteria > Pseudomonadati > Pseudomonadota > Alphaproteobacteria > Sphingomonadales > Erythrobacteraceae > Altererythrobacter > Altererythrobacter ishigakiensis. Next base: position 2,671,715 of record NZ_CP015963.1, read on the forward strand.
CCAGTTTAGGCATGACCTGATGCGAATAAAGATCGTATATTTCCTTGAAGCCTGGCCATTCGGTCGTGCCGAACTCCATGCAGAAAAATCGTCCGCCAGGACGCAATACGCGATGAGCTTCCGACAGCGCCTTGTCGATATGTGTCACATTCCGGATACCAAATACGATCGTGTAGGCATCAAACTGGTTCGCTGGATAGCTCAGCGTCTCAGCATTCTGGCAAGACCACGACAAACCATCGATACCGCGTTCCATCGCGCGTTCGATGCCAACATCCAGCATATCCTGATTGATGTCAGCCACCACCACTTCGGCCCCGCGCGCAGCCATACGAAAGGCGATGTCGCCAGTGCCCCCCGCCATGTCCAGAATCGCTTCACCCGGCTGTGGTTTTACCCGCCGCACAAAGCGATCCTTCCAAAGGCGGTGCATACCGCCAGACATAGCATCGTTCATGATGTCGTATTTGCGCGCGACATTGGAAAAGACCGCGCCAACGCGCTTGGTCTTTTCTTGCGGATCGACATCTTCGTAGCCGAAAGAAACCTTATTAGTCATAGCGGGGCGCCTTAGGATGAATTGCGAGCGTAGCAAAGGGTGTTAAGAGCATCTCCATGCCAGAGTTACCAGAAGTTGAGACAACGGTCCGCGGACTTGCCCGGTTCCTGGAAGGCGCAAGGATTGAGCGTGTGGTGATGAACCGACCGGATTTGCGCCGCCCGTTTCCAAAGGATCTGGTGCAAGTGCTGACGGGAGCGACTGTGACGAACCTATCACGACGGGCAAAATATGGATTGATTCATACCGATCGCGATCAAACGATGGTGTTCCATCTGGGCATGAGCGGGAGGTGGCGAATTGATCCTGCTGAGCCGGACAAACACGACCACCTTATCCTGGAGACCGGTGCCAACCGGTTTGCGCTATGCGATCCGCGAAGATTTGGCTCGGTCGATTTGGTTGGCACGCCAGCGCTAGTCGATTGGCCGCCGTTTGCTGCACTCGGGCCGGAGCCACTCGGCGAAGAACTTAGCGCGAACTATCTCAAACCCGCGCTCAAAGGACGCAAACAAGCGATCAAGCTGTGCCTGCTTGATCAGCGCATCGTGGCGGGTCTCGGCAATATATATGTGTGCGAAGCGCTGTGGCGTGCTGGCATCCATCCGCGCAAAGCCGGTGGCAAGGTAACCAAACCTCAACTCGAACGGCTAGTCCCGGCGATCAAGGAAGTGCTGGCTCAATCGATCAGCGATGGCGGCTCAACCTTGCGTGACTATGCTGCCCCCGACGGGGAGCTGGGTTATTTCGCGACCCGCTTCGACGTGTACGGTCGCGAAGGAGAGGATTGCCACCACAGTGACGGTGGGATGATCCGCCGCTTCGTGCAAGGTGGGCGCAGCACCTGGTTCTGCCCGCGTTGCCAGAAGTAAGCGAATCCTTGACCTTCGCTCGACGCCCGACTATGTGCGCGCCTTTCCGGCGGTGAATCGCCGACTTTCGAAAAATTACCGAGTAAACATTTCGGTCGCCTAAGCGGCCATCACAGAACGCGAGACAGAACGAAGTTATGGCCAATACGCCGCAAGCAAAGAAGCGCATCCGTCGCAACAACCGCCGCGCAGAGATCAATGGTGCGCGCGTCAGCCGCATCCGCGGTTTCGTGAAAAAGGTCGAAGCAGCTTGCGAAGCTGGCGACAAGGCAGCCGCCGCTGAAGCGTTGAAGGCCGCTCAGCCTGAAATGGCTCGCGGTGTTGCTCGCGGCGTTCTTCACAAGAACACCGTTGCGCGCAAGATGTCGCGCCTTTCGAAGCGAGTCGCAGCGCTCTGATTCGCGTTTCAATGATCGCTTAGGCGATGCTGCAATGCACATGGATAGCCAAAGGGCCGACCCAACATGGGTACGGCCCTTTTGTTTTGTCCGAAGTGTGACGGACAGGTTACCGCTAACCCTAGGACTTTCCACGATTCGCATCGCTCAAATCATGTGAATCCTTTGTTTTCAACAACTTCAACGCAAGTCTGCGGGTTAGCGGCGAGTCAACCGAAATATTTCGCTTTTTTTACGAAAACGGACTTGCGCTCAGACGATAGGGCTTCATAAAACGTAATTGTTCGGGGCGGGACATCTCGAACATCTACAGTTTTGGGCAGTGGGGCAACGCGCGGTTTTGCGATTCCGCGCAATGGCGAAGCTTGAACAAGTCTAGGTTTAAAATGTCATCTCGGGTCGATTCCGGGGGCAAAGAAGTATTGGGTTTGGGGA